>NZ_AKJP02000022.1:0-487878 GCF_000282275.2 Pseudomonas sp. GM30 | reverse complement strand
TGTAGGAGCTGCCGCAGGCTGCGATCTTTTGATTTTGTTTTTTTAAGATCAAGATCAAAAGATCGCAGCCTGCGGCAGCTCCTACAGGGAAGTGTTGTCAGTCATGATGGATAGGTTGTATACAATCCTCCGTCACATTTGACTCAAATGGAGCTGCACCTGTCATGACCGACTCCGCAAGCACCGAATTCACCGGCATCGACCACGCCGCCCGCCGCGAAAAACTGCCCTATGCTGCGTTACTGGCGTTCGCCATGACCGGCTTTATCGCCATCCTCACCGAGACCCTGCCGGCCGGGCTGCTGCCGCAGATCGGCGCCGGGCTTGGGGTCAGCGAAGTGCTCGCCGGGCAACTGGTGACGCTGTATGCGCTGGGCTCGATTGTCGCGGCGATTCCGCTGACCGTCGCCACGCGCGGCTGGCCACGGCGGCGGGTGCTGTTGATGACGGTGGGCGGGTTTCTGCTGTTCAACACCGTGACCACGTTCTCCACCCATTACGGCTTGACCCTGGCGTCGCGGTTTCTCGCCGGGATGGCAGCAGGGCTGTCGTGGGGCATCATGGCCGGGTACGCCCGTGGCATCGTGCCGGTGCACCAGCAGGGACGGGCGTTGGCAATCGCCATGCTCGGCACCCCGGTGGCCCTGTCGCTGGGCACCCCGGCGGGGACCTGGCTGGGCAACCTGATCGGCTGGCGCGCCTCGTTCGGGATCATGTCGGCGCTGGCCCTGGTGCTGGCAGCGTGGATTGTGCTGGCGGTGCCGGACCGTCCGGGGCAGGCCAGCAGCGAACGCCTGCCGCTGCTGCAATCACTAAGCCTGCCGGGCGTGCGGCCGGTGCTGTTCGTGGTGCTGACCTGGATGCTCGGGCACAACATTCTCTACACCTACATCGCGCCATTCCTGATGCAGGCCGGGCTGGCCGAGCGCGTCGATCTGGTACTGTTGGTGTTCGGCCTGTGTTCGCTGGTGGGGATCTGGATCATCGGTTTGCTGGTGGATCGCTGGTTGCGCTGGCTGACGCTGATCAGCCTCGTGCTGTTTGCCGTGACCGCCTTGGTGCTGGCGCTGATGTCACCGTCGCCGTGGCTGATCTATACCTGCATGGCCGTGTGGGGCCTGTCATTTGGTGGTTCGGCGACGTTGCTGCTGACGGCGGCGGCGGATTCGGCCGGCGAGCATGTGGACGTGGTGCAGGCGATGCTCACCACCTCGTGGAACGTGGCGATTGCAGGTGGCGGCCTGTTCGGCGGGTTGCTGCTGGATCGAGCGGGGGTAATGTCGTTTCCGTGGGCGTTGTTGATCCTGTCGCTGATCGCGCTGGCGACGGTGTGGATCAACCGTCATCACAGCTTCAAACCGGGCCGGCGCGTCACCGCATGACTTTGTAGGAGTGAGCCTGCTCGCGATAGCGTTTTATCAGGCGGAATAATTTGTCTGGGGAGACGCTATCGCGAGCAGGCTCACTCCTACAGTAGAGATGATGTGGATTTGAACAAAGGCATAACGATAGACCGCATCGATATATGTGGTTATATGAAAAATCGCTATGCTGCGGGCCAGATTTTTCCTGTCGTTTTTCTGGACGTCTTAATGGAATTGGCAAATTTCGGCCTGGTGATCGCCGGGCTGGTGGTGGGTTTTATTGTCGGCATGACCGGTGTCGGCGGCGGTTCGTTGATGACGCCGATCCTGTTGTGGTTCGGCATCAACCCGGCAACTGCGGTGGGCACCGACCTGCTGTACGCGGCCATTACCAAATCCAGTGGCGTGCTGGTGCACAAGAATAACAACAACATCGACTGGGCCATCACCGGCTGGCTGACCCTCGGCAGCGTGCCGGCAGTCGCCATGACCTTGTGGTTTCTCAGCACGCTGCACACCGCGCCCGAAGCGATGAACTCGATCATCAAACAGGCCTTGGGCTTTGTGCTGTTTGCCACGGCGCTGGCGATTCTGTTCAAGAAGCGCCTGCTCGAATTCGCCCACAAACGCGCGGGCGGCAACTACAACCCGAGCGGCGCGCGCCTGAATGTGATGACGGTGATCACCGGCCTCATCCTCGGCACTATGGTCGCCCTGACCTCGATCGGCGCCGGCGCCCTCGGCACGGTCGCGCTGTTCATCCTCTATCCGCTGCTGCCGACCCGGCGTCTGGTTGGCACCGAAATCGCCCACGCCGTGCCGCTGACTCTGGTTGCCGGTCTGGGTCACGCGAGCATGGGCAACATGGATTGGGGCGTGCTGGGCTTCCTGCTGATGGGTTCGCTGCCGGGCATCTGGCTGGGCAGCCACCTGACCGGGCGCATTTCCGATGAATTGCTGCGCCCGTGCCTGGCGACCATGCTGCTGTTGATCGGCTACAAACTGGCGTTCTGATTGACAGCCATGAGCGAAACCACTCTGCACTGCAACGCACGCCTGGCGATCACCGTCGAACCACGGGAAATGCGCATGAGCCATTGGTTGTATGCGCCGCGCGTGGTCGATCAGCAGAGCGGGCGGGTGCTGCTCGACCTGAGCGAGAGCCTGTGGGATCTGATTTCCACGGAGGATGAATCCGACAGCGGGATCGCTTTGCTGCTGCGCAAGTATCCGGGTGATCAATTGCCGGTGACGCTGAGCATCAGCCTGGAGGACGGGCAGCTCAGGATTGCCGGGCGCCGTGTCGAGGCTTCAACGCTGGCGTCCGCGCTGGGCTGAACGCACTGGAGCCTTGTGCGAAGGCGCTTGTCGGAACGCCGCACACCTCCGCCGGGGCGCGAAGCGTCCCTTGCGCTTGCATTGAAAAAGCAGGGTCTGCTGCGCAGTCCAGCGGGAGCAAGCTCCCTCGCCACAGGATCAATTCCGATCAACGCTGGATGACGAACTTCATCACCGTCACCGGCAGGTCTTCGTACACCACATCTTCGACCACCTCCCACCCCAGCCGCGCATACAGCGATTGCGCGGCGTCGGTGTACAGATACAACTCGGCCACCCCCAGCGCTGCCGCTTCAGCGACGATCCGGTTGACCAGCTGCGAAGCAATCCCGCGTCCGCGTTCTTCGGCTTTCACGTAGACGCCCGCCAGCCACGGCGTCAGTTGCGGGCGGATCTTCATGTCGCTATCGATCAGCAGCGCGCCACCGAGCAATCGGCCGTCTTCCATGGCCACCACCACGCTGGGAACCGCACCCTTGCCGCAGGCCGCGCGCATCCGCTCGGTGCGGGCTTCAAGGGTATCGCCGTCACGGAATTCGCCCCATTCCTTGAAGTTGAGTTCGGCCAGTTCCTCAATCAACTGCGGGTGATCGCACAGGTAATCGATGTGCATGGGCTGAACTCCTTTTCATGGGCGGAACAGCCAGCCTAATGTGCTCACAAAAGGTAATCAAATCCGCGTCACGATTACGCCGATGCGGTTGCGCAATGACGTGGCTGACCTAAGCTTCTGACAAGGCGAAACATATTTGCCGGGCACGACCCCGGAACAATCGCCGCGATGCGCAATCATTAGAGCGTGGATATCAAAAGGAGATGCGCATGCTCATCAGGTCACTGACCCTGACACTCTTGCTGGCGATTGCCGGCCCCTTGTTCGCCGCTGACAACGATTCGCCCATCGCCGGGGATATGGGGCGGGCCCGACCGTTGATCGTGATCGCACAAAGCACCGTCGACCCCGTGTGGGTGGGCCTGAAAAAGTCGCTGGAAGATCCGGCGAACAAGAAGGGCGTCGCCGACCGCAACATCAAGGTCTACACCATCCTCAATATGGCCGGCCAGCTCGACGGCAAGGATCTTGGTCAGCAGGACACCATGGCCCTGTTGCGTTCGTTGAAGCTCGGCGCCGGGGCGTACCCGAAAGTGTTCCTGCTGGGCAAGGACGGCGAGACCAAGCTCTCGGCCTCGGGCGATGACGCGAAGACGGTGGATCTGAAGAAAATCTTCGACACGGTTGATGCATTGCCGGCCAGCGAAAAGGAAATCAGCGCACCGACAGTCGCTGAAACCAAGGCCACGGCCGCCGAACCGGCAGCCAAGAAAGGCGAGAAGGGCGCCAAGCCAACCAAACCGGCGAAACCGAGCAAGCCACCGGAAATGCCGGATGATTGATGGTATGGCCTGAATCAAAAAAATGGGCGACCTCTACAGGTCGCCCATTTTTTTTATTGCCCGTCAAAAAGATCGCAGCCTGCGGCAGCTCCTACATGGGATCGGTGCAGGAGCTGCCGAAGGCTGCGATCTTTTGATTTTCAGTCGGTCAAAACGCTGAGGATCGTGTGAGCAATCTTCACCCGCTCCGGAATCGGAAAGTTCTTGTTCGCCAGAATCACCACGCCGACATCCTTCGACGGCACAAACGCCACGTAACTGCCAAAGCCACCCGTAGATCCGGTTTTGTTCAGCAGCACATTATCCGCCTGCGGTTGTGGCGGGTTGAACCACTGCACCTTGTGCGGCTGCATGGCCATTTCCGTGCTGTTGCCGGCCAGCAAGCGGTCGAGGCTGATCGGGTAACGGTACATTTCCCAACCCAGGCCCTGGGTCATGTCGCCGACGCTGTAGTAACCGGTGTGGGTGTTGGCGATGGCTTGTTGCAGCGGGGCCTCCAGGCTTGCCGGTTTCAGGTTGACCTGCACGTAACGCAGCATGTCGGCGGCGCTGGTTTTCACGCCGTAAGCTTCTGAATCCATCGCGCCCGGGGTGACGCGCACCGGTTGGTTGTTCTTGTCGTAGCCCTGCGCGTACAGGCTCATTTGCGCTTTCGGCACTTGCAAGTAGGTGTGTTGCAGGCCAAGTTTCGGCAGCAGGGTTTCGCTCATCGCCTGATCATAGGGCTGGCCAAGGGTCTTGGCGGCGAGATAACCGAACAGGCCCAGGCTCGGGTTGGAGTACAGACGCTGGCTGCCGGCCGGGAAGCTCGGTTTCCACTGTTGGTAGTAGCTGAGCATCTTGTTCGCCGAATCCCACGGGTCAGGGAATTGCAGCGGCAGGCCGCCGGCGCTGTAGGTGCCCAATTGCAGCACGCTGATGTTGTCGAAAGCGCTGCCCTTGAGTTCCGGCCAGAGCTGGCTGGCTTTAGTCGACAGGTCCAGTTTGCCGGTCGCCTGCGCATAGCCGGCCAAGGTCGCGGCGAAAGTTTTACTCACCGAGCCGATCTCGAACAGGGTGTTTTCGCTGACTTTCTGCCCAGTATCCTTGGCGGCGACGCCGTAATTAAAGTAATGCGGTTGGCCGTTGATGATGATAGCTACGGCCAGGCCCGGAACCTGCTGTTGCTGCATCACCGGGGTGACGGCTTTATTCACCAAGGCTTGCAGTTGCTCGTCGCTCGGCGTGGCAGCCATGCACGCGTTAGCAGCGAAAATTACGCCGAATGCGCTGCAGGAAATGACTTTTCTCAGGTTGATGAAGGACATGAGTGAACCACTCTCCATGAGTGTTGAGGGTGATATCCCGCTACACTGCGGGCAATTGAAACGTTGGTCGACTGATCAGCGCCGACAATTTAGGCAGTCTGGCACTCGTCGACAAACGATGATATTTCGGATGAGCCATTAGAAAAATTTGGGACCTGGCATGATTCGACCTCAACTGCCGCTCAATGCACTGCGCGCATTCGAAGCCTCGGCGCGGCATCTGAGCTTTACCCGCGCCGCTGTGGAATTGTGCGTGACCCAGGCGGCGGTGAGCCATCAGGTCAAAAGCCTTGAGGCGCAGCTCAATGTCACCCTGTTCAAACGCCTGCCTCGCGGGCTGATGCTGACCAGTGAAGGGGAGACCCTGTTGCCGGTTTTGACCACCTCATTCGATCACATCGCGCAGATGCTCGAGCGGCTGGCCGGCGGTCAGTATCGGGACATGTTGACCGTGGGTGCCGTCGGAACCTTTGCGGTCGGTTGGCTGCTGCCACGGCTGGCGGACTTCCAGGCGAAACATCCGCTCATAGATTTGCGCCTGTCGACTCACAACAACCGGGTCGACGTCGCGGCTGAGGGGCTGGATTACGCGATTCGATTCGGCGCCGGAGCGTGGCATGGCATCGAGGCCACTCGCCTGCTCGATGCGCCACTGTCGGTGTTGTGCGTGCCGGAAATTGCCCGGCAGTTGCATACCCCGGGCGATCTGCTGCAACAGCGCTTGCTGCGTTCCTATCGCACCGATGAATGGCCGGAGTGGTTTCATGCCGCAGGCTTGGCGACCCACGCGGCCCCGCCGCAGAGCATTGTCTTCGATTCGTCGCTGGCGATGATGGAAGCCGCGCTGCAGGGCAGCGGAGTCGCATTGGCACCGCCGTTGATGTTCGCCCGGCAATTGGCAGCGGACGTGATTTGTCAGCCGTTTGCGATTGAAATCACCACCGGCAGTTATTGGCTGACGCGCTTGCAGTCACGGCCGGAGACGGCGGCGATGACGGCGTTCAAGCAGTGGCTGGTACAAATCTCTGCCTGACACAAATCCCCTCCTGTGGGAGCGGGCTTGCTCGCGAAGGCGGCGTGTCAGTCAATATTTGAGTTGAATGACACTCAGCCTTCGCGAGCAAGCTCGCTCCCACATTTGAAGTACGGTGAGCTTGAGAATGTCAGCGCACCAGACACGGCCGCTTGTTATCGAACGTCCACCCCGGAATCAAAAACTGCATCGCTACGCTGTCATCCCGCGCGCCGAGACCCATGCCTTTGTACAGTTCGTGGGCCTTGGCCAGCTGATCCATGTCCAGTTCCACACCCAGCCCCGGTTTCTGCGGCACTTGCACGCAACCGTCGACAATTTGCAGTGGTGCCTTGGTCAGGCGCTGGCCGTCCTGCCAGATCCAGTGCGTGTCGATGGCGGTGATGTCGCCCGGCGCCGCTGCCGCGACATGGGTAAACATTGCCAGTGAGATATCGAAGTGGTTGTTGGAGTGTGAGCCCCAGGTCAGGCCCCACTCATGGCACAGCTGCGCGACGCGCACCGAGCCTTGCATGGTCCAGAAGTGCGGGTCGGCCAACGGAATGTCCACCGACTGCAACTGAATGGCGTGGCCCATCTCGCGCCAGTCGGTGGCGACCATGTTGGTCGCCGTCTTCAGCCCGGTAGCGCGGCGGAACTCGGCCATGACTTCGCGCCCCGAGTAACCGTTTTCCGCACCGCACGGGTCTTCGGCGTAAGCCAGCACCTTATGTTGATCGCGGCACAGGCGGACCGCTTCTTTCAGTGACCACGCGCCGTTCGGATCGAGGGTGATGCGTGCCTCGGGAAAGCGTTCGGCCAGAGCCGTCACGGCTTCGATTTCCGCGTCGCCACTGAGCACGCCGCCCTTGAGTTTGAAGTCCTGGAAACCGTATTTCGCCTGGGCCGCTTCGGCCAGACGCACTACCGCTTCGGCGCTCATGGCTTTCTCGTGACGGACGCGGAACCAGTCGTTATCGGCATCCGGTTCGCTGCGGTAGGCGAGGTCGGTCTCGCGTTGATCGCCGACATAAAACAGATAACCGAGCATCTTCACTTGGTCGCGTTGCTGGCCTTCGCCGAGCAGCGCCGCGACCGGTACGTCGAGGTGTTGCCCGAGCAGGTCGAGCAGGGCGGCTTCGAGTCCGGTGACCGCGTGGATGGTGATACGCAGGTCGAACGTCTGCAGGCCACGGCCGCCGGCATCACGCTCGGCGAAGGTCTGGCGCACCTGATTGAGGATCTTCTGATAGTTGCCGATTGTGCTGCCGAGCACCAGGCTGCGGGCATCCTCCAGCGTTTGGCGGATGCGCTCGCCACCGGGCACTTCACCGACGCCAGTGTGGCCGGCGTTGTCCTTGAGAATGACGATGTTGCGGGTGAAAAACGGCCCGTGGGCGCCGCTCAGGTTGAGCAGCATGCCGTCGTGGCCGGCCACGGGAATCACCTGCATGTCAGTGATGATTGGCGCTTTGGCGGTGTCGTGTGCGGTCATGTTTTTATCCTTGTCGGCATCTTTAAAAAGGAAGTCATGCGTGCTTTGGCGCGGCCTCGGCCACGGCGAGGTCAGCAGCGGGTTTCGGAGTGGTGCGCGCAGCGAAGACGATGATCGCGGCGATGATCGAGGTCGCGGCCAGGCCGTAGAGGCCGCCCTGAATCGAACCGGTGTGTTCTTCGAGCAGGCCGAAGGTGGTCGGCGCGACGAAGCCGCCGAGGTTGCCTACCGAGTTGATCAGTGCGATCACTGCTGCAGCGATCCGTGCATCCAGATAGGCCTGCGGAATCGGCCAGAACAAAGACGAGGCGGACTTGAAGCCCAGCGCGGCAAAACAGATCGCGACAAAGGCGAAGATCGGCCCGCCGGTGGTGGACATGAACATCCCTGCTGCGGCGATCAACAACGCGGTGGCGACCCAGGCTTGCTGGTGCTTCCACTTGGCCGAGAACGCGGCGAAGGCGTACATGCCGACGATCGACAGCAGCCACGGAATCGAGTTGAACAGCCCGACCTGGAAGTCACTCATCTCGCCCATTTTCTTGATGATGCTCGGCAGCCAGAACGTCGCGGCGTAGATGGTCAGTTGAATGAAAAAGTAGATCAGGCAGAACAGGATGATTTGCCGGTCCTTGAGCAGTTTGCCCATCGATGGGCGGATCGGCGTCGCGGCTTCGCGGGCTTTCTGTTCATCGTCGATGGCGTTGACCAGTGCGTCCTGTTCGGCGCGGGTCAGCCATTTCGCGTCGTGGGGTTTGGCGTCGAGCCAGAACCAGACGAACACGCACAGCCCGACCGAGAACATCCCCTCAATGAAGTACATCCATTGCCAGCCGTGCATGCCCAGGCCGTTGATCTGCAAGAGCAGGCCGGACAGCGGGCCGGAGATCAGCGAGGCGACTGCCGATCCGCTGAGGAAAATTGCGATCGCCTTGCCGCGTTCGGCGCCGGGCAGCCAGCGGGTGAAATAGTAGATCACCCCGGGAAAGAACCCGGCTTCGGCCACGCCGAGCAGAAAGCGCAGGATGTAAAAGTGCGTTTCGTTCTGGATGAACGCCATGCCGGCGGCGACCAGGCCCCAAGTGAGCATGATGCGGGTCAGCCAGATACGCGCGCCGACTTTCTGCAAAAGCATGTTGGACGGCACTTCGAACAGCGCGTAACCGATGAAAAACAGACCGGCGCCGAAGCCGTAGGCGGCAGCCCCGATGCCCAGGTCATGTTCCATGTGAGTGCGGACGAAACCGATGTTCACCCGGTCAATGTAATTGACGATGAACATGATCACGAAGAGCGGCAGGACGTGGCGTTTCACTTTCGAGATGGCGGACGCGAGTGTCGAATCGACGCCCTCGTTCATCCCGGAGACGGAGGTTTTCACTTGGTTTTTCTCCCACTGATTATTTTTATGCGGGGGTAGGGCTGAGTGTTGCGTTGTTGATAGACATCATACAACTGAGATTTTTTTTCCTACAAGTGGGGTGTAGCGATTAAATTTGTCTGGTGGGCAGATTTCTTATTTCTTTTTGGCGGTATTCCCCGGTTTTATTGACTTTGCGTGCTTGTATCAGACGCTTGTCATGGTTTTTCGGTCAACGTTCAAACAGATCAGCCATCTTGCCTATTCCGGTTTTTTGAATTTTATTGAATGTTGTCATACAAGTTGGTGACTGTTTCAGCACTAAAATCGATCTCGTCAGCCACGCGCAGTGCTACGATCGACAAGCCCCGATGACCGGAACCGATCATGCAAGAAGACCTCGACGCCCCTGCGCCCAAACGTGCACACAACCTCGCACACGATCTGGTGGAGAAACTCACCCAGAGCATCCTGCTTGGCCAGTTGTCGCCCGGCGACAAGCTGCCGTCGGAGAACGCCATCGTTCAGGAGCACGGTGTCAGTCGCACGGTGGTGCGCGAGGCGATTTCCAAATTGCAGGCCTCGGGGCTGGTGGAGACGCGGCACGGCATCGGCAGTTTTGTCATCGAGCGCGCTGCCGAGCAGGGCTTGCGCCTGAATGTCGACACCGCGCTCGGAGTACGCAGCATTCTGGAATTGCGCATGGGTCTGGAGACACAGGCCGCGGCGCTGGCGGCGCTACGGCGCAGTGAGCAGCAATTGCTGCAGATGCGTCAGGCGCTGGATGACTATCAGCGTCTGCTGGACAGCAATGGCAGTTGTGTCGAGGCTGATCGACGTTTTCATCTGCTGATCGCCGAGGCCACCGGCAACGTCTGCTTCGGCGAAATCATGCAGCACCTGGGCAGCGCGATGATTCCGCGTCAGCGGCTCAATGCCGCCGAGCGTGGCGCGGCGGATCTGAGCAAGCTGGGGCAGTTGGCCCATCTGGAGCACGAAGCGATCCTGAATGCGATCAAGCGGCAGGATCCGGACGCGGCGCGCGCCGCCATGTGGCTGCACCTGACCAACAGCCGCGACCGCTTCAGTGCGCAGGGCTGATGGCCGTTGGTCTGCTCGATAGCACGGCCTGCGCAGGCACGCTTCCAAGCTGTATGGCCCGGGTTTTCCGGACCTCCTTGGTGAGGTGTGTCATGGCTAATGATTTGCTGTTTCAAGGTGGTGTGCTACCGACCGATCCGACCCGTCCGGTGCCCGGCACGGATGAGCCGACACTGGCCGATCACGATGCGCCGCCGGGCATGAGTCCGGGACGTGATCCGTTGAGTGATGCCGATCGGCCGGAAGACTGGAAGGACCCGGCGGCGGATGATGATGTGCCGCCGGCGGATGAGCCGACGCCGTTGTCGGATGACAGGCGCTGAGGCTAACCCGGCATGAGATATTTATAGTCTGCGCCGGCCCTTTCGCGAGCAAGCTCGCTCCCACAGGTAGAACGCATCCCCCTGTAGGAGTGAGCCTGCTCGCGATGGGGTCATCAGCCTCAGTAAAAACCTCGATCAGACCTCAACCGGTCGACCCTCCACCCGCCGCTCCAGATTCAACGCCAGCACACTGATCAACACCACCGCCGCGCCAATCAGAACCATCAGTGCCGGCTGCTCGCCGAGGCCGACTGAAGCAATCCCCATCGCCGTCGGCGGTATCAAATAAAGCGTCATCGTCGCCCGGCTCAAGTCCACATGCCTGAGCACAAAGCCCCAGGCCAGATAAGCCAGCGCGCTGGGAAACACCCCCAACGCCAGCACCGCCCACTGCACGCGCAACGGCGCCTTCAGCACTGCATCGCTCAGCCCCGGCAGATAAATCAGCAACAGCAGCGTCCCCGACCACACCGCATAACACGCCAGACTGAAGCCGTCATAACGCCGGGCGTGGTGTTTTTGCAGGGCGAAGTAAATGCTCCATGACAGCGCCGCCAGCAGAATCAGCAAGCCGTGCGCGTCGATCTGCCCCAGGCCACGATCAGCGCTGACCACGATCACCACGCCGACCAGCCCCAGCAATACGCAGCCCCAACGCCAGATACTGACCTGATCCTTGAACACGTAGCGCGCCAGCAGCGTACTGAACAGCGGGCTCGACTGCGCCAGCACGCTGGAGGCGCCGGCGCTGACACTTTGCTGGCCGATGTTCAGCGCCACGTGATGCAGGCTGACGGCAAAAAATCCCAAGGCGAACAACAGCGGTACATCGCGCCGTTGCGGCAGGCGAATGCCCTTGAACACAGCGATCACGGCCATGAACAACGACGCCAGGAGAAACCGCAGCAAAGCCAGATGCCCCGGGTCATAGGCCTGCAGGCCGATGTGAATACCGGTCGGCGAATAGGCCCAGCAGCCGACCACGAAAGCCGTGGCCAGAATGATTTTTACAGGAGAGGGAGACGGCATGATCGGCGCACCGCAGAGGTTGATGCGCCGAGTATCCGGGCGAGCAACAATTCGCCACAACTGACTTATACTGCGCTGAACGTTCACTTTGAGTGATGAGTATGGAGCTGGCGCAGATCCGCATGTTCAAGACCGTGGCCGACGAGGGCAGCATTGCCCGCGCCGCTGAAAAGCTGTTTTGTGTGCCGTCGAACATCACCGCACGGATCAAGGCGCTGGAAGCGGAACTCGGCGTCGCGCTGTTTCTGCGCGAGGGGCGCGGGCTGCGGATCAGCCCGGCGGGGCAGACGTTTCTGGCGTATGCCGAGCGGATTCTGGCGCTGACCGCCGAAGCCAAACGCGCGGTGGATCCCGCCGCCGAACCCTCCGGGCCGCTGCGTATCGGCGCGATCGAATCCTCGGCCACCGGGCGTTTGCCGCGTCTTTTGGCGAGGTTTCACAAGCGCTTTCCGCGAGTGGCTCTGGAGCTGACCACCGGCACCTGGAACCAGTTGCTCGACGATACCCTCAGCCATCGCCTCGACGGCGCCATCGTCGCAGTGGACGTCGAGCGCTCGCAGCTCAAGCGCACACCGATGTACCGCGAAGAGTTGCTGCTGATTGCCTCGACGTCATTCGGGCCGGTGCGCGACATCCACGATCTGCAGGACAAAACCGTGTTCATGTGGCCGCAAGGCTGCCCGTATCGGGCGGCGTTGGAGCACTGGTTGTTGCGTCAGGGCCAGGCGCTGCCGATTGTCAGCCTGGCGAGTTACGGGGCGATTGTCGGTTGCGTAAGTGCCGGCGCCGGGGTCGCGCTGGTGCCCAAAGGGGTGTTCGAGCAATACGCCAAAGGCGCTGGATGCGTGGGCTATGAGTTTCCCGAACTGACGGCGATCGACAACCTGTTTTACTGGCACGAAAACGCCGGGGTGCACCCAGCGCGTGAGGCGTTCGTGGCGATGTTGCGCGAAGAATTCCTCTGACCCCATCCGCATTCCAGTGTAGGACCTGCCGCAGGGATGGGTTCAGGGAGTCAGGTCGCGCATCAGCAGGCCAAAGCGCAAATCCACCGCATCCGGTATCGGCAGGTACACCGTGTGCCCGTCGCCGGGCGCGACTTCGATGGCTTCGCCCTTGGCACTGTGCAACTGGTGCAGATCGAAATGGAAGTTGCCCTTGGGCGTCATCAGCTCCAGATGGTCGCCCAAGGCAAAACGGTTCTTCACCTTGACCTCGGCCAACCGGTCGCGGCGCTCGCCAGTCAGTTCGCCAACGAACTGCTGACGCTCGGACACCGAGCTGCCGTTCTGATAATTCTGGTATTCGTCATGCACATGGCGGCGCAGAAATCCTTCGGTGTAGCCGCGCTGGGCCAGTGATTCGAGATCGGTCATCAGGCTGCGGTCGAACTCGCGTCCGGCCATCGCGTCGTCGATGGCCCGGCGATAGACCTGGGTGGTGCGCGCGCAATAGAAGTGCGATTTGGTCCGGCCCTCGATCTTCAGCGAATGCACGCCCATGCGCGTCAGGCGCTCGACGTGCTGCACGGCGCGCAGATCCTTGGCGTTCATGATGTAAGTGCCGTGCTCGTCTTCGAATGCTGGCATCAGCTCATCCGGTCGATTGGCTTCCTGCAGCAGAAACACCTGATCGGTCGGCGCGCCGATGCCCAGGGTCGGCTCGGGCTGGAAGGTCTGCACGATCTCGCCGAGCTGGTTTTCCGTAGCCTGCTGCGCCGAATACTTCCAGCGGCAGGCGTTGGTGCAGGTGCCCTGATTGGCGTCGCGCTTGTTCATGTAGCCCGACAGCAGGCAGCGCCCGGAGTAAGCCATGCACAGTGCGCCATGGACGAACACTTCCAGTTCCATGCCTGGCACCTGCTCGCGGATTTCGCCGATTTCCTCCAGCGACAATTCCCGCGACAGGATGATCCGGCTCAGCCCCTGTTGCTGCCAGAACTCGACGCTCGCCCAATTCACCGTGTTGGCCTGCACCGAAAGGTGGATCGGCATCTGCGGAAAATGCCGGCGCACCAGCATGATCAAGCCCGGGTCGGACATGATCAGGGCGTCCGGTGCCATCTCGATTACCGGCGCCAGATCCTTGAGAAAAGTCTTCAGTTTGGCGTTGTGCGGGGCGATGTTGACCACTACATAGAAGCACTTGCCCTGGGCCTGCGCTTCGCGAATGCCGAGGGCGAGGTTGGCGTGGTCGAACTCGTTGTTGCGCACCCGCAGGCTGTAGCGCGGCTGGCCGGCATAGACCGCATCGGCGCCGTAGGCGAAGGCGTAGCGCATGTTCTTCAGGGTGCCGGCGGGGGCGAGCAATTCCGGGGCGGCGAGGGGGAGGTCTGGCTTCATGGCGGCATCGGTCGCAAAAGCGCGGCAGGGTAGTGCAGCGGCAAGTGCGGTTTATTGATCTGGATCTAGGTTTGAGTTTGTGGAGCTTATCTGTGCAGAAAAGGCACAGATCATGTGCCGGTTTCGCTGTGTTCGGTGCGGTGGCGGCTGACTAACATTTGCTCATCCACTCAACCGAAGCAGGATTTTGCATGCAGAACTTTACTCGTCGCTTTCTTACCGCTTGTGCATTTTCCGGTGTACTGGCCAGCACCGGGGCCATCGCCGACAGCCACCCGACGATTCGGGCGATGTCAGGCGCTACGCCGGTCGATCACCTGCCGGCCGGCAAATCGGCCCTGATCGTGATCGACTTCCAGAATGAATACTTCAACGGCCGGATGCCGATCCCCGACGGTGCCGCTGCCCTGGCGAAAACCCGCGAGCTGATCACCTTTGCCGACAGTCACAAGATCCCGGTGTACCACGTGCAGCACGTTGCGCCGGCCGGTTCGCCGGTATTTGCCATCGATGGCCAGACCGTCAAATTTCATCCGGACATGCAGCCGCGCCCCCAAGACGTTGTCCTGCAAAAAAGCACCGTCAGCGTGTTCGCCAGCACCGACCTTGACCAGCAACTGAAAAAGGCCGGCATCCAGACCCTGATCATTTCCGGCCTGATGACCCACGCCTGCGTGGCGGGTGCCGCGCGGGATGCCGCGCCCTTGGGCTACAACGTGATTGTCGCGTCCGATGCCTCGGCAACCCGCGCCATCACTCGGGCCAACGGCGTGTACATCGACAAGGATTCGCTGCACAAAGCCGCGCTGGCGGAAGTCGAAGACACCTTCGGCGACGTGTTGAGCACTGCGCAGATCGTCAAACTGCCGGTGCGCTGATCAGCCGGGCTGCATCGTCCAGGCAATCTATGCTCCATGAACAAAGATGGCACTCGCGCGCGCCCCGGCTGACTAAGGTTCGGGGCGTGCGAGACGCCTGACTGACATGGATCGGACATGAACGAAAAAAACCTGCAATTCAAATCCCTCACCGTGCTGTTGTTGCTGGTGACGGTCGCCTTCATCTGGATTCTGCTGCCGTTCTACGGCGCGGTGTTCTGGGCGGTGATTCTCGGCATTCTGTTTGCGCCGATGCAGCGCAA
This sequence comes from Pseudomonas sp. GM30, assembly GCF_000282275.2. Classification (NCBI taxonomy): domain Bacteria; kingdom Pseudomonadati; phylum Pseudomonadota; class Gammaproteobacteria; order Pseudomonadales; family Pseudomonadaceae; genus Pseudomonas; species Pseudomonas sp. GM30. The sequence goes on along the minus strand of NZ_AKJP02000022.1, from coordinate 472,671 downwards.
GTTACAGATCAAATTCGGCTGGCAGCGCAACCTGACAGCGCTTTGCACGTTGGGCATCTGCCTGGTCATCGCGATTCTGCCGGTGATCATCCTCAGCGTGCTGTTGGTCCAGGAAGGCGCGACGCTGTACAACAATATCGAAAGCGGCCAACTGGACATCGGAGCCTATTTGGCGCAGTTCAAACACAGCCTGCCGCCGTACTTTCAGCATTTGCTCGATCGCTTTGGCATGGGCGAGTTGAACGGTTTGCGCGAGAAAATCGTCAAGGCGTCGATGCAGGGCAGTCAGGTGCTGGCGAGCCAGGCGTTCAGTTTCGGCCAGGGTACGTTCGAGTTCGTGGTCAGCTTCGGCATCATGCTGTACCTGCTGTTTTTCTTCCTGCGCGATGGCGCTGAACTGGTGCGCAAGATTCGCACCGCGGTACCGCTGGAAGAGAATCACAAACGCCGTTTGCAGTTGAAATTCAATCGGGTGGTCCGCGCGACGGTCAAGGGCAACCTGGTGGTGGCGGTCACTCAAGGGGCACTGGGCGGGGCGATTTTCTGGTTTCTCGACATTCCCAGCGCATTGCTCTGGGCGGTGCTGATGGGCTTTCTGTCGCTGTTGCCGGCGGTGGGCGCGGGGATTGTCTGGGCGCCAGTGGCGGTGTACTTCCTGCTCAGCGGGATGATCTGGCAAGGCGTAGTGCTGGGGCTGTTCGGGGTGTTTGTGATCGGCTTGGTGGACAACGTGCTGCGCCCGATCCTGGTCGGCAAGGACACGCGCATGCCGGATTACATGATCCTGATCTCGACCCTTGGCGGCCTCGCAGTGTTCGGCCTCAACGGTTTCGTGATCGGGCCGCTGATCGCGGCGCTGTTCATGTCGAGCTGGGCGCTGTTCATCGAGACCAAACCGAAAGTCCAGTTGCCTTAAGCGTGGAATGGCGTGCTGACGATTTTCTGCGACAGGGCCTGCGCTGCGGGCAGTGAAGTGAGCGGGCCACTGATCGGCTCGCCATCGCGCACCAGATACCAGCAGGCGAGCAATCCCGACGCTCGGAGCGATGCGGGAACGGCGCTGCCGACCACCGACATGATTTGAACCTGAGCCATGACAAGTACCTCCATCAATCTGTGGAGCTACCTTAGGGATTCGCTGCGCTCAGGGACAATCAACGCTTTTGATAGTGGTCATTGATCACAGTGAGGACTGTATCAGTCGACAACCTGGTCGAGCATGTGCACCACTTCACGCTCATTGAGCAGGCCCTTGTGCACGAGACTCTCCGCCAGCAGCGAAAGAAACTTGGCGCAGCGGTGGCCTTCCAGGTGTTTCAGTTCAGTCAGCGCGCTGTACACCTTGCTTGAAGTGCACAGGCCGACGATGCGGTGCGGATTCTGTGTAGGCATGGGTCGTCCTTGTTTTTATCAACCTGTTGTTTACGGACGGATTCAGATTGCGGTTCCGTCATGACAAATGGATGACCGTTTTGTGTTTTGCCCCCGACGGTCAAGTCCATCATGCCGACTTTAGCTGCCGGGACTGTCCTCACAGCGACCTTGGCGAGATTTTTTCAGACTTTGCCCGACCGACGGTCATAAAAAAGCCCCGCTATAAAGCGGGGCTCGTTGTTCGTGATTACCAGCGCGGGCCACCGTAGTAGCCGTGTGGCCGGCCGTAGTAGCCGCGTGGTGGGCCATAGTAGACCGGGCCAGGCACGTAAACAGGTTGTTGCACGTAGACCGGGGCCGGCTGGTAGTAGACCGGTGGCGGCGGTTGTTGCACATAAACCGGTGCCGGTTGAGCGTAAACAGGCTGTTGCACGTAGACCGGCCGGTCCTGGTTGATCAAAGCGGAGCCGATGATGGCCGAGCCGACGATCGCACCAAACACTGCCGGACCCTGCCAGCCACCGCCGTGGGCTTCTGCCTGACCTGTGATAGCGAATGCACCAATCAACAAGGCCACGATGGGGAGTTTACGAATCATGATAATTCCTCGGTTCTTCGACCCGGCGTCCGGGCCTGCACCAGGCCCAAAGTTGTCGCGGGGATACTTCTATGACAGCGAAATTCTGAAAATCAGCACAGCCGCTGGGTAAATTTTGTGTAAGGTCTGTACCGGCTTCTTTACCGGTTGGTCAAAGGGGCTCGCAGCCCGTTGCAGACAGGCGCTTATGATCGTCCAGAACCCGATGGAATGGCTAACTCCGTCCATCCGAAAGTCCGTTTTGAAGGAGAAGTTTCATGCAGATGAATCCCAACAAAGACACCCAGCTGTGTATGTCCCTGTCCGGGCGCCCGGGGAATTTCGGTCTGCGCTTTCATAACCATTTGTACGAGCAGTTGGGCCTGAACTTCTATTACAAGGCGTTCAGCAGCCAGGATCTGCCGGGAGCCGTCGGCGGCATTCGTGCGCTGGGGATTCGTGGTTGTGGCGTGTCGATGCCGTTCAAGGAAGCGTGCATCGCACTGGTCGATGAGCTGGATGCGTCGGCAGCCGCGATCCAGTCGATCAACACCATCGTCAACACCCACGGCCATCTCAAGGCCTACAACACCGATTACATCGCCATCGCGCAATTGCTGGAAACCCACGCGGTACCGCAAGACACGACGTTCGCCCTGCGCGGCAGCGGCGGCATGGCCAAAGCAGTGGCCAGTGCCTTGCGCGATGGTGGCTACAAGAACGGCTTGATCGTTGCGCGTAACGAGCGCGCCGGGCGCGCATTGGCCGATTCGCTGGGCTATCGCTGGCAGGCGGAGCTCGGCGAAGAGCGACCGCAGATGCTGATCAATGTCACCCCGGTGGGAATGGACGGCGGGCCGGAAGCCGGGCAACTGGCGTTCGAGCCTGAAGTGATCCAGGCGGCCGGGACCGTTTTCGATGTGGTGGCGATTCCGTCGGAAACTCCGCTGATCGTGCGGGGGCGTGCCGAGGGTAAGAAGGTGATTACCGGGCTGGAGGTGATTGCGATCCAGGCGCTGGAGCAATTTGTGCTGTACACGGGCGTGCGGCCGAATGAAGCGCAGTTTGCGGCGGCGGTGGCGTTTGCCCGGAGCTGATGAGTTGTGCTGGCTGGGCGGGCCTCTTCGCGAGCAGGCTCGCTCCTACAGTTGAATTTTTGTCATGCACAGATTGTGTGTTCGCTGTAGATCCTCTGTGGGAGCGAGCCTGCTCGCGAAGGATGCACCACGGTCTCAAGCCAGACATCCATGCCTATACTGCCTCCCCAGCCAGCCCAGACTTGCCACCCACGAAAACCGTGACCGAGGCCCGCCATGCACCCACCCATTCTCAACCTGCATCAGGTCGAACTCGAACCCTTGCCCGAAGCCCTGGCCCCGGAAGGCGAAACCGCCGGGCGTTATCAGCAGCGCATGGCGCGGGTAGGCCAGCAACTCGGCGCGCAAAAACTCGGTTATCGCCTGTACGCATTACCGCCGGGCATGCGCGGCAGTCCGTTTCACAGTCATCGGGTCAATGAAGAGATGTTCTATGTGGTGGCCGGGGAGGGCGAAGTGCGGCTGGGGGCTGAACGCTTTCCGATCCGCACGGGCGACGTGATTGCCTGCCCGCCGGGCGGCCCGGAAACGGCGCATCAGATCATCAACACCAGCGACGCGGAGCTGCGTTATCTGGCGGTCAGCACCCAGCAGCAACCGGATATCTGTGAATACCCTGACTCCAACAAATACGCGGTGATGGACAACTTCAAAGTCGATGCCCAGGGCAATGCGTCAGGCTTTGTTGCCGTGGCGCGACAGGCCGACCGGGTGGATTACTGGGAGGGTGAATAACCCGTAGATCTCATGTAGGAGTGAGCCTGCTCGCGATGGCGGCCCGTCAGGCAATGAGTTTTTGAATGAACCGGCGCAATCGCGAGCAGGCTCACTCCTACAAGGTATTGTGGTGATTATTCGAGGCGCGCCAGGCGCTCTTCCAGTGCGGCAATCCGCGCTTCCAGCTCTTCGATGCGCTCAACTGACACACCGCTATTCGAGCGCTCGGCTGGATTGTGCCGCGCTGCCAGAATCGCCTCGATGTCTGCCGGATCGCCCAGCGCATGGGTGTAGCGGTCTTCGCGCTGCCCGGCCTGACGCGGAATCAACACTGCCAGACCGCGCGCGATCAGGCGCTCGAGCTGATGCACCACCTGCTCGGCATCTTCGAAATCGTGCATGCGCCCGCTGCGGGTCAGCAGCTCATTCACTGTCTGCGGGCCACGCAGGAACATCAAACCGGTGAGAATCACCTGGGCCGGCACCAGTTCCAGAGCCTTGTCGAGCTTGTGCTCCCAGCGGTCGGCGCGACTGCCCATGACCAGTTTGGCGTAACCGTGGCTTTCCAGCGCGCGCAGGCTCTGGCCGACCTGGCCTTGAGTCAGGTTCATCACTGGCTCGCGGCTGGTTTTCTGATTGCAGGCCAGCACCAGCGCATTAAGGGTCAGCGGATAGGTTTCCGGGCTGGTGGCCTGTTTTTCGATCAACGCACCCAGAATGCGGATTTCCGTGGCGTTGAGCCGTGGTTCGTCGGTGGTGGTTGCAAGTTCGGTGGTCATCGCGCGTTCCCTCTGCAGTCGAAGGCGCCTAGCCTAATCCTTGGCTAACAAAAGGCAAGCCGTGTGGTCATCAAGCATGGCTATAATCGCCTCCACGTTCCACCCAGCCACCACACGAGACTGCCATGACCATTTCCCTGTACGCCGCATCCGTCCCGGTTTTTCAACAAATGCTCAACGCCCTGAGCGATGTCCTGAAAAAGGCTGAAGCCCACGCCACCGAAAAAAACATCGACCCGAACGCTTTCCTGCAAGCGCGCCTGTACCCGGACATGTTCCCGCTGGTGCGTCAGGTGCAGATCGCCGTCGACTTCGCCAAGGGCGTGTCCTCGCGTCTGGCCGAAGTCGAAATCCCGAAATATGACGACACCGAAACCACCTTCGCCGAGCTGCAGGCGCTGATCGCCAAGGTCCTGGCCTACATCGGCGAGATCAAGCCGGAGCAGATCAACGGCAAGGAAGGTATCGAGATCGTGACTCGTCCGGGCACCCCGAAAGAGAAGCGCTTCAGCGGCCAGGCTTACCTGCTGAGCTACGGTCTGCCGCAGTTCTTCTTCCACGTCACCACCACCTACGCGCTGCTGCGTCACAATGGTGTTGAAGTGGGTAAACGCGATTACATGGGCGCGTACTAAAACACCCAGCTACAAAAAAGCCCGCCAAGGTTTGCGCCTTGGCGGGCTTTTGTTTTTTGTAGGGGTTATGCGGTGCGCTGGGCTTTCGCTTCTTCACCCAGGCAAGCCGCTGCGGTGAACAGCACATCAGTGGACGAATTCAGCGCAGTCTCCGCCGAATCCTGTAGCACACCAATGATGAAACCGACGGCCACCACCTGCATGGCAATCTCGCTCGGGATGCCGAACAGGCTGCACGCCAGCGGGATCAGCAGCAGCGAACCGCCGGCCACGCCGGAGGCGCCACAGGCGCAGATCGCAGCGACGACGCTGAGCAGGATCGCGGTCGGGATGTCCACGGCAATCCCCAGCGTGTGCACGGCGGCCAGGGTCAGTACGGTGATGGTGATCGCTGCGCCGGCCATGTTGATGGTTGCGCCCAATGGGATCGATACCGAGTAGGTGTCTTCGTGCAGGCCCAGGCGTTTACTCAGTTCCAGGTTGACCGGAATGTTCGCCGCCGAGCTGCGGGTGAAGAACGCGGTGATGCCGCTTTCGCGCAGGCACTTGAGGGTCAGCGGATACGGGTTGCGACGCAGTTTCCAGAACACGATCAGCGGGTTCATCACCAGCGCCACGAACAGCATGCAGCCCAGCAGCACGCCCAGCAGATGCGCGTAACCGATCAGTGCGCCGAAGCCCGAGGTCGCGAGCGTCGAGGCCACCAGACCGAAAATGCCCAGCGGGGCGAAGCGAATCACCACGCGCACGATCAGCGTCACGCCGTTGGACAGGTCGCCGAGCACTTCGCGGGTGGTGTCACCGGCGTGGCGAATGGCGACGCCCATGCCGATCGCCCAGGCCAGGATGCCGATAAAGTTGGCGTTCATCAGGGCGCTGACCGGGTTGTCGACCACGCTCAACAGCAGGCTCTGCAGGACTTCAGTGATCCCGCCCGGCGCGGTCACCGCGACGTTCTCGGTGGACAGCACCAGATGCGAGGGAAACGCCATGCTCGCGACAACCGCGACCACCGCCGCAGCAAAGGTGCCGAGCAGGTACAGAAACAGAATCGGCCGGATGTGGGTTTCCTGACCGTGCTTGTGGTTGGCAATCGATGCCATCACCAGCACGAACACCAGAATCGGTGCCACGGCCTTCAGCGCCGAGACGAACACTTTGCCGATGAACGCGGAGCCTTTCGCCGCTTCCGGAGCGAACAGCGCCAGCGCAATACCGGCAATCAGGCCGATCAGGATCTGCGTGACCAGGCTGAGGTTTTTCAGGCGTTGCAATAGAGAAGGGGGTGAAGCGGTCATAACGGCATCTCTGATTTTTTATAGGGTGCAAGGTTGCGTGAAACCGGTGATACATCGGGGGCAGGTCACCGGCACGAACCGAAAAGGCTGACGCGCCATCAACGCTGTTAAACAGGCCGCTGAATAGGGTGTACGTTTTTCAGGGCGCGGACTTTATCACAGCGTAGGCGTTATCCTTCAGGCCTGTGACGATCTGCCACCGGATAGATCGGCAAGTCGGCAGGTTTGTGCAAGTCAGCCCGGAAACACTCTGTTAAGATTCGCCATCCTCATTTTCATAGTCTGCCAGCGGGCCTTTCGGTCATCGCTGGTGTCGTCGTTTTGCTGGAGTTGCTCATGCTGTTGCCCATTCTTCTGTTGTCCGCCGCCGGTTTCACGGTGCTGACCACAGAATTCGTCATCGTCGGCCTGTTGCCGGCCATTGCCCGTGACCTGGCAGTAACCATTCCGCAGGCGGGTTTGCTGGTGACTCTATTCGCTTTCACGGTGGCGATGTTCGGTCCATTTTTGACCGCGTATTTCGCCCGGTTCGAGCGGCGCAAGCTGTTCATCACCATTCTGATCATGTTCGGCCTGGCCAACACCGTTGCGGCGCTGGCGCCGAACATCTGGGTCATGGCCATCGCCCGGTTGATCCCGGCGCTCGGCCTGCCGGTGTTCTGGGCCTTGGCCAGTGAGACCGCAGTCGACATCGTCGGCCCGGATCACGCTGGCCGCGCGATCGCCAAGATCGGCTTCGGTATCGTCTGCGCGACGGTGTTCGGCATTCCGGTGGGCACGTTGATTTCCGATGCGTTCGGCTGGCGCAGTGCGTTCGCGATTCTGGCGGTGATCGCTTTCGCCAAGGCCTTGCTGCTGTTTGTTTACCTGCCGAAAACCAGTCTGCACCAGCATCAGGTCAGTTTCGCCTCGCAGTTCAAAATCTTGCGCAACCCGCTGATGATCGGTCATGTCGTATTGTCGATCCTGGTGTTCAGCGGCATGTTCACCGCTTACACCTATCTGGCCGACATTCTTGAGCGTCTGGCCGGGTTCAATGGCACGGTGGTTGGCTGGTGCCTGATGGGCTTCGGTGCGGTCGGGCTGATCGGCAACTCGCTGGGCGGCCGTGCGGTGGATCGTCATCCGCTGGGCGCCTCGGTGCTGTTCTGCGCGTTCATGATTGCCGGCATGGTCTCGCTGGTGCCGAACATTCACTCGACGGTGGGGCTGGCGGTGGCCATGGGCATCTGGGGTATCACCCAGGCTGCACTGTTTCTGGTCAGCCATGTACGGCTGATGAAAGCCGCACCAGAAGCGCCAGCCTTCGCCGCCTCGCTGAATATCGCCGGGGCCAACCTCGGGATCGGCCTCGGTGCGATGATCGGCGGACGGGTGATCGACAGTGCCGGCCTCGGCTTTCTGGGGTTCGCCGCTGCCGGTTTCATTCTGTTGTCGGTGTTCCTTGCCATGGTGTTGATGACGCTCAAGCCGCGCGAAGCGTGCGCCCAGGCGTCATAACGCGGTAAACAGCTCGCGTCGGGCACCTTCGGTAATCGCAACGATGCCGGGGTGCTTGACCTTGCGCTCTACCGAAATGGCATAGAACGACTCGGTCACCGCGTCGGTCTGGCCAATCACTTCGACGCCGTACTGGCGTTTGACTTCATCGGCAATCACGCTCGGGCCGATGAAAATCCCGCTGCCCGATTGGCCGAAGGCCTGCATCAGGGCGCTGTCATCGAACTCCCCGACGATCCGCGGCTGGATCTGCTGCTCGGCGAACCAGCGTTGCAAACGGCTGCGCACCACGGTTTCGGCCCCGGGAATCAACAGCGGTGCACCGTTGAGGCTGCGCGGAAAATCCTGCCCGTATTGCGCCGCCAACTGCGCGGTGGCGAAGAAACTGATCCCGCATTCGCCGAGCTTCTGGCTGTAGCCCTTGATGTCGAGGTGCGACGGCATCGGGCTGTCGGATATCACCAGGTCCAGGCGCTGGATCGCCAGATCCGCCAGCAGGCGTTCGAGTTTGTCTTCGCGGCAGGTGATGCGCAGTGGCTCGTGCAGCTCCATGGTCGGCGCGATCAGGCGGTAGACGATGGATTTGGGCACCACATCTGCCACGCCGACGCGGAACAGGATCTGCTGCTCGTTGGGCTGGGCACGCAGCATCAGCTCCAGTTCACCGCCCAACTGAAACATCTGTTCGGCGAAGGGCAGGGCCTGGCGCCCGGCTTCGGTCAGCTCCAGCTGGCGGCCGACCCGTTGAAACAGTTCGATGCCGTAGGTTTGTTCGAGCAGGGAAATCTGCCCGCTGATGGTTTGTGGCGTGAGATTAAGTTGCTCGCAGGCACGCACGATGCTGCCGGTCTTGGCGACCACCCAGAAATAATGCAGCTGTCGGTAATTCAGCACTCTACGCCTCCCCCTGTAGGAGCTGCCGCAGGCTGCGATCTTTTGATCTTTCTTTAAAGAAACAAAAGATCGCAGCCTGCGGCAGCTCCTGCATTGATTGTTATAGTTCGTTAACTCCGAAGTATAACCGCTAAAAATACGAATTTTCCTGAAGTGTTTGTCTCCCTAGAATGCCCAGCCATCGACGTGTGGTCTGCGACCCTGTCTGTTCATTCGAAGGAAGTCCCATGAAATACACAATTCCAGCACTGATGTTTACGTCTTTACTGCTTATGGCCGGTTGCGATCAGGCCGAGAAGAGCGCCCAGCAGTTGATGGGCAAGGCCGCCGAGAGCGCCAAACAGGCAATCGACGATACGCATAAAGCCGCTGAACAAGCGCTCAGCGACGCCACCGGCGGCCTGATCGAGAAAAAAGAAACACCGGAAAAAGACGCGGAAAAATCCGAATCTTCCTCCAAGACCATCTAAACCGTCTTACACAGAGTCAGGACTGACCCATGGAATATCTGTTAGAACTCGCCGCCAGCCCCGCCGCCTGGGTTGCTTTGGCCACACTGGTGGTGATGGAGATCGTGCTCGGCATCGATAACCTGATCTTTATTTCGATCCTGACCAACAAGCTGCCTGTGCAGCATCGGCAGAAGGCGCGGCGCATCGGTATCGGCATGGCGCTGATTCTGCGTCTGGCTCTGTTGAGCACCATCGCCTTCATCGTGCAGTTGACTGCCCCGGTGTTCGAAATCATGGGCCAGGCGTTCTCCTGGAAGGACATGATCCTGATTGCCGGTGGCCTGTTCCTGGTGTGGAAAGCCACGACCGAGATCCATCACAGCATGGACCCGGCGCCGGAAGACCCGAAAACCGCGACATCGACCGTGACCCTGGGCTTCGCTGCCGCGATTGGTCAGATCCTGATGCTGGACATGGTGTTCTCGATCGACAGCATCATTACCGCGGTGGGTATGACTGAGCACTTGCCGATCATGGTGATCGCGGTGGTGGTCTCGGTGATGGTGATGCTGTTTGCGGCTGAGCCTTTGGCCAAGTTTATCAACGACAACCCGACGGTGGTGATGCTGGCGCTGGGCTTCCTGATCATGATCGGCATGACGCTGATCGCCGAAGGCTTCGGCGCCCACGTACCGAAAGGGTATGTGTATGCGGCCATGGCATTCTCGGCAGCGATTGAAGTGCTGAACATGCTGTCGCGCCGGGCGAAGCAGAAGAAGCTGGCACAGCAGGCGTAAGCGCTGACCAGCCAAAAGCCCCCTGAGCGCCAAGCGTTCAGGGGGCTTTTTTATGGGCGGAACGTTTGCAGTATCAATGTGCGGTCGCGTGCCGTGGGTTGTGCTTTTGCGGTTTTTCGACCGCCACAGGGGGCAGCGTGTGATGGTGGCGCCGCGAAATTCGCAGCACGCCCCAAAGCATGGCGCTGGCAACTGCCAGCCAGCCGGCGATCAGCATTACGATAGTCATGGTCAGGCTCATCAGTGCCTCCTCTTTGCCCTGCGTCGGGCACTCACTTTTTCAATTCGCTCTGTTTCAGTGACAGTCTAGACAATGGGGTGTTTCAGACTATTGACCAAAGGTCGGTGATGACCAATCAGTTCGCTCTATGCAAACGATCGGTCTGCGGTTTAAGGCTATACCGTAGGCGTGCACCGCCCTATGATCGCAGGCGTTGCCGGAACACGATGACCGGCGTCTGACGAGAGTGACGATGGTGCAGGTATTTTCTCGATTGCGAGGGGCATTGCTGTTGGCCGGTTGTGCGGCCGTGTTGGCAGGGTGTGCGGGCAGTGTGGCGCCGCAGGTCAAGCGCCTGCCGGAGCGGGTCGAGCTCAGCGGCACGTTCTATCGCGGCGAAGCTAATCAAAGTGGTCCGCAAGTGCTGGCCAGCCTGTTGTCGCAGCAGGGCATCATGATCACGCCGGGCCTGCTGGAAAAACCGTTGCATCTGCCGGGGGCACAGGACCAGTTGCAACAGAATCTGCAGAACCTGGCCCGGGATTACGGCATGGTGGTTTATCCGCTGGACCAGAACCTGCCCGCCTTGTTGACCCAGGTGGCGGCCGGTTATCCGGTAATGGTGCGCTTCAGTGAAGGCTCGGCGTTCTGGGCTGAACCGCGTTACGCGATCCTTTCTGGTTACGACCGGCTGAAACAGAAGGTGCTGTTGCGCGCCGGGATGAATCGCCGAGAACTGATGAGCTTCAGTTCCTTTGAATCGGCCTTCGAAAAATCCGGCGGCTGGGCGGTACTGATCCAGAAACCGTCGCAGATTCCCGCCGAAGTCGACCGCCAGCGCTGGCTCAAGGCCGCGGATGAGCTGGCGCAGGCCGGCCAGGAACGTGAAGCGGCGCAAGCCAAAAAGGCTTTGGCCGCACATTAATCTTCCGTTCGTCATCTGCCGGGCACCCTCACGCCCGGCAGGCCTCTCACTGATAGAGCCCGAATGTGCGGGTGATTCAGGAGGCGAGCATGGCAGATTCCCCATCCCCGAAAGGCCCACACTCAAGCGAGCATTCTTCCGGTCATGATCTGGGGTTCGATCCGGATTCGCCGGACCTCGACGATCCGCAGGTTGACCCCGTCGGCCCGGCCAAGGCGCCGAAAGACGTGGAGCCCGGCGAAGACAGTAAACGTCCGGCCAAGCCTTACGATCCTTTGGCTGACCTGAAACCCTGAAGTGAGGTGCGTATGAGTACCGATTCCAGCTTCGACGATAAAAAACCGGACAGCGTGCCGACCACGCCTGAGGACGACGTGGATCCTGTGCTGGATCCGGACAGTCCGCTGCGGGATCCGTTGGCGCGGCCCAATGTGCTGACGCCAGATCCGGGCGCAGGCGACGGCATCCCGGATGACGACAAAATGCCGCTACCCAATGATTGAATAAAGGCTATTTAACGACTGGCTGAATACCCCTGTGGCGAGGGAGCTTGCTCCCGCTGGACTGCGCAGCAGGCCTTCTCTTGTTAAAAAAGAAGGTCCGCTACGCGCCCCGGCGGGAACAAGCTCCCTCGCCACAGTTGGGTTTTTCCGGTTACTTGGAGGCTTCGACCACGCCGCTTTGGCGACTCTTGAGGTTTTTCTCGGCCTTGTATTGCTGTGCTACTGCCGGAACGCTGGCGCTACGGCCAGTTTCCACCCAACTGCGAATACGGCTGGCATCGGCAAAATGCGTGTACTTGCCAAACGCGTCGAGAATTACCAGCGCAACCGGACGGTTGCCCATTCGTGTGACCAGTACCAGACAGTGCCCAGCCGGATTGGTAAAGCCGGTTTTGGTGATCTTGATGTCCCAGTCAGCCTTGTTCACCAGGTGATCGGTGTTGCGGAAACCCAGGGTGTAATTGGGTTTGCGGAACGCTACGGTTTTTTCCTTGGTGGTGGTCAGCTCGCTGAGGATCGGATGCTTGCTCGCGGCGACCAGCAATTTGCTCAAGTCGCGGGCTGTGGACACGTTGCGTTCAGACAGCCCGGTCGGCTCGACATAGTGCGTGTTGGTCATGCCCAGCGCCTTGGCCTTGGCGTTCATTGCGGCGATGAACGCGGCGTAACCGCCTGGATAGTGATGCGCGAGGCTGGCGGCCGCGCGGTTTTCCGAGGACATCAGGGCAATCAGCAGCATCTCGCGGCGCGGCAGTTCGCTCTTGAGTTTGACTCGGGAGAACACGCCTTTCATTTCCGGCGTATGGCTGATGTCGACGTCGATCCATTCGTCCATGTTCTGGTGCGCTTCAACCACCACCAGTCCGGTCATCAATTTGCTCACCGAGGCGATCGGTACGATCACATCCGGGTTGCTCGAATAGATGACTTTATTGGTCTGCAAATCCATAAGCAGGGCGCTGCCGGAGGCGATCTTCAGTTGCGAAGCGTCGCGTGGCGCGGCGGTGGTTTCAGCGGCGTTGACGGTTGGCGTGATGAACGTGCCTGAAAAAGCAAAAACCAGGCTCAGGATCGAAAGACGAATTTTCACGCGGGCGAACTCATAAAGGTTGGATATTCCGTTAGTTTGTAACGGGTTATTTCTTCAAAGCGTCGCATTCTAGGAGTATGGCTGAAGATCTGTCGATGGTTGTTTGAATGACCTGAAAATCTCGTGAAAAGGCCTGTAAAAAGAGGGGTTTCCGGCGAACGGTTAGTGTTTTTTCTCAGATACGAAAAACCCCGCACAAGGCGGGGTTCTTTTCTTGCTGAAATTACGCCTCAGGCGTGCAGGGTTTCTGCCGCGTAGAGAGTGTTTTCCAGCAGGCAGGCGCGGGTCATCGGGCCAACGCCGCCCGGCACCGGAGTGATCCAGCCGGCACGGGGCAGGGCGGTTTCGTACACCACGTCACCGACCAGCTTGCCGTCGTCCTGACGGTTGATGCCGACGTCGATCACGATTGCGCCTTCCTTGATCCACTCGCCCTTGACCAGACCCGGCTTGCCGGCGGCGACCACCACCAGATCAGCGCGACCGACGTGGCCGGCCAGATCCTTGGTGAAGCGATGGGTGACGGTCACCGTGCAACCGGCCAGCAACAGTTCCATTGCCATCGGGCGACCGACGATGTTGGAGGCGCCAACCACCACCGCATCGAGACCATAAAGGTCAACACCGGTGCTTTCCAGCAAGGTCATGATGCCTTTTGGGGTGCACGGACGCAGCAGCGGAATGCGCTGGGCCAGGCGGCCGACGTTATAAGGATGAAAGCCGTCGACGTCTTTGTCCGGGCGAATGCGCTCCAGCAGTTTGGAGGCATCCAGGTGCGCGGGCAGCGGCAGTTGCAGCAGCACGCCGTCGATGGCCGGGTCGTCGTTGAGGCGATCGATCAGATCGGTCAGCGCTTCTTGAGTGGTTTCGGAAGGCAGGTCGTAGGCTTGAGAGAGGAAGCCAACCTCTTCACAGTCTTTACGCTTGTGCGAGACATAAACCTGAGAGGCAGGATCGCTGCCGACCAGGATCACCGCGAGGCCGGGAGTGCGCAGGCCTTGCTGGCGACGCTCGGCAACTCGTTGGGCGATCTGCTGGCGCAGGCTGGCGGCGATCGATTTGCCGTCGATTAGTTGTGCAGTCATTGCGCGTGATTAACCATCGAGAGGGGAAAAAAAGAGAACGCATTCTCGCATGTCAGGCGGTGAGGGCAAAGGCGCTTGGTCAGCAAATTCCCCTAACTCCTTTAATTAAATGAATTTTTTTCAAAAAAGATTTGACGACCTTAAGGTCGCTCTATACTATTCGTCGCACTTGTCGGGCACAGCCTAGCACTGGTTAAGAAGGTCGAGCGGAATTACGGTTCTGTGAGACTGGAAAGCACTTAGTTTGTAGTCCTCCAAGGGTACAGATTAACAAGGCGCCCGTAGCTCAGCTGGATAGAGCATCCGCCTTCTAAGCGGATGGTCGCAGGTTCGAGTCCTGCCGGGTGCGCCATTAGGCAGCTTTGGCACAAGTAACGCGATATGGTGGGCGTAGCTCAGTTGGTAGAGCACGGGATTGTGACTCCCGTTGTCGTGGGTTCGATCCCCATCGTCCACCCCATATTTCGAAAGGCGCCAGATGTAACAGTCTGGCGCCTTTGCTTTAAAAGCTTCATCTGCGGATGTGGTGGAATTGGTAGACACACTGGATTTAGGTTCCAGCGCCGCGAGGCGTAAGAGTTCGAGTCTCTTCATCCGCACCAATTAAAGCTTCATTCATGCCGCAGGCCTGATGAAGTTCAGCAAAGAAGTTGAATGGCTTTTTTGTGACGCAATATGGTGGGCGTAGCTCAGTTGGTAGAGCACGGGATTGTGACTCCCGTTGTCGTGGGTTCGATCCCCATCGTCCACCCCATATTTCGAAAGGCGCCAGATTTAACAGTCTGGCGCCTTTTTTGTTTTACGGCATGTGGTTTGTTGTGTCGGGTTTCGGGTCCAAGGGCAGGACATTCGTCGTGTTCACGGATTTGCATCCGTTGCGCCGACCACCGGCAATGTTCACGGGATCAGCCGTCAGGGAGATGGCTCGCGGTCTCTTCTATATATAGAAGCGGTTGAAACAGAGCCCTGGCGTGTTGGTCTTTATTCGTCTTCGGGGTGGAGTGCATTGCTGCATTCACACCTATAAATGGCCTGCTGTTTTTTTACCCGTTTCCAGTAGGGTGACTTCTTGAGTTTGACCCACTAGAATGCATGCCCTTGATTCTGGGGTCGGAAACGGCCGGCTAACGTCTGTGCAACGAGGAATATCCATGCAAGTTTCTGTTGAAAATACTACTGCTCTTGAGCGCCGCATGAGCGTCACCGTGCCGGCTGAGCGCATTGAGAGCCAGGTCAACAAGCGTCTGCAGCAGACTGCCCAAAAGGCCAAGATTGCTGGCTTCCGTCCAGGCAAAGTGCCAATGAGCGAAATCAAGCGCCGTTTCGGTGCTGACGCTCGTCAGGAAGCTGTTGGTGATGTCATCCAGTCCTCCTTCTACGAAGCTGTGGTTGAGCAGAAGCTGAACCCTGCCGGTTCGCCTTCGATCGAGCCAAAGTCGCTGGAAGCTGGCAAGGACCTGGAATACGTTGCCGTATTCGAAGTGTTCCCTGAGTTCACCGTTGCCGGTTTCGATGGCATCACTGTCGAGCGCCTGAGCGCTGACGTGGCTGACGCTGATCTGGACAAGATGCTGGACATCCTGCGCAAGCAGAACACCCGTTTTGAAGTGACCGACCGTGCCGCTCAGAACGAAGACCAGCTGAACATCGATTTCGTTGGCAAGGTTGACGGCGAAGTATTCGCTGGCGGTTCGGCCAAAGGCACTCAACTGGTGCTGGGTTCCGGTCGCATGATCCCGGGCTTCGAAGAAGGCCTGGTTGGCGCCAAAGCGGGCGAAGAGCGCGTTCTGAACCTGACCTTCCCAGAGGACTATCAGAACCTGGACCTGGCCGGCAAAACCGCTGAGTTCACCGTGACTGTAAACACCGTGTCCGAGCCTAAGCTGCCAGAGCTGAACGAAGAGTTCTTCGCTCAATTCGGCATCAAGGAAAGCGGCATCGACGGTTTCCGCACCGAAGTTCGCAAGAACATGGAGCGTGAGCTGCGTCAGGCCATCAAATCCAAGGTAAAAAATCAGGTAATGGACGGTCTGCTGGCCACCAACCCGATCGAAGTGCCTAAGGCTCTGCTGTCCAACGAAGTTGACCGTCTGCGCGTGCAGGCTGTTCAGCAGTTCGGCGGCAACATCAAGCCTGACCAACTGCCGGCCGAGCTGTTCGAAGAGCAAGCCAAGCGCCGTGTAGTGCTGGGTCTGATCGTGGCTGAAGTGGTCAAGCAGTTCGACCTGAAGCCTGACGAAGCCCGCGTTCGTGAAATGATTCAGGAAATGGCTTCGGCTTACCAGGAACCTGAGCAGGTCGTGTCCTGGTACTACAAGAACGAGCAGCAACTGAACGAAGTTCGTTCGGTTGTGCTGGAAGAACAAGTTGTGGATACTGTTCTGCAGAAAGCTAGCGTGACCGACAAATCGGTCTCTTACGAAGAAGCGGTCAAGCCGGTAGAAGCTCCAAAAGCCGACTGATTGTTTTTGCGTTAAGAAGTACACACATAAGCCAGCCTTCGAGCTGGCTTATGCGTATTCAAGACATAACTATTTGGGAGTGACTGCAGAGCATGTTCCGTAATTCGTATATTCAGCAGAACTCTGATATCCAGGCCGCCGGCGGCCTGGTCCCGATGGTTGTCGAGCAATCTGCTCGTGGCGAGCGCGCCTATGACATCTACTCGCGCCTTCTGAAGGAGCGCGTAATCTTTCTGGTGGGTCCTGTAGAGGACTACATGGCCAACCTGATCTGTGCGCAATTGCTGTTCCTTGAAGCGGAAAACCCGGACAAGGACATCCATCTCTATATCAACTCCCCGGGCGGTTCGGTGACAGCGGGCATGTCGATCTACGACACCATGCAGTTCATCAAGCCAAACGTATCGACGACCTGCATTGGTCAGGCGTGCAGCATGGGTGCATTCCTGCTGACGGCCGGTGCTCCAGGCAAGCGTTTCTGCCTGCCGAACTCGCGTGTGATGATTCACCAGCCACTGGGCGGTTTCCAGGGCCAGGCGTCGGATATCGAAATCCATGCCAAGGAAATCCTGTTCATTCGCGAGCGTCTGAACACGCTGATGGCCAAGCACAGCGGTCGTACGCTTGAAGAAATCGAGCGCGACACCAACCGCGACAACTTCATGAGTGCAGAAGCTGCGAAGGAATACGGTCTGATCGACGAAGTCATCAACCAGCGTCCTGCGTAAAATAAGCAGCTCAAAATAAGGTGGGTCGGCAGGTCCGACCACCAGCGGGCTTGAAAAAGCCCGCAATAGCCTTCATCTTGTGTTGCAAGCCTATCGGATTTGGATCGAACGAATGACTGACACCCGCAACGGCGAGGACAACGGCAAGCTGCTCTATTGCTCCTTCTGTGGCAAAAGCCAGCATGAAGTGCGCAAATTGATTGCCGGCCCCTCGGTCTTTATCTGCGACGAGTGCGTCGACCTGTGCAATGACATCATCCGCGAGGAGGTGCAGGAAGCACAGGCCGAAAGCAGCGCGCATAAATTGCCTTCGCCTAAAGAAATCAGCGGCATCCTTGACCAGTATGTAATCGGTCAGGAGCGTGCGAAAAAGGTTCTGGCCGTAGCGGTGTACAACCACTACAAGCGCCTGAATCAGCGTGACAAGAAGGCTGACGACGTCGAACTCGGCAAGAGCAACATCCTGCTGATCGGCCCGACAGGCTCCGGTAAAACCCTGCTGGCCGAAACACTGGCCCGCTTGCTGAACGTTCCGTTCACCATCGCCGACGCCACCACCCTCACCGAGGCTGGTTACGTGGGTGAAGATGTCGAGAACATCATTCAGAAGCTGCTGCAAAAGTGCGATTACGACGTGGAAAAGGCCCAGATGGGCATTGTCTACATCGACGAAATCGACAAGATTTCCCGCAAGTCCGACAACCCGTCGATCACCCGCGATGTTTCCGGTGAAGGCGTGCAGCAGGCCTTGCTCAAGTTGATCGAAGGCACGGTCGCTTCCGTTCCGCCGCAAGGTGGCCGCAAGCATCCGCAGCAGGAATTCCTGCAGGTCGACACCCGTAACATCCTGTTCATCTGCGGTGGTGCGTTCTCCGGTCTGGAAAAGGTTATTCAAAACCGTTCCACCAAGGGCGGCATCGGTTTCAACGCAGAAGTGCGCAGCAAGGAAGAAGGCAAGAAAGTCGGTGAATCCCTGCGTGAAGTCGAGCCTGACGATCTGGTCAAGTTCGGTCTGATCCCGGAATTCGTTGGTCGTCTGCCGGTCCTGGCGACGCTGGACGAGCTCGACGAGGCTGCGCTGATGCAGATCCTCACCGAGCCGAAAAATGCTCTGACCAAACAGTATGCCAAGCTGTTCGAGATGGAAGGCGTGGATCTGGAGTTCCGGACCGACGCACTGAAATCGGTCGCCAAGCGTGCCCTGGAACGTAAAACCGGTGCCCGTGGCCTGCGCTCGATTCTCGAAGGTGTGCTGCTCGACACGATGTACGAAATTCCCTCGCAGTCCGAGGTGAGCAAAGTCGTCATCGATGAAAGTGTGATCGAAGGCAAGTCCAAGCCACTGTATATCTACGAAAACAGTGAGCCGACGGCCAAGGCAGCGCCGGACGCGTAAGCGTCCACACTGCCGGAACAAAGAAGGGGCCTTCGGGCCTCTTTTTTTTATGTCGTTTTTTACATCCGCTTTGCGCTTGTTTTTTTTCAAGGCAGCCCCCATCTTGGCTTCAAGCTTAATTCCATCTGATTACGGCCATATGGCCGCCGTAGAGGCGAAATCATGAAGACAACCATCGAATTGCCTCTCCTGCCATTGCGTGATGTCGTGGTTTATCCGCACATGGTTATCCCGCTGTTCGTGGGGCGCGAGAAATCCATCGAAGCCCTCGAGGCAGCGATGACGGGCGACAAGCAGATCCTGCTGCTGGCCCAGAGAAACCCGGCTGACGATGATCCCGGTGAAGACGCTCTCTATCGCGTAGGTACGATTGCGACTGTGCTGCAGCTGCTGAAGCTGCCGGACGGCACCGTCAAGGTTCTGGTCGAAGGCGAGCAGCGTGGCGCTGTAGAGCGCTTCAGCGAAGTCGACGGGCACTGCCGCGCCGAGGTCTCGCTGATCGACGAAGTCGACGCCGCCGAGCGCGAATCCGAAGTGTTCGTGCGCAGCCTGCTGTCGCAGTTCGAACAATATGTGCAGTTGGGCAAGAAAGTCCCGGCTGAAGTCCTGTCGTCGCTCAACAGCATCGATGAGCCGGGTCGTCTGGTCGACACCATGGCCGCGCACATGGCGCTGAAGATCGAGCAGAAGCAGGAAATCCTCGAAATCATCGATCTGTCGGCCCGGGTCGAGCACGTGCTCGCCTTGCTGGATGCCGAAATCGATCTGCTGCAAGTCGAAAAACGCATTCGCGGCCGCGTCAAAAAGCAAATGGAGCGCAGCCAGCGCGAGTACTACCTGAATGAGCAGATGAAGGCCATTCAGAAAGAGCTGGGCGACGGTGACGAAGGTCACAACGAAATCGAAGAGCTGAAAAAGCGCATCGATGCTGCCGGCCTGCCGAAAGATGCCCTGGCCAAAGCGACCGCCGAGCTGAACAAGCTCAAGCAAATGTCGCCGATGTCCGCTGAAGCCACCGTGGTGCGTTCCTACATCGACTGGCTGGTGCAGGTGCCGTGGAAGGCACAAAGCAAGGTACGTCTCGACCTGGCGCGTGCTGAAGACATTCTCGATGCCGATCACTACGGCCTCGAAGAGGTCAAGGAACGTATCCTTGAATACCTCGCCGTGCAGAAGCGCGTGAAAAAGATTCGTGGCCCGGTGTTGTGCCTGGTCGGTCCTCCTGGCGTGGGTAAAACTTCGCTGGCGGAGTCGATTGCCCATGCGACCAACCGCAAATTCGTGCGTATGGCCCTCGGCGGCGTGCGTGATGAAGCGGAAATTCGTGGTCACCGTCGGACTTACATCGGTTCGATGCCAGGAAGATTGATTCAAAAGATGACAAAAGTGGGCGTACGCAACCCGCTGTTCCTGCTCGATGAAATCGACAAAATGGGCAGCGACATGCGTGGCGACCCGGCGTCGGCGTTGCTGGAAGTGCTCGATCCGGAGCAGAACCACAACTTCAATGATCACTATCTGGAAGTCGATTACGACCTGTCCGATGTGATGTTCCTGTGCACCTCGAACTCGATGAACATCCCGCCGGCACTGCTGGACCGGATGGAAGTCATTCGTCTGCCGGGCTACACCGAAGACGAAAAGATCAACATCGCCGTCAAGTACCTGTCGCCCAAGCAGATCGCCGCCAACGGTCTGAAGAAAGGCGAACTGGAATTCGACGAGGAAGCGATCCGCGACATCATCCGTTACTACACCCGCGAAGCCGGTGTGCGTGGCCTTGAACGGCAGATCGCCAAGGTCTGCCGCAAGGCCGTCAAAGAGCACGCGCTGGAAAAACGTTTCTCGGTGAAAGTGACAGCTGACCTGCTGGAGCACTTCCTCGGTGTGCGCAAATTCCGCTACGGTCTGGCAGAGCAACAGGATCAGATCGGTCAGGTGACTGGCCTGGCGTGGACGCAGGTGGGCGGCGAATTGCTGACCATCGAAGCCGCTGTGGTACCGGGTAAAGGTCAGTTGATCAAGACCGGTTCGCTGGGCGATGTAATGGTCGAATCGATCACTGCCGCGCTGACGGTTGTCCGCAGCCGTGCCAAGAGCCTGGGCATTCCTCTGGACTTCCACGAGAAGCGCGATACCCACATTCACATGCCGGAAGGGGCGACCCCGAAGGACGGTCCTAGCGCGGGTGTGGGCATGTGCACGGCTCTGGTGTCGGCCTTGACCGGGATCCCGGTGCGCGCCGATGTCGCCATGACGGGTGAAATCACTCTGCGGGGTCAGGTGCTGGCAATTGGCGGTCTGAAGGAAAAACTGCTCGCGGCTCATCGCGGCGGAATCAAGATTGTGATTATTCCGGAAGAAAACGTGCGCGATCTGAAGGAGATTCCTGACAATATCAAGCAGGATCTGCAGATTAAACCGGTTAAATGGATTGACGAGGTCCTGCAAATTGCGCTGCAATACGCGCCGGAGCCCTTGCCGGATGTGGCTCCGGAGATAGTTTCCAAGGACGAAAAACGTGAGTCTGATTCAAAGGAAAGAATTAGCACGCATTAATACGTTTTTGCCTGGGGGGCTTCCTTGACAGCTTTTTAGAGCCCTTGTTATAAAGCGGCTCTTAAGTGTCTGTAGGCCATTCAGCACTGTTTTTGCTTTCACCAAAAAACTTAGAATCATCTCAAAATAGATATAAGGGGACTTAGAGTGAACAAGTCGGAACTGATTGATGCTATCGCTGCATCCGCTGATATCCCGAAAGCTGCTGCTGGCCGTGCGCTGGACGCTGTAATCGAATCCGTCACTGGCGCTCTCAAGGCTGGCGACTCCGTTGTTCTGGTAGGTTTCGGCACGTTCTCCGTGACTGATCGTCCAGCTCGTATCGGTCGTAACCCACAGACTGGCAAGACGCTGGAAATCGCTGCTGCTAAAAAGCCAGGTTTCAAAGCCGGTAAAGCACTGAAAGAAGCTGTCAACTAAGCAAGTTTGTTTCAGGTTTTTACCCATCCGGGTCGGGGTCATGCCTGACTTGGCAGCGGAGCGGTAGAGCAGGTCGCTGGAACAGCCGCCTGTAACGCCGGGATCGAGGGTTCGAGCCCTGTCCGCTCCGCCAGTTACGAGAAGGCGCATCCTCGGATGCGCCTTTCTTCTATCCGGATTCTACCCACGCTCCACGGTTGCCTAATTTTGAAGTTCAACCGTTTCTGGGGGACGCATGCTGCAGAATATCAGGGACAATTCACAAGGCTGGATTGCCAAGACCATTATCGGGGTCATCGTTGCACTGATGGCTCTGACCGGTTTCGATGCCATTTTCAAGGCCACCACGCACACCAACGATGCGGCCAAGGTCAATGGTGAAGAAATCAGCCAGAACGAGCTGAGCCAGGCCGTTGACATGCAACGCCGTCAGCTGATGCAACAGCTGGGCAAGGACTTCGATGCTTCCTTGCTTGACGAAAAAATGCTCCGCGAATCGGCCCTCAAGGGTCTGATCGATCGCAAGCTGCTGCTGCAAGGCGCAGAACAATCGAAATTCGCTTTCTCCGAAGGTGCACTGGATCAGGTGATCCTGCAGACCCCTGAATTCCAGGTGGACGGCAAGTTCAGCTCCGAGCGTTTCGACCAGGTGATTCGTCAACTGGGCTACACCCGCATGCAATTCCGCCAGATGCTGGCTCAGGAAATGCTGATCGGTCAGTTGCGCGCCGGTGTTGCCGGTAGCGGCTTCGTCACCGACGCCGAAGTGCTGGCATTCGCCCGTCTGGAAAAACAGACCCGCGACTTCGCTTCGCTGAACGTCAAGGCCGACCCGGCCGCGGTCAAGCTGACCGACGATGAGGTCAAGGCTTACTACGACGAGCACGCCAAAGAGTTCATGACCCCTGAGCAGGTGGTTGTCGATTACGTCGAGCTGAAGAAGTCCTCGTTCTTCGACCAGGTTGCGGTCAAGGACGAAGATCTGCAGGCGGCGTATCAGAAAGAGATCGCCAACCTGTCGGAACAGCGCCGTGCCGCGCATATCCTGATCGAAGTCAACGACAAGACCACCGACGCTCAGGCCAAGGCGAAGATCGAAGAAGTCCAGGCGCGTCTGGCCAAGGGCGAGAAATTCGAAGTGCTGGCCAAGGAGTTCTCGCAGGATCCGGGTTCTGCCAACAATGGCGGTGACCTGGGTTTCGCCGGTCCTGGCGTCTATGACCCGGCCTTCGAGAAAGCCCTGTACTCGCTGAACAAGGACCAGGTGTCCGAGCCGGTGCGTACCGATTTCGGCTATCACCTGATCAAGCTGCTGGGTGTTGAAGCACCGGAAGTTCCGACCCTGGCCAGCCTGAAAGACAAGCTGACCCGCGAGCTGAAGACTCAACAGGTTGAGCAGCGTTTTGTCGAGGCGACCAAGCAACTGGAAGATTCGGCGTTCGAAGCGTCTGACCTGGCCCAGCCTGCAGCAGATCTGAAACTGACTGTGCACACCTCCAAGCCATTCGGCCGTGAAGGTGGCGAAGGCATCGCCGCCAACCGCGCGGTGGTGACGGCTGCGTTCAGCCAGGAAGTGCTGGAAGAAAACGCCAACAGCACCGGCATCGAGCTGGATCCGGAAACCGTGGTGGTGCTGCGCGCCAAGGAGCATCTGAAGCCTGAGCAATTGCCGCTGGAAGCCGTCAACACGGCGATTCGTGCGCAGTTGACCAAAGAGCATGCCAGCGCTGCGGCCAAGACCAAGGCTGACCAGTTGATCGCCAGTCTGCGCGATGGCAAGACTGCGCTGGACAAGGCGGTTGATGGCCAGAACTGGAAGGTTGTGACGGCGGCAACCCGCGCTCAGGAAGGGGTTGACCCGACTGTGCTGCAGGCGTTGTTCCGCATGCCTAAACCGGCGGCCAAGGGCAAGCCGACGTTCAGCAGCGTGACCTTGCAGGACGGCAGTCTGATGATTGTGCGTCTGGACGGTGTGAATGAAGCAGTAGCGCCGACTGATGAAGAGAAGGCGCAGTACCGTCGTTTCCTGGCTTCGCGTGAAGGCCAGCAGGATTTTGCGGCGTTCCGTAAACAGTTGGAGAGTCAGGCGGACATCAAGCGGTATTGATGGTTGACTGAGTGGTAACTGGAAAGCCCCGATCTTATGGTCGGGGTTTTTTTTGGGGCTTGGGTTTTGAGCTTGGCGGCCTTCGGGTCGACCATGCTCTTGTGGATTGGGTGAATATCCGTTGCTTCGGGTGCTGCGGCTGGCGGTTTCACCCTTACGGCGAGTCACTTTTGCAGACGCCCAAAAGTAACCAAAACGCTGGGCCCCGGCGTACGGCCCTCGCTTAGGCTCGGGTTCCTTCGTTACGGTATTCATCCGGGGGCATCGCCTACGGTTTGCTTCGCTGCACCTCCTCTCGATGTGTTCGACTTCGTCGAACGGTCGCTGCGCTCCCACCCCCGGATAAACCCCTCCACTCAGCCTGCCGAAGGGGCCGGCACGGCAAGATCAAGAGCTGCAGCCGAGCTAACGCTCATCCTGTGTAGGAGCTGCCGAAGGCTCGGGCCGCGTTCGGACGATCTTTTGATCTTGATCTTGATCTTGTGGGAGCTGGCCTGCCGGCGATGGCGGCCTGCGGGCCGACCTGTCTCTGACTGACTACCCGCAAATCAATTGTTGGAGCTGGCTTGCCAGCGAAGACGGCCGACCAGCCACCCGGCCCCGCAGAGACAAACATCCCATCCTCCCAATCACACAAACCCATAGCCCCGAGCCCTGAGCGCCGCATATAAAGTCAAAACCAGCAACCCCACAACAATCCACGGAAAGGCCCCAACTCCCGGATTCCCCAGCAGCAAACCACCCGCCAAGCCGCCCCCGGCAATCCCGACATTCCACAGGGTTACCAGCATCGACTGCGCCGTATCGGCAGCTTCTGCGGCGGTTTTCGCTGAGGCGGTTTGCAGCAGTGAGGGCATTGCGCCGAACGCCAGACCCCACACGGCGACAGCGGTGTACACCACGGCCGGCGATTCTCGCCACAGGCCCAGGGCGACGGCCGCAAGCATGAACAGCAGCGTGCTGATCAGCACCAGCTCGCGCAGCCAGCGGTCGATCAGGCTGCCGACGATCCACAGGCTCAGCACCGAGGCCAGGCCGAACACCAGCAGCACTCGGTCGATATCGCCGCCAAGTCCAGACGGTTGCAGGAACGGGGCGATGTAGGTGTACAGCAGATTGTGGGCGACCACGTAGGACAGGGTCACGAACAGCACCGATCGCACCCCGGGCAGGGTAAAGACCTGACGCAGGGGCAGGCGTTTTCCTACGTGTTCTCCGGCAAAGTCCGGTACTTGCCAGCGCACCCAGATCACCAGCAGCAGCGTCAGTGCGGTCATGACCGCGAAGCTCAGGCGCCAGCCCACCAAGGTGCCGAGTAGCGTGCCGGCCGGGATGCCCAGCGACAGGGCGAGCGGTGCGCCGAGCATGGCGACGGTGATCGCGCGGCCTTGCAGGTGTGGCGCGACCATGCGGCTGGCATAGCCTGCCAGCAACGCCCACAGCAGCCCGGCAAATACTCCGGCGAGCAAGCGTGCGATCAATGTCAGCCAGTACCACTCCGACAGGGCGGTGATGCTGTTGGCGATGGCGAAGCCGCCGATGGCTGACAGCAGCAATGGCCGGCGACGCCAGCTGCGGGTGACGATGGTCAGCGGGATGGCGGCGAGCATCGAGCCAATCGCGTACAGGGTGACCAGTTGCCCGATCAGTGCCTGGAAGACATTCAGCCCCGCGCTCATTTGTGGCAGCAGGCCGGCGGGCATGGCTTCGGTCAGCACCGTGATGAAGCCAGCGGTAGCCAGGGCCAGCAGGGCGCCGAGGGGTAATCGGTGGTGGGTTTCGACTGGCCGGGTGAGGGCCGAAGTCAGTTGTGCATCGTTCATGAGTCAGCGTCCATGTGCCGAAGTGAGTGAAGGCCATAGGCTAGGGCGCTGCGCATTGGGGAAAAATGGTTTACGGTTCCGAACATATCGGACACGGATGTCGTAAGTCGGAGAGGTGAAATGGACAGTCTGGGCAGTATTTCGGTGTTTGTTCAGGTCGCCGAGACTCGCAGTTTTACCGAGGCGGGGCGGCTGCAGGGCGTTTCGTCATCGGCGGTGGGCAAAAGCATTGCCCGGCTGGAGGCGCGACTCGGCGTGCGGCTGTTTCATCGCACCACCCGCAGCATCACCCTGACCAGCGAGGGTGCGCTGTTCCTCGCGCGCTGTCGCAAGATTCTTGCCGAGGTGGAAGCCGCCGAGTTCGAACTCTGCGATTCCGCCTCGCAGCCCCATGGCAAACTGCGCATCAGCCTGCCGCAAGTACATGGCCTGGTGATGCCGGTGATGAATGAGTTCATGGCGCGGTATCCGCAGATCGAGCTGGATCTGGACCTGACCGATCGCATGGTCGACGTGGTGGAGGAGGGCTTCGATGCGGTGATTCGTACCGGTCAACCACGAGATTCACGGCTGATGGCGCGGCCCTTGGGCGAGTTTCACATGGTGCTGGTGGCGAGCCCGTTGTATCTGCAGCAGCGCGGCGTACCGCAGATCCCCGCCGATCTGGCGAAGCACGCCTGCTTGCGGCACACCTTTCATGCCACCGGCAAGCTGGAGCCGTGGCCATTGATTGGCGAGGAGGGCGCGCCGGAGCCGAGCTTGCCGACGCGGCTCGTCACCACTTCCATCGAAGCCGTCCATCATGCGGCCCTGGCGGGGATGGGTATCGCCTGCCTGCCGGATTTCATGACCCACGAGGACGTAGCGCACGGGCGCTTGCAGCGTGTGCTGGATGCGCATATGAAACACACCGGTCAGTTCTGGGTGTTGTGGCCCTCCAGCCGCCATGCCACCGCCAAATTGCGCGTCTTCATCGATCACTTGTCGCTGCGACTTTTTCCGGCAAACAATGGTCAATAGGGTTGTAACGGCTTTAAGACACAATCCACGCGCCGCAGGGCCAAGTTCTGTTGCACAATACGCCCCGGACTGTTTTCCCTCAGGATGTTCAATGTTGATTTCAACTCCCATGCGTGTCGTTGGGTTGGCGCTGTTGTTGACCGCTGTTGCTGGCTGTTCGAAGGACAAGCCGATCTATGAGCATGAGAACTTCGATGATTCCGGCACGTTCTCGCGCAATTATCCGGTGGCTGACACCGCGAGTTGCGAGGCGGCCCGTCGTGCGTTGCTCAGCCAGGGCTACATCATCACCAGCAGTGACCCGAAACTCATCAGTGGCCACAAAAGCTTCCAGCAAACCGGTGAAACCCACATGGAGATCAGCTTCAATGTGGTGTGTACCGAAGACGGCAGCTCCAAGCACCATGCCACGGTGTTCGCCAACGCCTTGCAGGATCGCTATGCGCTGAAGAAGACCAACAACTCCGCCAGCCTCGGGGTCGGCGTATTGGGTTCGGTGTCGATGCCGATCGGCTCTTCCGACGATTCGATGGTCAAGGTCGCCAGCGAAACCGTGACCTCGCAGAAGTTCTACGAGCGTTTCTTCACCCTGGTTGAACTGTTTCTGCCAGCCGATGCGAAGAAAGCTGCGCACATCGAAGAAAAACCCAAGACCGATCTCGGGGTGCCGGAGCCCAAGCCTGCCGCTGTAGCGCCGGCAACTCCTGCGCCGGCGGTAGAGGCAACGCCTGCGCCGCCGCCAGCCGGGATTGTCGAGCCAGCTCAGACCACGACGCCGGCAGCCCCGGCAGCGACCCCGGCGCCGGCCCCGGTTGCGCCGACGTCAACGGGTTCCGAACCCGTGGTGCCGCCTGCGGAGTCTGCGCCGATCACCCCGGCACCAAGTGCTGAACCAGCACCGGCCAGCGAAACGATTACGCCGCCGGCCAACCCGAGCAATATCCCGCCACCGTCCGAGCCGATTCCGGCAATGCAGTAAGCCCGGTGCGAAACCCTGTGGGAGCAAATCTGCTCCCACAGGTGTTTCTGCGGCGCATGAAAGCTCGTTACATTCCCCTGACAAAAATCCCGCGATAAATTCCTGACCACCTGCTACGTTTTATTCATGAAGGCGCGATGTCACTTTTCCTTCATACGGGCACGCTAGGCTCGAGGCACTGGTCAGTTGATCGGGCTATTTTCAAACGGGCAGCAGGGGGACCACACGATGGATGACTATCAAGAAGAACTGCTCGAATACCAGGCGTATGAACTGGATCAGCCAGAGCCGGCCGAAGACGCCACCGAGCTTTAAGGCGTCAGGCGGTTTTGCGATGACTGCGGCGAAACTCGCCGGGGGTCTGGCCGCTCCAGCGCTTGAAGGCGCGTTGAAACGCCTCGGCTGAAGCAAAGCCCAGCAGGTAAGCGATCTCGCCGAACGCCAGTTCGGTGTCGCGGATGTAGGTCATCGCCAGATCACGGCGGGTGTCATTGAGGATCGCGCGAAACTGCGTGCCTTCCTCGGCCAGTTTGCGGCGCAAGGTCCAGGTCGGCAGCTTCAGGCGCGCCGCCACTTCTTCCAGGTCGGGTTCCCGGCCACCATTGAGCAACGGCCCCAATAGCTGAGTGATGCGTTCACGCAGGCTGCGGGTGCGGGTCAATTGCTCCAGTTCCCGTTCACACAATTGCAGCAGATGCCGCCAGGTACTCGGGCAGTGCTCGGGATTACGCTGTGCGAGGCTGTTCAGGTTCAGGCGCAATTGATTGCGCTCAGCGCCGAACTGGATCGGACAGTCGCCCAGCACGCTGTAGGCGTCGCGATAGTCCGGCGCGTCAAATTCGATTTCGATGCGTTCGGCCCGCAGTGGCTCGCGCCCGACGCTGGACAGCTGATGCAGCCAGCCGGCGATGATCGAATCGACCACAAAGCGGTTATAGGCGTTGTATGGGCTGATCGAATAAAAGCGCAGCCAAGCGCCATGGGCATCTTCGTGAAAGCTCGATTGGCCGCGATAGTTGGAGCCGTACAGCGGCTCGAAGCGGATCAGACAACGGGCGGCCTCACGCACGGTCGGCGCTTGTGCGGCGGTGACCCCGGCGAGCCCGGCCTGACTCAAGCGGCTGAGCTGGCCCATGCGCAGGCCCAGCGCCGGATCGCCGGTCAACTGAATCGCGCTGTGCCCCAGACGCATGTAGCGCGGGATCGACAGCCGCGCGCCGGCCTCGGCCAGTCGCGCGGCATCCAGACCATATTGTTCCAGCAGCGGTTGCGGATCGGCACCATGGCTGCGCACGGCATCAGCGAGGCTATGCACGAAACCTACCGACAGATCCCCCAGGCGCATCGGCAGCGGCTTCATGGCTTACAACCAGATGTTCAGCAAACGTGCGCCACGGGCTTCACCATCGGCGAATTGCTGGCCATTGCTGCTGAGAAAGCTTTGCCCCGAACCGGGCTTGTCCCAGAACTGGCCGCGCAGGAACACGCTCATGCCGGCGATCGCACGGCTGCTCGGCGGTTGCGCGGTCAGTGTCAGGCGATGCCAGGCCTGACCTTCACTGATTTCCCCAGGCTTGAGGCTGACCGACCCCGGTGTACTCGAACCCTTGTAGCCGGCCCACGGCTGATTCCAGGTGTCGTGACCGACGACGAAGGCCGGCACCGCCACCAGTTGCGCGCCTTGCTCGTCGAGTCGGCGATAGTTGTCCGGGTACCAGCTGTCGCTGCCGATCAGCACACCCAGACGCCCGGCCGGGGTCTCGACCACGTTGATCGCGTGCTCGTCTTCGCTTCCGATCACGTCACGTTGTTCGAAGATCGGGTGCATCTGCCGCTGGGGCTGGCCCAGCGGCACGCCATCACGACCGAATACCACGCTGCTGTTGAACAGCGCACCGCTGCCGGGCTTGAGCTGTCCATCACGAATACTCGGTTCGGGCAGCACGATGGAGCCGGCCACCAGGGTCACGTGAAATTCCTTGGCCAGACCACCGAATAACGCCTGGTAATCCTTGGCCATGGCTTTGGACTTCATGCGCAGGTGCGCGTCGTCGAGGCGATTTTCGCCCTTGGCAGTGAGCCAGGCGCGGGCAAACAGCAACGGATTGCTCGCCGCCAGCCAGTTCATCGCTTCGACGAGGGTCGGCGCCTGATACAGCTCGTCTTTCTCGCCGCTGATCATCAGCCAGGTGCCGACATGCTCGGGCAGTACCACCACGGTTTTTTCGTTCAGCAGCCCCTGATCCTGGGCCTGCTGCAGATAGGCCGCGAGTTTGCGGTGCAGGCGTTCCGGGCTTTGGTAGTCGGTGGGAAACAGTTCCGGCTGGATGCCCAGCAGATTGCCGCGGTCGGCGGGCGTGCCCTGATCGACCGCCAGTTTGATGCGCAAGTCCGACAGGTAATGCCCCGCCGGCCGGTCCGCCGCCCACATGGCGTAGGTGGTCAGGGCGGCAACGATGGCCATGGAGAAAAACAGGTACAGAAGTTTGCGCATGAAAACCAACAACAGCCGGGTACAGGGTGTGGCGACTAGGGTAGGGCGCATGCCGGCGCTTGCCAAGGGGCGCTGCGCATTTGGATCAATAAGTTGTCAGTTTCGGTCATTGAGTGACAGCAGTGCGACTCTTAGTCTGTCGAACATGACTGACGGGGGACGCAGAGCTCCCGCAATTTCCGTGATCGCTCGTTGTGGAGTTACCGATGACCGCCGCTCATTACCCGCACCTGTTGGCCCCGCTGGACTTGGGATTCACCACGTTGCGCAACCGCACCCTGATGGGCTCGATGCACACCGGCCTTGAAGAAAAACCGGGCGGCTTCGAACGTATGGCAGCGTACTTCGCCGAGCGCGCCCGTGGCGGTGTCGGCCTGATGGTCACCGGCGGCATTGGCCCGAACGACGAGGGCGGCGTGTACTCCGGCGCAGCCAAGCTGACTACCGAGGAAGAGGCGCTCAAGCACCGCATCGTCACCCGCGCGGTGCATGAGGCGGGCGGCAAGATCTGCATGCAGATCCTTCACGCCGGGCGGTATGCCTACAGCCCGAAACAGGTCGCGCCGAGTGCGATTCAGGCACCGATCAACCCGTTCAAGCCCAAGGAGCTGGACGAGGAAGGCATCGAGAAACAGATCAGCGATTTCGTCACCTGCTCGGTGCTGGCGCAGAGCGCCGAGTACGATGGCGTGGAGATCATGGGCTCGGAAGGCTATTTCATTAACCAGTTCCTCGCCGCGCACACCAACCACCGTACCGACCGCTGGGGCGGCAGCTACGAAAACCGCATGCGCCTGCCGGTGGAAATCGTCCGTCGAGTGCGTGAAGCGGTCGGCCCGAACTTCATCATCATTTTCCGTTTGTCGATGCTCGATTTGGTCGAGGGCGGCAGCAGTTGGGAAGAGATCGTGACCCTGGCCAAAGCCATCGAGCAGGCCGGCGCGACCATCATCAACACGGGCATCGGCTGGCACGAAGCGCGGATCCCGACCATCGCCACCAAGGTGCCGCGCGCGGCGTTCAGCAAGGTCACCGCCAAGCTGCGTGGTTCGGTGAACATTCCGCTGATCACCACCAACCGCATCAACACCCCGGAAATCGCCGAGCAGATCCTCGCCGAAGGCGATGCCGACATGGTCTCGATGGCGCGGCCGTTCCTCGCCGACCCGGACTTCGTCAACAAGGCCGCTGAAGGCCGTGCCGACGAAATCAACACCTGCATCGGTTGCAACCAGGCGTGCCTCGATCACACCTTCGGCGGCAAGCTCACCAGTTGCCTGGTCAACCCGCGTGCCTGCCATGAAACCGAGCTCAACTATTTGCCGGTGCAGCAGATCAAGAAAATCGCTGTGGTCGGTGCCGGACCTGCCGGTCTGTCCGCCGCGACCGTGGCCGCCGAGCGCGGTCATCAGGTGACCCTGTTCGATTCGGCCAGCGAAATCGGCGGCCAGTTCAACATTGCCAAGCGTGTGCCGGGCAAGGAAGAATTCTTCGAAACCCTGCGCTACTTCAAGCGCAAGTTGCAGACCACGAATGTCGAGGTGTGCCTGAACACTCGTGTCGATGTGGCGAAACTGGTTGAAGGCGGTTACGACGAAATCATCCTCGCCACCGGTATCGCGCCGCGTGTTCCGGCGATTCCGGGCGTGGACAACGCCAAGGTGCTGAGCTATCTGGACGTGATCCTCGAGCGCAAGCCGGTGGGCAAGCGCGTCGCGGTGATTGGCGCCGGCGGTATCGGTTTCGACGTCTCCGAGTTCCTTGTGCACCAAGGCGTGGCCACCAGTCTGGATCGCACGGCGTTCTGGAAGGAGTGGGGCATCGACACGAACCTGGAAGCACGTGGCGGTGTGGCCGGGATCAAAGCCGCGCCGCACGCGCCGGCTCGCGAAGTGTTCCTGTTGCAGCGCAAGAAAACCAAGGTCGGCGATGGTCTGGGCAAGACCACTGGCTGGATTCACCGCACCGGTCTGAAGAACAAGCAGGTGCAGATGCTCAACAGCGTCGAATACCTGAAAATCGACGATGAAGGCCTGCACATCCGCATCGGCGAGACCGGCGAGCCGCAAGTGCTGGCGGTGGACAACATCGTGATCTGCGCCGGACAGGATCCACTGCGCGAGCTGCAGGATGGTTTGATCGCGGCGGGGCAGAACGTGCACCTGATCGGTGGCGCCGATGTGGCGGCGGAGCTGGATGCCAAGCGCGCGATCAACCAGGGCTCGCGTCTCGCCGCTGAACTTTAAGCTACGCCGCTTAACCTGTGGGAGCGAGCTTGCTCGCGAAGGCGTGGTGTCAGTCGACATATGTATTGGCTGATACTCCGCTTTCGCGAGCAAGCTCGCTCCCACAGTGTTTGTGTTGTTCACTGATTCGGTGAGCACCATCAAGCCAATGCAGGAGTGAGCCGGCTCGCGATGGCTGCTTATGCGCGACTAGAATGTGGGCCTCTGCCCAGAATGATCAGTCGCCCATGCTTCTTCCTCCCCCCAACTGGCTACCCCAAGCCCCCCTCGAATGGCTGCAACTCGACTGGCTCACCATCGCCGGAATCGAGGTCGCCATCCTGCGTCTGGATCGGATCGACCCGCTGATCAGCGGCAACAAATGGTTCAAACTCATCGAGCATCTCAAGGCCGCCGACCGCGCCGGGGCGCAGGGCATCATCAGTCTTGGTGGTGCGCATTCCAATCATCTGCATGCACTGGCGGCGGCAGGCAAGCGTCTGGGTTTCGAAACGGTCGGGCTGTTGCGTGGCCATCCACAGCAAACGCCGACGGTTACCGATCTGCAGGCGTTCGGCATGCACCTGCACTGGCTCGGTTACGGCGGCTATCGGGCGCGACATGAGCCCGGGTTCTGGGAGCCTT
This sequence comes from Pseudomonas sp. GM30, assembly GCF_000282275.2. NCBI lineage: Bacteria > Pseudomonadati > Pseudomonadota > Gammaproteobacteria > Pseudomonadales > Pseudomonadaceae > Pseudomonas > Pseudomonas sp. GM30. Next base: position 439,870 of record NZ_AKJP02000022.1, on the reverse strand, counting down.
GGCAGGCACAGTACCCGAATCTGCACGCAGTGCCGGAGGGCGGCGGCGGATTGGCCGGTGCGCTGGGCTGCAAGGTGCTAAAGCAACAGGTGAGTTCGCAACTGAGCACGCTGGGCTGGAGCGATTACCATGGCTGGTGGCTGGCGTGCGGCACCGGGACGACCCTGGCAGGGTTGGTGCTCGCCGAGGCGGGTGCGCATCCGGTGTATGGCGCGCTGGCGGTGCCGGAGGATCATGGCGTGGCGCCGCAGGTTGAGGCGATTATGCAAGAGGCCGGTGTCGCTGCTGCCGGCTACGAGCTGCTCGACGCCAGCCGCGGTGGCTTCGCCAAGGTTGATGAGCAGTTGCTTGAATTCATCGAGATTACTCAACGCAGGAGCGGCATACCGCTGGAGCCGTTGTATACCGGCAAGGCGTTGTTGGCGCTCAAGGAGCGGATCGAAGCGAGGGGATTCGAGTCAGGCACCCGGCTGATCTTTGTGCACACGGGCGGTTTGCAGGGGCGGCGAGGATTCATCTCCTGCAGTTGAGCTTCTGTGGCGAGGGAGCTTGCTCCCGCTCGGCGGCGCAGCCGTCGTTGATCCAGCAAATACGGTCTGCCTGACAGACCACATTTTCTGCATTCAGGTCTGCTGCGCAGCCCAGCGGGAGCAAGCTCCCTCGCCACAGGGGAATTGCACCGAGGTGTTGTTCAACCGCGCTTGGGCATCATCCGCAACAAGGTGTTATCGCCCACCACATAATGGTGATAAAGCCCCGCCAGCGCATGCAGGCCGATCAGCCAGTAGCCGGTATTGCCGATCAACACGTGCCAGTGCTCCACCTGCTTGGCGAAAGCCTTGTCTTCATGAACCAGCAGTGGCAGATCGAAACCGTAGAACATCACCTGATGCCCCTCGGCGCTGGTAATCAGCCAGCCAAGAATCGGCATGCTGATCATGAACAGGTACAACAGCCAGTGCATCACCCGCGCCAGCAGGGTTTGCCATTGCGGCGAGGCCGGGAAGATTTTCGGTGCCGGGCCGATGCTGCGCGCTACCAGGCGAAACCACACCAGCACGAACACGGTCAGGCCGAGCATGTAATGCACTTCGCGAATCAGCGTGCGGCCGCCACTGCCTTTGGGAAAGATCCCCCGAAGCTCCATGCTGGCGTACACCAGGATCAACAGAAGCAGCATCAGCCAGTGCAGCAGCACGGACACGGTGCTGTAGCGGGATTCGGAACTTGTCCACGGCATACGGTATTTCCTCACAGATCAGGGTCGCCACGTGCCGTTCTTGCGCGACGGCATGCTTTAACTGTAATCCGCTTTGGCGGATTTGCCTGAGGCTGATCGGAGTTTCACTGCGCTGAGTCAGGGCTTTAGCCAAAAAAAACGCCAGTGTCGCGAAGACCCTGGCGTTTTTTGTTGTGTTGACGAATAGACGCGATCAGCTCGATTGCGGCATCTCGCCGTTGGCCAGACGCTTGTTGATGTCGGCAATCACTTCCGGCAGGTCGCTGATGGTGTCGATCATGTAGTGCGGGCGCGAGTCGGCGAACAGCGCATGGATGCGTTTGCGTTCGCTGGCCAGCTCATCGCTGCCCAGCGCCCGGTAGCCGGCGTAGTCCAGGCCCAGCGCGTTGCCCGAGCAGATCAGCGCCACGGTCCACATCCCGGCGCGACGGCCTTCGAGAATGCCCGGCACGGTGTCGTCGATCTTCACGCAGGCCGCGACATCATCGATGCCCAACGCAATCACGTTGGCCAGGGCCTGAGCCGGCCATGGGCGACCGTTCGGCACTTCGTCGGTGGCGACCACGTGGTCGGCGACGTAGCCATTAGTGGCAGCGAGGGCCACGACCTTGTCCATCACTTGTTTCGGGTAGCCGGAGCAGGAACCGATCTTGATCCCTTGCTGACGCAGGTTGGCAATGGTTTCCAGCGCACCGGGAATCAGCGCCGAGTGCTCGGCGATCTTCTCGATCTGCAGCGGCATGAAGCGGTTGTAGATCGCGGTCACGTCGTCATCGGTCGGGGTGCGGCCGAAGGCTTTGCGATAACGCTCGGCGACCTGTGGCTGATCGCACAGCGTGCGGATGTGGTCCCACTTGCCCATGCCCATCGGGCCACGGGCTTCTTCGATGGACACCTGAACGTCGAATTCGGCGAAGGCTTCGACGAAAATCTGCGTCGGTGCGAACGAGCCGAAATCCACCACGGTGCCGGCCCAGTCGAGGATGGCGGCTTGCAGTTTGCTTGGGTTGGTGTAGTTCATGTTGGTCAGAATCCTGTATTGGAATGCGATTCAAACTGTAGGAGTGAGCCTGCTCGCGATAGCGGTGTGTCAGTCGCCATCGTCGGTGAATGCTGAAACGCAATCGCGAGCAGGCTCACTCCTACAAAGGGATTTTGGTGCGGCTTAGATCTCCAGGACTTCCATCTCGCGCAGCACTTCTCCCACGGCCGCCACGGCCTGGCGCATCTGGTCCGGGGTGACGTGGCCGATGCAGCCGACGCGGAAGGTTTCGACCTGGGTCAGTTTGCCGGGGTAGAGGATGTAACCCTTGGCCTTGACCCGTTCGTAGAAGTCCTTGAACTGGTAGCGTGGATCTTGCGGGGCATGGAAGGTGGCGATGATCGGCGCCTGGATCGCTGCCGGCAGGAAGCTGCGCAGGCCGAGTTTGCTCATCTCTTCCATCAGCGCCTGACAGTTGGCGGCGTAGCGCGCATGGCGAGCAGGCAGTCCACCTTCTTCGTTGTATTGCAGCAACGCTTCGTGCAGCGCCGCGACCACGTGGGTCGGCGGGGTGAAACGCCACTGGCCGGTCTTCTGCATGTAGCTGTGCTGGTCATGCAGATCCATCGCCAGCGAATGCGAGTTTCCTGCAGAAGCAGCCAGTGATTCCTTGCGAGCGAAAACAAAACCCATCCCCGGCACGCCTTCCAGACACTTGCCCGAAGCGGCGATCAGCGCATCGAATGGCACTTTTTGCGCGTCCACTGGCAGCGCACCGAACGAGCTCATGGCATCGATGATCAGGCGCTTGCCGTGTTGCTGCACGACGTCGGCGATTTCCGGCAACGGGTTGAGGATGCCGGTGCTGGTTTCGCAGTGGATCAGCGCGACATGGGTGATGTCGTGGTCGGCGCGCAGAAGACGGTCGACGTCAGCGGCGGTGGTCGGTTCGTCTTCAGCGGTTTCGAAGGTGCTGAACGAGCGGCCGAGCACTTCGCAGATCTTCGCCAGACGTTTGCCGTAGGCGCCGTTGATCAGCACCAGCACCTTGCCGTCACGCGGCACCAAAGTACCGATGGCCGCTTCGACGGCGAAGGTGCCGCTGCCCTGCAACGGTACGCAGTGATGCGTGGCGGCGCCGTTGAGGATCGCCAGCAATTGTTCGCAAAGGCTGGCGGTCAGTTGATTGAAGCGGTCATCCCATGACCCCCAGTCGACCATCATTGCCTGACGGGTGCGGGCCGAGGTGGTCAACGGGCCGGGAGTGAGCAGGATGGGTGCGGCAGTACTCATTCGTGTGTCCTCGCGAAAGCGCTGTGGGATGAAGCTACGGGGCATACGTTGCAATTCGGCGGTCTATCAATCAAATTGTTTGTTGTTATGCCAGCCATCAGTGAGGGTTATCCATGAATCTGTTCCAGCTGCGCGCCTTCGACGCCGTGGCCCGGGAAGGCAGCTTCACCCGCGCCGCCGCGCGCCTGTTCATCAGTCAGCCGGCGGTCACCGGACACATCAAGGCGCTGGAGGAGCACTACCAGATCACCTTGTTGCGTCGCACCGCACGCCGGGTGGAGCTGACCGAGGAGGGCACCAAACTGGCGGCGATCACCCGCGCCATGTTCGGTCTGGCCGAAGAAGCGCAGACCCTGCTCGAAGCCAACCGTCAGTTGCTGACCGGGCGTCTGGAGGTGGCGGCGGACGGCCCGCACATGGTCATGCCGATGCTCGCCAGCCTGCGTGCGCGCTATCCCGGAATCACGGTGAACCTGCGTCTGGGCAATGCGCAGGAAACCCTCGCCGCGCTGTTGTCCGAGCATGCCGACGTGGCGGTGCTGACCGAGGTCGAACCGCGCAAGGGCCTGCATCTGCAAGCGTTGAGCGAATCGCGGATCTGCGCGCTGGTACCGGCGGCGCATGCGTGGGCGCAGCGTGCCGGCGAAGTGAAGCTCAATGAGCTGGATCAGGTGATCATGGTGTTGCGCGAACCGAGTTCGATCACCCGGCGCACCTTTGATCAGGCGTGTGCGCAGGCGACGGTCAATCCGCGGGTTCTGCTGGAACTGGACAGCCGTGAGGCGGTGACCGAGGCGGTGGCAGCGGAATTGGGGGTGGGTGTGGTGTCGTCGGTAGAAGTCAGCCATGACCCGCGGGTGGTGGCGATTCCGATTGTCGGCGACGGGCTGGTCAATCGGCACATGATCGGCTGTATGGAGCGGCGGCGGGAATTGCGCCTGATTCAGGCGTTCTTCGGTCTGGCGCCAGTTTGACAATTCGCGTCGCCTCATTCGCGAGCAAGCTCGCTCCCACAGGTACTGTGGCGTGTACATAATGTGTGAACGACCGAGAACCCTGTGGGAGCGAGCTTGCTCGCGAAAGGGCCATACGGTTTACACAAGGCTTTCGCGCACCATCTCGAGAAACGTCGCCACCACCCGCCGCGAACTCTGTTCACGCAAGCACACCAGCGTCTCGGTCAACCGCCGCGTGCAATCGGTGATCGGCAACGCGCACACCCGTGAATCCGCGCCAAACTCCGCTGCCGATACCACCCCCACACCAATCCCCACCACCACCGCTTCACGCGCCGCTTCCCGGCCCTCGACCTGAATCGCGGGGCGAATACGAAACCCGGCCCGGGCCATTTCTTCTTCGAGGGTCTGACGGGTCACCGAGCCGTGTTCGCGCAGCACCAGCGGCGTGTCATCGAGATCAGCCAGACAGATCGACTCGCGCTCGGCCCACGGGTGATGGCGTGAGACGAACGCCACCATCGGGTCGTTGCGCAACGGCACGCACAGCAGGCGTTCATCAGTGACATCCCGCCCGAGCAGCGCCAGATCGGCCTGATAGTTGAACAGGCGAAACAGCGATTCATCGGTGTTGCCGGTCTCGATCTTCACGTTGATCCCCGGGTAGCGCTCGCAGAACCGCGCAATCTGCGGCAGCACGTGCACCGGGGCGTCCACAGCGAGGATCAAGCTGCCGGTCTGCAACGCCTGGGATTCCTGCAGCAGTTCCTGAGCTTCAGCCTCGATCACAAACAGCCGCTGGGTGATCGCCAGCAGGCGCTCGCCCAGATCGGTCAGGCGCACCGAACGCTTGTTGCGATGAAACAGCAACACACCGAAGCGTTCTTCGAGTTTGCGCACCTGGTCGGAAATCGCCGGTTGCGTGAGAAAAAGCCGTTCGGCGGCTTTGGTGAAGCTTCCATGCACGGCCACGGCGTGGAAGGCTTTGAGCTGGGCGTGGGACACCGACATGCAGCCTCCGGTAACAAGCTGAGCTTATGTGTGAAATACGATAAATCGATTTTATTTATTAAACAGTAATTGCTTTGATCCGCTCACGCCATCATTGACTGCCCGCTCGGGCCGCAAGGTTGGCGATGAGCCTGTGCGTGCAACAACAGGACTCATCTGACCGCTATCGCCATAGGGATGGGGCGCTGGCGCAGTGCTCAACAATAAAAAACACAGGCGTTTACTTAACGATTCTGCCGGCACACTCACATCCTGAGGTCAGAACCACAATGAACAAGCACATCGGCACCATTGCGCGTTGGCGCATGCAGATTTTCGCTGTCACCTGGCTCGCGTACGCCGCTTTCTACTTCACCCGCAAAGCGTTTTCGGTGGCCAAACTGGGCATCGCCGAAGACCCGACCTTCATGCTCGACAAGATGGCCATGGCCAACCTCGATGCGATCTATCTGGCGGCCTACGCCATCGGCCAATTCACTTGGGGCATGCTCGCCGACCGCTTCGGCCCACGGGTCGTGGTGCTCGGCGGCTTATTGATTTCCGCCGGCGCTGCGTTGGTGATGGGCAGCTTCGCCACGCTGCCGATCTTCGCCACGTGCATGCTGATCCAAGGGCTGGCGCAGTCCACCGGCTGGTCAGGATTGTGCAAGAACCTCGGCAGTTTCTTCCCCGCCGAACAGCGCGGGCGTGTGCTCGGTCTGTGGAGTTCCTGCTATGCGTTCGGTGGTCTGGTGGCCTCGCCGTTCGCCGGCTGGTGGGCGTACACGCTGATGGGCACCTGGCACGCGGCGTTCATTTCCAGCGCGGTGGTGGTTGCGGCTGTGGCGGTGTTGTTCTTCATCTTTCAGCGCAACAAACCGGAAGACGTCGGTTTGCCAGCGGTTGAACCGGAGCCGGAACTCAGTGCCGCAGAAACCGAAGCCAACAGCAAGCTCAGCGTCTGGGAGCCGTTGAAGGAAATCCTGCGCAACCGCACGGTGCTGGTGCTGGGCCTGGCGTATTTCATGTTGAAACCGGCGCGTTACGCGATTCTGTTGTGGGGGCCGGTGATCGTCTTTGAGCAGATGCCCAGTGTCGGCAAGGTCGGCGCGGCGATCATTCCCACTTCGTTCGAACTGGCCGGGTTGCTCGGGCCGATCATGATCGGTCTGGCCTCGGACAAACTGTTCGGTGCTCGGCGCATGCCGGCCTGCGTCCTCAGTCTGCTGGCACTGACCGTGACCCTGGCGCTGTTCATGGGCGCGTTGCACACCGGCAGCGTGATGCTGGTGGTGGCGCTGCTGTTTGTCATGGGCCTGACCCTGTACGGGCCGGACTCGATGATCAGCGGCGCGGCGGCCATCGATTTCGGCAAGGCCAAGGCCGGCGCCACGGCGGCGGGTTTCGTCAACGGCTGCGGCTCGGTGGGCGCGGTACTTGGCGGGCTGCTGCCGGGCTACTTCGACTCGGTGACGGTGTTCATCGTCTTTGCCGGCTGCGCGCTGTTCTCGGCGCTGGTGCTGATTCCGCACTGGAACAGCCGCCCGACCGGAGTGATGGAGCCGCGTGCGTCCATTCCCAATTGCCCGCTGACCATCAAACCCCTGCGTAACTGAAACCCTCGCCTCGCGGCCTGCTGCGGCGTTCGCGGCAGGCTGTGTCGTGGCCATCTGACTGGAGAATCCCATGCGACCGTTTTGGCTAGAGCAAGCCTTGCAGGCCGACCCATCCCCGACTTACCCGCCGCTGCAAGGCGAAGTGCGCACTGACGTGTGCATCGTCGGCGGCGGCTACACCGGGTTGTGGACAGCGATCATGCTCAAGCAGCAGAACCCGGAACTCGACGTGTTGCTGATCGAAGCCGACATCTGCGGTGCCGGTGCCAGTGGGCGCAACGGTGGTTGCGCGTTGTCGTGGTCTGCCAAGTATTTCACCCTTGAGCGGCTGTTCGGCGTCGAGGAAGCGGTGCGCCTGGTCAAGGAGTCCGAGCGCAGCATCCACGCCATCGGCGAGTTCTGCGAGCAGTTCGGCGTCGACGCCGATTACCGCCTCGACGGCACGCTGTACACCGCTACCAACAAGGCGCAGGTCGGTTCGACCGACGCAGTGATCGCGGCGCTGGATCGCAACGGCATCAACTCCTTCACCCAGCGCCCGGTGGCCGACGTGCAGCGCATGGCCGGTTCCGCCAAGCATCTGGAGGGCTGGTTCTCACCGGCGGCGGCCAGTGTGCAACCGGGCAAACTGGTGCGCGGCTTGCGTCGGGTGGCGTTGCAGCTTGGCGTGAAAATCCACGAAAACACGGCGATGACCGGCCTGGAGGAGGGCCGTCCGGCGCGCATTCACACGGCCAATGGCAGCGTGATCGCCGACCGCGTGGTGCTGGCGATGAACGCATGGATGGCCCGGGCGTTTCCGCAGTTCGAGCGCAGCGTGGCAATTGTTTCCAGCGACATGCTGATCACCGAACCGCGCCCGGATCTGTTGCAGGACATCGGTTTGACCAGCGGCGTCACGGTGCTCGATTCGCGGATTTTCGTGCACTACTACCACAACACCCCGGACGGGCGGATCATGCTCGGCAAGGGTGGCAACACGTTCGCGTTTGGTGGGCGGATGTTGCCGGTGTTCGATCAGCCATCGCCTTATGCGGATGTGCTCAAGCGCAGCCTTGGGGAGTTTTTTCCGGCGTTTGCCGGGGTCAAGGTGGATGCGACCTGGAATGGACCGTCGGATCGTTCGGTGACCGGGTTGCCGTTTTTTGGGCAGATGAGTGCCAGTGGCAATGTGTTTTATGGTTTTGGTTATTCCGGCAGTGGCGTGGGGCCTTGTCACATGGGCGGGCAGATTCTTGCCTCGTTGGTGCAGGGGCTCGATAACCCTTGGACCCGTTCGCCCTTGGTGAATGGGCCGTTGGGGTATTTTCCGCCGGAGCCGATTCGGTATCTGGGGTCGTTGATGGTGCGTAATGCGATTCGGCGCAAGGAGCGGGCTGAGGATCATGGGCGGCGGCCGCGGCATCTGGATGTGCGGTTGGCGAAGTTTGCGGCGGCGGCGGGGAAGGCTGACAAGGGGTGATTGGGGGCTGGCGAGAGCTGCGTTCTTTTGGGTTACTGAGTACATATCCGTTGCTGCGGTAACGGCTGCTTAGGGTTCCGCCCTTACGGCGGGTCACTTTTCCAGACGCCGAAAAGTAACCAAAAGGCTTGGCCCCGGCGTACGGCCCTCGCTTAGGCTCGGGTTCCTTCGTTACGGGGTTCATCCGGGGGCATCGCCTACGGTTGGCTTCGCTGCACCTCCTCTCGATGTGTTTGGCTGCGCCAAACGGTCGCTGCGCTCCCACCCCCGGATAAACCCCTCCACTCAGCCTGCCGAAGGGGCCGGCACGGCAAGATCAAGAGCTTTCGGCGAGCTGACACTCGGCCATTGAGTGGTGAAAAGCATGCGCTTGGCTTTAGCTCTTCTGTGGGAGTTGGCTCGACAGCCGGCCAATCTCATGCTGAATACACCCAATCCAATTGTGGGAGCTGGCTTGCCAGCGATGGTGGCCTGCGAGCCGACTAATCTCCAACTGCCCGCACCCAATCCACCTGTAGGAGTGAGCCTGCTCGCGATAGCGACCTCCGAGTCAACCAGTATTCGGCAGCTGTACTCAATTCCAATGTCTGCGTCGCTTACGGATCGGCCCCATGCAGCAGCCAATCGAGCAACAGGCTGCTGTCGCGCGGTGGTGGCGTTTCGTTCGGTGGTGCGGAACGCGGGTTGGCGAGGCAGAGGATCGGTCGATCCGGGTCGCTGTCGAGGAAGCTCACCCACACCTCACTGCCGGCGCGGGGCAGCTGGTGGGCGGCGAGCCGGCCGGTGCCGGTCAGCGCGATCGGCAGCCACAGGCACGCAGACTCGGCTGTCTGCGCAGGCCATAGGCTGACGCCGATGCGCCCGCGGTCATCCAGTGGCGCGGGCTGGCCGGGCGATCCCAGCACTCGTGCCAGGTGATAGCCGCCGATGTTCGGGCGCGGCTGCGCCAGGGGCGGGCGAAAATCGCTCGACCAGGGCAGGGCGCTGAAGTCGTTTCGATAGCGATGCACGTCGGTTGTCGGATCGAGGATCGAGGGGTGCTGGCCCTGATGGTGCAGCTCGGTGATCAGCCATTGCTCGTTGAAGGCATTGATCGGGTGTTCGCTGATCTGCAACAGATGCCCGCTGCGCAACGCGCTGCAGTCGCCGGATCCCCGGATCGTGCGCGACTGGCAGCGCTGACGCTGCAGATGGCGGCGGCTGCGTTGTTCGGAGTGACGCTGGTCGCTCGACAGGTTCAGCGGTGTGAGCGCGGGCACGGGGTGGTTGGCCGCGTCTGCGGTAATGACCGCCTGGCCCCGGTTGCGAATGCCGGGCGCGGCCATGACCGGTGTCGCGTCATGACGCTGTAATAGCGTGCTGATGCGTGGTGACGGCGTGTCGTCGGCAACGGCAAACGGCACTGGCAGCGGCTCCTGCGGCAGGCTCAGGTTGTCATCGGCAAACACCAGCACATGCCCGTTCGGGTGATGTTCGAAGTGATAGTGAATACCTTCCTCCTCACACAGCCGTTGCACGAAGGCCAGGTCACTCTCCTCGTATTGCAGGCAAAATTCTCGTGGCGGGTATTGGCCGACACTCATCTCGATCCGGTAACTGTCCGTTGGCAGTTGATGTTCTTCGAGCAGTTGCGCAAGGATCGCCGGCACGCTTGTTTGCACGAAGACCCGGCGCCGCGGCGACTGCTGCAGATTCAACAGCATCGGGACCAGAATCAGCCGGTAGCCGATGCGGTGGCTGGCGCGATGCTCGCAACTGACACTGTGGATCAGGCCGTGAATCCCGTGATCGGTACCCAGGCGCAGGAACGCGGGTTGGCGCAGCAGGCTGCCGGGGGGCAACGCTGGCGCCAGACCGATCACTTCTATCTCGAAGCGAAACGGCTGATTGAGTGCTTCCGTGCCGCTGAAACGCAAGACCGGCAGGCACAGCGGGCCGTCGGTCAGGGTCAGGGTGAACGGGCTATCCTTGTCATTGAGCATTCGTACGGGCTCTGTGGGCAATACGGACGGCAGAGGGTACGAAAACGCGAGCACGAATGGTCATGGCTGGTGGGCTTTTCAGAATCGCCCTACAAGTCGTGGTGAAGATGTCGATCCAACAATGATTTTTTTGGTCGATTGCCGACTTTAGGCCGTATAAACTTGGCGCCACGCGTCGGCCAATAGATGTCTCGGCGCCACAGATCAAGAGAGTGAGTAATGGGCGCACAGTGGAAGGTTAAACACAAAGAAGCGGCAGCCAACGCCAAGGGCAAGATCTTCGGCAAACTGGTGAAAGAAATCACCATCGCTGCCCGCAACGGTGCCGATACCGCCACCAACGCACACCTGCGTCTGGTGGTCGAACAGGCCAAGAAAGCCTCGATGCCCAAGGAAACCCTGGACCGCGCCATCAAGAAAGGCGCCGGCCTGCTGGGCGAAACCGTGCAATACCACCGTGTGACGTACGAAGGTTTCGCACCGCATCAGGTTCCGTTGATCGTCGAGTGCGTCACCGACAACATCAACCGCACCGTTGCGGAAATCCGCGTGGCGTTCCGCAAGGGGCAGTTGGGTGCTTCCGGTTCGGTGGCGTGGGACTTCAACCACGTCGGCATGATCGAAGCATCGCCGGACACCCCGGACGCCGATCCGGAAATGGCCGCGATCGAAGCCGGTGCCCAGGACTTCGAGCCGGGTGAAGAGGGCGCGACCCTGTTCCTGACCGATCCGACCGACCTCGACGCCGTGCAGAAAGCCCTGCCTGAGCAAGGCTTCACCGTGCTGTCGGCCAAACTCGGCTACCAGCCGAAGAACCCGGTCAGCGGCCTGAGCGACGAGCAGATGGCTGAAGTCGAAGCGTTCCTCGAAGGCCTCGACAACCACGACGACGTGCAGGACATGTTTGTCGGTCTGGCGGGCTGATTTGCTGCAAAGATAAACCGTGGCGAGGGAGTTTGCTCCCGCTCGGCTGCATAGCAGTCGTTGTTTTTGGGACGGCTTCGCCGTCCAGCGGGAGCAAGCTCCCTCGCCACAGGATTTGTGTCAGTTACAGCTTTTCCAGCACCTCAATCACTTCGCTGAACCCCGGCCGCGCCAGCACATCTGGCTGACAGCAATGCTGCTCCAGCGCTTGCAGCACCTCGCGTCGTTCATCGCTCAACCCCGAGTCGACGCGCGCCAGCAATTCCCCGAGCAGAACCCCGAACGCCCGCACTTCGATGCGTTGCAGTGCCCGGGTTTCCAGGTTGTAGGTGGTGGCATGGAACGACGCCGCGCCGAAATCCCCGAGCAAGCAATCGCCCTGATCGTTCAACAGAATGTTATGGCCGTAGAGGTCGCCGTGGGTGATGCCCTGTTGATGCAGGTGTTCGGCAGCCGAAGCGATGCCCTTGGCAATATTCAAGGCCACCTCGGTACTGAAACGGCAATCCTCTGCGTAGACATCCCGTGAGCAGCTCGCCAGGCTCGGCAACGCCGCCAGGTTGCGAAAGCTTGGGTCGATCAGTTGCATTACCAGTCCCTGTTGGTCATCAGGATGCCCGTGAATACGGCCCTCCACGCGGATCAGGTTCGGGTGCAGGCCGGCGGTGATGCAGGCGTTCATCTCGTGCAGCGGCGAGCCGTCGCTGGTCATTTCACCTTTATACAGTTTCACCGCGACCGGCACTTGCGAGCCGTCGGCGCGCTGCCACTGCGCCCGGGAAATCACCCCCGACGCGCCTTCGCCCAGGCGTTGTTCCAGACGCAGCTCCGACCAGTCGATCAGGGGCGTGGCTTCCAGCGCGGCGGCGTCGGCTTCGGTTTCCAGCGGATTACCGGCGTACGCCAGCCAGGTCAGGCTTGGCAGGGTCAGCAGCCACTGCGGCAGTTCACGCATCTGGTTGGCGGCGATGCGGATCAGCTCCAGGCGATGGCACTGGCTCATGGAGGCTGGCAGCGCTTGCAGGCGATTGCCGGCCAGCAGCAACTTTTGCAGGTACGGGCGCTCGCCCAGTTCGGTCGGCAGGGTTTCGATGCAGTTATCGGTCAGGATCAACCAGCGCAGCAGCGGCGGCAATGCAGCGCCCGGCACGTGGCTGATGCGGTTGGCCTTGAAGCCGATCATCGTCAGCGCCGCACATTTTCCGACGCACTCCGGCACCTCGGTGAAGCGGTTGTCCGAGCAGAACAGGATGCGCATCCGGGTCAGTCGATGCAGATCATCGGGCAGACTGCTCAGGGCGTTGCCGCTGAGGTTGAGCACCTCCAGCGTATCGGCCAGTTCGAAAATCTCCCGGGGAAACTCGGTCAGGCCGCAGGACAGATCCAGCCGGGTAATGCCCGACAACTCGCCGGCGCGCAATTGAGCAAGGGTGTGCATGGGGATGTTCACTATCAAGGGAAAGAAGCGCCGGGCGCTCGGAATGGGCGACATGATAACGGCAATGGCTGGATTTGCATTGACCCGACCCTCGATAACACCGGAAACCCTGTGGGAGCGAGCTTGCTCGCGAAGGCGTCCTGTCAGTCAGTGATTCGTCACTGACACTCCGCTTTCGCGAGCAAGCTCGCTCCCACAGTGGTGATCAATGGTGTTCAATAGGATCAGTGGATTTCCTGCAACTGCCCCAAACGACTGCGGGTGCGGGCCAGGTCGATGGCATTGCCGCCAAGCGCATCGCGCAGTGGCAAGCGGCTGAGCAGGATCAGGTGTTTGTCCTGGTCGTAGAGCACGTCGATCAGGTTGATGAAGCGCTGTTGCGCGGCGATCGGGCACTCTCCCAGTTCCGGCAGATCATCGATGATCCAGTGATCGAAACGTCTACACAGCTCCAGATAATCCATGACCGCCGTTGGTTGCTCACACACATCGTTGAAGGTGAAACCGACGGTGCGGCCTTCGCACAGCCGTGCCTGCAAGTGCCGGATGCCCACCGGCAAGGCAATCGCCGGCGCGTCCTGCGCGGGCAGGTTCAAGGTCTGGCGCTGGGTTGCGGTGGCTGGCCACACATAGTGGCCCTGGGTGAATAACTGATGCGCATGGTTGCTCGCCTGGCTGCGGTAATCGTGCGGGCCGCCGACCTCCATCACTTGCATGCGGGCGTTGATCAATTCGATCACCGGTTTGAAGCGCGCGTGATAGAGCGGGTTGGGCAGCAAGCCTTCCGGCGGATAGTTGGAGGTCACCAGCAACAGGATGCCGCGCTGGAACAAGGCCTTGAACAGACGGGTGATGAGCATCGCATCGCCGATGTCATGCACATGGAATTCGTCGAAGCACAGTACCCGGCAATCGTCTAACAGCTCGTCGAGGGTCACGCCGAGAGCGTCGTCCTGTTCGTGATGGTTGAACATGCCCTGATGCAACCGGGCAAAGAATTCATGGAAATGCACGCGCTGTTTCTGCGCGGTCGGCAGTGCCTGGAAAAAACCGTCGAGCAGCCAGCTCTTGCCACGTCCGACCGCACCATGCAGGTACAGGCTCGGCGGCGTTTGCGGCCTGGCGCCGAACAACAGGCTGGCCTGCTGCGCCATGCAATCGATCACCCGCTGCTGGCTGTGGCTGAGGGTGTAACCCTGGCCCTGGGCCTTGTGCCGGAAATAGTCGCGGATCGACTGGGCATTCGCGTCATGCCCGGCATGCGCTGGCCGACCCTTGGCGAACCAGCGGCGCAGCGCCGACCAGCGTAGGGTCAGTGGCGATCGTTTGGGCGCTCGAGAGGGCACAGTGCAGTCACTCCGTGTTCATCAGACCGGCGCCCGGAGGCGCGGCGCCGTAGTGTAACCAGAGGCTGCGCCCGGCTTCTATCGCGGCTGGTCGACTGTGGGCGATCACTGAACAGATTTGTGCGGAGCGTACAGCTATTTTCAGCGATGTAATTCGCCGTGTTGCCAATCTTTCGAAACATATCCCGGCAGATCCATGGATCCAATCGACTGGCGAATTCGTCGACCGTTGCTAACCTGAAACACAGTAACGTCATCCAGGATGTTCCCTCACAAGGAATGGGACAGTGATTGTACGTGTGGTGATGGGCCTGCTCGGGGTGCTGGGGGCCTCGGTGCATGCGGCGGATTTTCAGGTCGAAGTCCGCGTTGACGTGCAGCGTGGCTGCCAGTTGATCGGCCAGCAGCGCGAGGCAGGTATCGAACAACTGGGTGTGCTGGATTTCGGCAGTACTGCGCGTCTCGATGATCCGGCCGGATCACTGGGTGCGGCACTGACCAACCAACGTCTGCCGCGCCTGGAGTGCAACCCCGACACGCCGTATCAGCTGCGGGTCGACGGTGGCCTGCATGGCGGCGTTGGTGAGGTTCGCTACATGGCGGGGGCTGCGGGAAGCCAGCCGATTCCCTATCGGCTGTATCAGGACGCGGCGCGCCGGGTGCCGCTGGTGGTGGACGTGCCGGTCAGCGGCCGGGTGCCGGACACCGGCACGGTGGAGCTGCCGCTGTATGCACGAATCGAGCGTCTGACGCAGGTGCCGCAGGTCAGCCGCTATTCGGATCTGGTCAAGGTCACTGTGACCTGGTAAGTGCAGATTTTCAGGCAATTCGCTGGAGGCGGATTGCGCAGGGAAGGGGCGTTCAATGCTGAACGCAAGGTACGCAGGCATCCTGAAGGAGTAGGACGGACGCAATGACAGGCAAGCACTGGATGGTCATCGCCACGGGTACGTTGCTGTTGCTCGCTGACGACGCACAGGCGGCGATCAGTGGGCAGATCAATGCGCGGCTGATCCTGATCGCCGGGTGCGAAGTCACCAACAGCGCCACCCCGGCGATCCCGGTGAGCAATCTGGGCACCCTCGATTTCGGTCAGCAGGGGCCAACCTGGAACGCGCCGATCAAGGCCAGTCTCGACAGCGACAGCAGCGGCAAGCTGAATGTCGCCTGCAATCCTTCGGTCACTGGTTTCACCGTCACCATCGATGGCGGCAGCCACGGTGACGGCACCACCCGCCGCCTGAGCAACGGGCGTCAGACCCTGCCTTACCAACTCTTTCTGGATGCCTCCGGCAGCCAGCGCTACAGCATTGGTCAACAACACAATTTCGCTGTCACCAGCGGTGCGCAAATACCGATTCCGGTGTTTGGCACGGTGGTGGCGAATACCCGCGCGGTACCGGCAGGTGTCTATACCGACACGCTGACGGTGACGCTCGACTGGTAACCCCGTAGAGGACGGACACCATGCGTACGTTTGCATCAAGGATAGGTTTGTCGTTGCTCGGCCTGACGCTGGTTTCCAGTGCCCACGCCGCCACCACGGTCACCGGCCAGATCACCGCCAGCCTGACTCTGATCAGCAGCTGTCAGGTCAATGGCGCCGGCGGCTCCACGGGCCTGAACTTCGGTGCGCTGAACTTCGGTACCGCCAACAGTCTGTTCACCACCGCCAGCGGGCAAGTGCTCGGCGGTGGCGGCGGGGCGTTGTCGATACTCTGTTCCAGCGGCACGACCCCGGTGGTCAAAGTGCGCGCCGGTGCTCACGACGGGCAGTCGCCGGGCGGCGCTCGTGCGCTGTACGACGGTGTCGCCAACTACGTGCCGTACGATTTCTACACCGATGCCGGGCATTCACAGCTGCTGCCGATCGACGGCACGATCAACCTGGCGACCAGCACTGGCGTGGCGCAGACGGTGAATATCTACGGTCAGGCGGTGGGCAAGGCCGGGCTGCCGGCCGGGACTTACACCGACACCGTCGCTGTCGAACTGACGTTCTGATGCCATGCGCCGCCAGGGCTGTGCCGCGCTGCTCCTGCTCTGTGCGGGCAGTGTGCCGCTGCCGCTGGGGGCGGCGACCAGCCAGAGCTTCCAGGTCAGCGCGACCATCACGCCGGGGTGTCTGGTAGTTGGCGGGGTGTCGAATTACGGCGGGCTGAATTTCGGCTCGCGCTCGGCCCTCGCGACGGGAACGGTGCAAGTGGCATTGACCGGCGGCGTGCAGCTGCAATGCACCCCCGGTGTGACCTTGAACATGAGCGTCGATGGCGGCCAGTACAACAGCAGCGGTCGGCATATGCAGATCAACAGCGGCAGTGCGCGGGTGGCGTATGCGCTGTTTCGCGATGCGGCGTACAGCCAGAGCCTGGGCATCGGTCAGAGCGTGGCGGTGGCCTATAGCGATGCGAACAACATCAGCCTGCCGATTTACGGCCAGGTGCAATTGCCGGGCAATCAGCCTGGGGGGACGTACAGCGACGTGTTGCAGGTGCAGCTGTCGTGGTAAAGCGACATTTGAATGGCCGACAAGGAGCAGGTTCATGGGGGCAGTTACGTCTGGGCATTCGTTGTTGCAGGGCGCGTTGCTGGCGCTGGTCATGCTCGGGGCTGGCCATGCGCAGGCCGCCAGCTCGGTGCTGATCTGGCCGATTGATCCGGTGCTGGAGGCCGATCAACAGGCCAGTGCGCTGTGGCTGGAAAACCGTGGCACGGAAACCGCCAACCTGCAGATCCGTGTGTTCGGCTGGAGCCAGAGCGGTTTTGCAGAGCAATACCAGAATCAGCGCGACGTGATCGGCAGCCCGCCGGTAGCGAAGATCGAGCCAGGGCAAAAGCAACTGGTGCGTCTGACCCGGACCAAGGATGTGCCGCCGGGGCAGGAGCTGGCCTACCGGATCATCATCGACGAAATCCCTTCCGCCCAGCCGCCGGCTGCCGAGGGCGGCAAGACCGCCGCCGCGATCCGCTTCCAGATGCGCTATTCGGTGCCGTTGTTTGCTTACGGCGCGGGGCTGTGGAGCAAGGAAGACAGCAGCCGCCCGCGTGATCCCAAAGGTATCGGTGTGCCGCAACTGAGCTGGCGCACGGTGACGGTGGACGGCCGGCCGTATGTCGAGGTGCGCAATCAGGGCGCGGTGCATGCGCGGCTCACCGACGTGGCGATCAAACAGGGCGGACAAAACAAACCATTGGCCGAAGGCTTGCTGGGTTACGTGTTGCCGAGGGCGGTGATGCGCTGGCCGGCACCGGGGCCGTTGGCCAGTGAGTCGGCGTTGCAGGTGCGGGTCAATGGCGGGGCGCAGGTGCAGAGCATTGCGCCGGGACGCTGAACCAAGACCCTGTGTTGAGTGGATTACTGTGGCGAGGGAGCTTGCTCCCGCCGGGTTGCGAAGCAGCCCCAAGTCAGGCGAGCACGCAGTGTCAGGTAGCCCGCTTAAACAGATCTAACGACGGCTGCGCCGCCGAGCGGGAGCAAGCTCCCTCGCCACAATGATTACATCGTGTCGTCAAAATTCCAGAGAAAGATAACTGGCTTTGGCAAGAGTGGCATCAGGAGGATCAAGTCCATTGACGGACGTAAAGCGTGTATGAGCCCGGGATGGGCTCGTCGTATTCAGCGTCCGTTGTGGCTCATGACCGGCGCGTGGTGCCTGATGTTCGTGCAACCATCTGAGGCCGGCGAACTGCCGCCGCCGCCCAGCGGCATGGAGGCTGTGAGTGATGCACAGTTGTTTCTGGAACTGGTGGTCAATCAGATGAACACCGGGCGGGTGGTGGCGGTGCAGCAGCGTAACGGGCATCTGTTTCTGCCGGCCAGTGCACTGCGCGAAACCGGGATGAAATTGCCCGAGGGCAGCGCTGACGAAGTCGATCTCGACGGTTTGCCGGGACTGCACAGCGAATACGACAGTGTCGGCCAGCGCCTGCTGCTGGACGTGCCACCGCAGTGGTTGCCGGACCAGTTCATCGGCAACCGCGAGAACTATCCACGCACCCCGGCGCTGAGCAGTTTCGGCGCGTTGTTCAACTACGACTTGTACCTCAACGACACTGACGATGCCGGCACTTATCTGGCGGCTTGGAATGAGCTGCGGCTGTTCGACAGCTGGGGCACGTTGTCCAATACCGGGCAGTACCGGCGTACCTTGTCCGGGGATTCGGTCAGCACGCTCGACAACGGTTACCTGCGCTACGACACCACCTGGCGTTACTCCGATGACGAGCGAATGCTCACCTACGAAGGCGGGGACGTGATCAGCGGCGCCTTGCCCTGGAGCAATTCAGTGCGTCTGGGCGGCGTGCAATTTTCACGGGATTTTGCCGTGCGTCCGGATCTGGTGACTTATCCGTTGCCGCAGTTCGCCGGCGAGGCCGCGGTGCCGTCGTCGGTGGATCTGTTCATCAACGGCTACAAGTCGAGTAGCACCGACCTGCAACCGGGGCCGTATACCCTGACCAACATTCCCTTCATCAACGGCGCCGGGGAGGCCGTGGTGGTGACCACCGATGCGCTGGGACGGCAGGTCTCGACCACGGTGCCGTTCTATGTCACCAGCAGTCTGCTGCAAAAAGGCCTGAGTGATTTTTCGGTGGCGGCCGGTACGTTGCGCCGTGATTACGGCTTGAAGGACTTCAGCTATGGCCCTGGCGTGACTTCCGGCAGCCTGCGCTACGGTGTCAGCGACAGCTTCACCCTGGAAAGCCACGCCGAAGCGGCTGACTCGCTGACCCTCGGCGGCATCGGCGGCAATTGGCGTCTGGGCAATTTCGGCGTACTCAATAGCGCCATCAGTCAGAGCCGGTTCGAGGGCGACGGCGGCGAGCAGTTGAGTCTCGGTTATCAGTACAGCAGCCAACGCTACAGTTTTTCCTGGCAGCGCCTGCAACGCCGCGATCAGTACGCCGACCTGAGCGTGATCGACAGCCCTTACATCAGCCTCAGCCGGCGCAGCGAGCAGGCGACCCTGAGCGTCAACCTTGAACGCTGGGGCAGCCTCGGTGCCGGTTATTTCGATGTGCGCGCGGCGGACGATTCGCGCACGCGTCTGCTCAACCTGAGCTGGAGCAAACCGCTGTGGCGCAACAGCAGCTTCTATCTGTCGGCCAACCGCGAGATCGGCGACAGCAACTGGGCAGTGCAGGCGCAACTGGTGATCCCGTTCGATCTGCGCGGCAGCCTGGCGATCAGCAGTGAACGCAGCAAAACCGGGCAGAGTCAGCAGCGGGTCAATTACAGCCGCTCGGTGCCGACCGAGGGCGGGGTCGGTTTCAATCTGGGGTATGCCAAGGGTGACGGTCCCGACTATCGCCAGGCCGACGTGACCTGGCGTATGCAATCGGTGCAGTTGCAGGCCGGGGTCTACGGCACGTCCGAGGCCGAGACCCGTTGGGCCGATGCCAGTGGCTCGCTGGTGTGGATGGACCGCCAGGTGTTCGCCGCCAATCGCATCGACGACGCGTTTGTAGTGGTCAGCACCGAGGGTTTCGCTGATATTCCGGTGCGCTACGAAAACCAGCAGGTCGGGCAGACCGATAAAAACGGCCATTTGCTGGTGCCGTGGAGCAGCGCGTACTACCGCGGCAAATACGAAATCGATCCGCTGAATCTGCCGGCCAACGTGCGCAGCCCCAACGTCGAACAACGTATCGCCGTACGCCGTGGCAGCGGCTATTTGCTGGAGTTTCCACTGACCCGGGTGATCGCCGCGAGCATCGTGCTGGTGGATGCGCAGCAACGTGAACTGCCATTGGGCGCGGGCGTGCTGCACGAGCAGAGTGGTACACAGACGGTGGTCGGCTGGGACGGGCTGGTCTACCTGGAAAACCTGCAGGCGCAGAACTCGTTGTTGGTGACGCTGGCCGACGGCAAGACCTGCAAGACGCAATTCGCTGTGGACATGCAGCAAAGCCAGGTGCCGCTGATCGGCCCGTTGGTGTGTCAATGAACGCGGCGCGGATTTGCCTGTGTCTGGCGTTGCTGCTGCCGGGGATGGCGCAGGCCTTGTGTTCGGTGGTCAGCACCACGCCGGCGGCGTTCGGTTCGATCAGTTCGATTGCCGTGCGCACCACGACGCAGCCCAGTTCCACGCTCAATGCCGGGTTGAGTTGTACCGGTTCGCTGTTGTCATTGCTGACCAGCAACGACCATTTCTACGCCACCATCACCTCGACCCAGAGTGGTTTGCTCGGGCCGACCGGCGACGTCATCGGCTACACGATCTACGCCAACAACAGCACCAGCTACCCGGTGACTCGCGGCACCGCCTATGACTTCGCGCGCAACGGCATCATCGATGCCTTGGGACTGCTCAACGGCACCACCCCGAAAACCGTGCCGCTGTATCTGGGCACGACCATTGGCAGCAACGTTGCCGCCGGTGTCTATACGGAAACCCTGAGCATTTTCTGGAACTGGAATTACTGCTCCGGGATCGGTATCGGCAGTGTCTGTCTGGGGCGCGACATCAATAGCGGTACCGCGACGTTGACGGTGAATCTGACCGTGTCCAACGACTGCACGATTACCGCGCCGAACGTTGCCTTCGGCAGTGCGCCGGTGATCAGCGCTTTTACCCCGGTGACCGGGCAGACGATCAATTTGGCCTGTACCAAGGGCAGCGCCTACACCGTCGGTTTGAGCGACGGGCAGAACCCGGTCAGTGTTGGCGGTCGGCGGCGGATGATTTCCGGGAGTAATTATCTGGCCTACGACATCTTCAAAAGCGCCGGCACCACCCGGTGGGGCAGCGTTGGCAGCGCGCGCCGGTCGAGCACCGATGCCGAGGTCAACCCGGGAAATGGCCTGGGCACGGGGAGCCAGATCTTCAATTACAACGCGAAAATCTACACCGACCAGACCACGCCGCCGGCGGGCACTTACCTGGACAATGTCGTGCTCGACGTAGGGTTTTGACTCAACAAAGTCCCCTGTAGGAGCTGCGGCACGCTGCGATCTTCTGATTTTTAACATCGAGGTCAAAAGATCGCAGCGTGCCGCAGCTCCTACAGGGGGAAGTTTCAGAATTGCATTGATTGCTTCAGTTGTTTTGCTGCCGGCGAATCCGTCGGGCTGACCATTGCATAGTTGTACCCGCCACCGGACCAGTAATCCGCCTGCAGATCGCCGTCGCTGCGGCTGCCGCGTGGCAGGAAGGTGTTCTTCGGCCCCGGTGGACGCACATAGAAACTGACCTTGTGGCCGCTGCGGTCCTCGTACATGACCATCGCCGCCGGGCCTTCGTCGGTGCTGAGCAGGCGGCCACTGACCGGTTCGAAACCGGCGGATTTCAGATCCGGCAAGCGACTGGCCTGAGTGAAATAGCGGTCGAGCCAACGCTGCATATCGCCGTCAGTGTCGACCTTGTAGTCCGCCGGCAAAATCCCTTGCTGGGCGATCAAACGATAGGCCTGCAAGGCGTCGGTCATCGGCAGCATCGAAGACCGCACCAAGGTCATCTCCCGTGCCTGCCAGCCACTGAAGCCGCCGATGCCGACCGCGATCAGCAACACCGCGGCGCTGGCCAGGTGCCGCCGCGACTGACGCTTGAGGCGCTGGCGAATTAGTGCCGGATCGAGCACCGGATTGGCCGGTTGTTGCAAGGCGCCGCCCAGGGCTGCGCGCAACAACTGGGCGTCGTGCTGCCAGGCGCGCACCTGCGCGGCGGCTTCCGGGTGCGTGGCCAGCCAGGTGTCAACCAGACGCCGGTCGGCTTCGTTGAGTTGGTGATCGACGTACGCGTGCAGGTCGCGCTCGCTGGGGGGCATGCTGATCATTTGAGTATCCGCAAAGAAGGGCTGCTGATTTCGCCGTCGCTGAGTTGGCGCAAGGCCTGGCGGGCGCGGGACAGGCGCGACATCACGGTGCCGGTGGGGACGTCGAGGATGTCCGCGGCTTCCTTGTAGCTAAGGCCTTCGACCGAGACCATCAGCAGCAGTGCACGTTGCTCGGTGGGCAGGCGATCGAAGGCTTGCAGGGTCGATTGGGCGATCACGGTGCGCTCGACCGAGGGTTCGGCGTCGTCGCGACCGGTGAAGAATTCGAGCATCCGCGCATAACGACGGGAGCGTCGGTGGGCGTCGAGAAACTGCCGATAGAGGATCGCGAACAGCCACGCGCGCACGTCACCCTCGGCGCGTTTCGCACCCCAGCCGGACAGGGCTCGCTCGAGGCTGGCCTGCACCAGATCGTCGGCGCTGCTGCTGTTGCGGGTCAACGACACGGCAAAGCGGCGCAATCTGGGAATGATTTCTCTCAACTGTTCGTCGAATTCGCTCATGAATTTCTGCTAGTCACTACGCTGTGGACTAGGGAGACGTCCGCCGTTCGAGGTTATTCCACGTTCGGAAAAATAAATACCGGGCCATGGAATAAATCCCGCTGGGGTGCGTCTTGCTGATTCTTCCTACTTGTGGCCGATGGCCCTGGAGTTATTCATGGTTGATCGCACTTCACCGCCGGGCAGGCCGCCGCGTCCGCCCTTGAGTGCCGCGAGCACAGTGTTGCGCCTGACGGCGATTGCCGTGGTGGTTGCCGCTGTCGCTGGGGCGTTTGCCTACGTGCACGGTAACCTTGACCCACAACGTCTGACGCCCAAGGCGCTGGTCGATGTGCTGGAGAAAAACAACGGCGTGCACCCCGGGTTCCGGCGCAATCACGCCAAGGGCGTGTGCGTGATCGGGCATTTCGAGAGCAGTGGCGAGGCGCGAGCGTTTTCTTCCGCACAGGTGTTCAACGAGGCGCAGACGCCGGTGGTCGGGCGTTTCGCATTGCCGGCGGGCAATCCCTATGCCCCGGACAGCAGCGTGCCGATTCGCAGTCTGGCGCTGCGTTTTACCCAGGCCAACGGTCAGCAATGGCGCACCGGGATGAACAGCATGCCGGTGTTCCCGGTCGGCACTCCCGAGGCGTTCTATCAGTTGCAGCAGGCGCAGTCGCCGGATCCGGCCACAGGTAAACCGGATCCTTCGAAAGTCCCGGCGTTCTTCGCCGCGCACCCGGAAGCCGTGCCGTTTCTGACGTGGGTGAAAACCGCCAAACCGTCGGCCAGCTATGCCACCGAAACCTACAACAGCGTCAATGCGTTCTATCTGGTCAACGCCAGCGGGCAGAAGCAGGCGGTGCGCTGGAGTGTCACGCCACTGGCGCGCGATGCCGCCGGAGCCTCGGCGCCGGAGGGGGCGGATTTTCTCGAGAGGGATCTGGTGCAGCGCCTGGCCGAAGGGCCGTTGCGCTGGCAACTGAATATCACCCTGGCCAACCCCGGTGATCCAGTGAACGATGCGAGCAAAACCTGGCCCGAGGGTCGCAAGGTGATCAACGCCGGCACGCTGGTGCTGGAGAAGACTCAGCCGCAGCTCAGCGGCGAATGCCGCGACATCAACTACGATCCGCTGGTACTGCCGGCCGGTATCGAAGGTTCCGACGACCCGCTGCTCGCCGCGCGTTCCGCCGGTTACGCCGACTCCTATCTGCGGCGTACCAGTGAAGTCAGCCAATTGCCCGCCGCCCGTCAGGAGGCTCGCCCATGAGCACGCAACCGACTCATTTCGCGCTGTTGGCGCGGCTGCTGCACTGGCTGATGGCGCTGATGATCATCGCCATGTTGTTCATTGGCGCCGGCATGGTCACTTCGGTTTCACAGCGGCATGAATGGCTGATTCATCTGCACAAACCGCTGGGGATCGCGATTCTGCTGCTGGTGGTCGTGCGTCTGTTGGTGCGGTTTTCTACCCGACAGCCGCCGCTGCCCGCCGATCTGCCGGGCTGGCAGGTGATGGCGGCCAAGGCTTCGCATGTGTTGTTGTACGCCTTGATGCTGGTGTTGCCGCTGCTCGGTTGGGCGATGATCAGTGCCTCGGGCGAGCCGGTGATGCTCAGCAATACCTTGCAGTTGCCGTCGATCCTGCCGGCCGATGCGCAAGTGTTTGCCCTGTTGCGCGAGGCGCATGGCTATCTGGCATACCTGTTGTTCCTGACGGTGCTGTTGCACCTGGCAGCGGCGCTGTTCCACGGTTGGGTACGCCGCGACGAGGTGCTCGACAGCATGTTGCGCGGTCGCGATCGCGATTAACTCGTCTGTGTGGCGCATCGCTGGGGTGCGCCACTTTTCACGGTCAGCCACCAATAACCCAGCGCCACTGCATTGATAGCGGCGCCAAGCAGACACACGCCGGTCCAGCCGGCCCAGGCGTACATCGCCGTCGAGGTAATCGAACCCAATGCGCTGCCGATCGAATAGAACAGCATGTAGCCGGCGGTGAGGCGGCTTTGCGCTTCGGGGCGCACGCTGTAGATCATGCTCTGGCTGGTGACGTGTACGGCCTGCAAGCCCAGATCGAGGGTGATCACACCGAGCAACAGCGCCCACAACGAGGACTGGGTAAGGGCGATCGGCAGCCACGAGGCGAGCATCAGCAACAGCGACAGACCACTGACCCATTGGCCCAGGCCGCGATCAGCCAGATGTCCGGCGCGCGCGGCGGCAAGTGCACCGGCGGCACCTGCCAACCCGAACAGGCCGATTTCACTGTGTGACAGCGACAGTGGCGGGGCAGCCAGCGGCAGCACCATCGGCGTCCACAGGACCATGGCGCTGGCGAAGGTCAGCAGCGCGAGAATTGCCCGTTGTCGCAGCACCGGCTCTTGCCTGAACAGGCTGAACACCGAAGCGATCAGCGCGCCGTAACGGCTCGCCGGCTGCGCGGCTTCATTCTTGGGCAATACGCGTAACAGCAGCAGCGCCATCAGCAGCGTCAGCCCCGCCGACAGCAGATAGATCGCCCGCCAACCGGCCAGATCAGCCATGACCCCGGCAACGGTGCGCGCGAGCAGAATACCGACGACGATGCCGCTGGTGACCACGCCGACCACGCGCCCGCGTTGCGCCGGGATGGCCAGTGTCGCGGCATACGCCACCAGCACTTGCGTCACCACGGCGAGCAGGCCGGTCAGGGTCATGCCGAGCAGCAACCATACGCTGCTGGGCGCCAGCGCGATCATCAACAGCGCGGCGGCCGAGAGCAGGGTCTGGGTGACGATCAGCCGGCGTCGGTTGAGCAGGTCGCCGAGTGGCACCAGCAATACCAGACCGATGCCGTAGCCGATCTGCGTCAGGGTGATGACGATGCCGATGGTTGCCGGCGACATGGCGAAGGCCTCGGCCATGGCGTCCAGCAACGGCTGCGCGTAATACACATTGCCTACAGCCAGACCGCAGGCAATGGCGAACAGCAGCACCACGCTGCTTTTGAGGGGTTGAGTTTGCATGCCCTGATTCCTTTTTGGGTTTCAAATTAAAACCAGAATCACGGTAAGCAGTTTGGTTTTAATTTGCAACCTCATCGGTGGTGGCACTTGATTGTGCAAAAAAAAGATCGCAGCCAGAGCTGCGATCTTTGGATGGAGCGGGGGAGGGATCAGCGCAGGGTATCGACCATGTCGGCGATGGTGGTCAGCACATCCTTGCCCAACTGTTTCGAGCGCTTGCCCGACCA
Source organism: Pseudomonas sp. GM30 (assembly GCF_000282275.2). NCBI lineage: Bacteria > Pseudomonadati > Pseudomonadota > Gammaproteobacteria > Pseudomonadales > Pseudomonadaceae > Pseudomonas > Pseudomonas sp. GM30. The sequence goes on along the minus strand of NZ_AKJP02000022.1, from coordinate 414,145 downwards.
GCCCGTTTCCTTGTTCGGATGGTCGTCGTGATCCTTGAACGGCATTTCCAGAGTCAGCGACAGGCAGTTGTATTTCTGCCCGACCGCGTTGCAGGCCAGGGTCATGTTGGCCTGGCCCGGTTCGTCGCGGGTGTAGCCGTACTGGGTCTGGAAGTCTTTGGTGGTGTGCTTGAGGTGCGTGCGGAAATGCTCTTCAAGCTTCTCGATGCGCGGTGTGTAACCCGGGTTGCCTTCACAGCCGGCGGTGAACACGTGGGGGATTTCCTCGTCACCGTGTACGTCGAGGAACAGATCGACGCCGTACTTTTCCATCTGCTGTTGTACGAAAAGTACCTCTGGGCTGACGTCCTGACTGGCGCTCTGCCAGGCGCGGTTCAGGTCCTGGCCCATGGCGTTGGTTCGCAGATGGCCGTGGAAGGCGCCGTCCGGGTTCATGTTCGGCACCAGATACAGATCCGCGCTGGCCAGCAGTTTGTTCAATACCGGGTCGTCGTGGCGTTCCAGGCGTTCGATCACGCCCTCCATGAACCATTCGGCCATGTGTTCGCCCGGGTGCTGTTGCGCGATGATCCAGACTTTGCGCTGGCCTTCTGCGCCGCTGCCCTTGCGCAGCAGTTGAATGTCCCGACCCTCGACGCTCTTGCCGGTGGCCACCAGTTCGGTGCCGGCCTTGCTCAGCGCCTGCTCGATCAGCCAGTCGTGACGACCGCGGCTGTAGGGTTCGAAGTAGGCGAACCAGGCGTGAGTCTGCTCGGCTTCGAGGCAAAAGCGCAGGCTGTCGCCTTCAAAACTGGTGGGAATGCGGAACCAGTTGACGTGATCGTAGGAAGCGACGGCCTGATAGCCGGTCCAGGCTTTGTTGTAGGAGGATTGGCTGGCGTTGACCAGACGAAACCAGTGTTCCTGATGAATATGCAGGCCGCTGGCCTTGAAGTGGAACCACTGAAAATGCGCGCTACGGGTATCCGGGCGAATGGCCAGAACCGGGTTGAGCGGATTGGAGATGTCGATGACTTGGATGTTACCGCTGTCGAAGTTGGCGCTGATGTCGAACGAAGATTTGGCCACGGTCATATCGGTTCCTGAATATGATTTTTATGGCAGCTACTTTACACGCAAGACTGCGGTGAAACCGAGGGAAATTGCGGGTTGCGGTGGGGGGCGTCTTCCGTGACGCGCAAGCAGCTTAGAGACTGTGCGATTGATTCTCAAGTGCTAATTGTCATTAGTTTGCCCCAATCGGGCCGGGCTTTGCTTGCCAAGCGATATTCTTTTGATATTATCCGCGCCATCGAATTTGCAGCACCCAAAGACTTCATTAGCCTGAAGCCATAAGCCCGAAAAACGGGCAAAAAAAAGACCCGGCAAAAAGCCGGGTCAAAAACCGTGATTAGCCTGATGAGGAGATAGTCCAGAAGACCGACCTGAGGTCTCTGGTCCATCGACTGATCTCGCGACCAGCTGCTTGCAATAATAATCATTATCATTTGCAAGTCAAATGTTTTTATCTGCGCGATTGGAAAATTCTTTCCTGTCCGTCCGCTTCCCGTGTCAGTCAGAGCTGCTCGCCATCAATTGAATGGTCGACCATCGCTCGCGCCATATCCACCATATGCACCACCGAAAATGCCAGGTCGCGGCTCGCGCCCTGCAGGTTTTCGGCTGCCTTGAAGGCGGTGGCGGCTGCGCAGCGCAACAGATCCGACGCGTGCACGAGCGCTTCTTCGCCGCTGAGATGGCGTTTCACATCAAAAAAACGTTCATCTACCTCGGGTTCTGACACAGCTGGTTTCAAGTAATAGTCCAGTGCTCGCTGCGCTGCTGCATTGCCTTGAGGGGAGGTGAACGTGGTGTCCATTTGCAGATCGGGCAAGTCTTTGCTGCTGATATTCATGGTGAAGGGTCACTCCTTGTTCGATTGAAAGTCCGTGCTGCCAGCATAGTACGGTGCGTAGTTGTGACCAGAATTTAAATACTACAATATGTGTTTTGCCGGCCGAAGGCGGGGCAAGTAAGGTGCCGCACATGGATAAATGGATTGAGTTGGTCAAGGCCAAGATGAGTGAACTCAAAATCACTCAAACAGAGCTCGGAGAGCGCGTCGGCATGTCCCAGGGCGGGATCGGCCATTGGCTGAACAAACGTCGCGAGCCGGGTATTACGGAAATGAACCGCGTATTGCAGGCGCTGGGGATGGACTTCCTGGAAGTGGTGCTGGTGATTCGCGAGCCGCAGGAGACCGACGATGACGAGATGCCGCTGGCGCAGAAGTACAACCCGTATTTCCGCTATCCGGTCAGCGATTGGCACACGCCGTGCGAATCGCGTGAGAGTGCAACCGCCGCTTACGCCCCGTCACATGACAAGCAGCGCTTCGAACTGACGGATTATCATGCCCGTGGCGCAGCGTTCTGGCTGACCGTGACGGGAAATTCGATGACCGCACCTTCAGGCCAGAGCGTCGCCGAGGGCATGCTGATTCTGGTGGATCCGGAGGCGGAAGCGCTGCCGGGCAAACTGGTGATCGCCCAGTGGCAGGGCTGCGATGAAGCGATCTTTCGCAAGCTCGACGAAGAGGGCGGCCAGCGTTATCTGGTACCGCTCAATCCGACCTGGCCCAAAGCCCTGTTCACCGATGAGTGTCGAATCATCGGTGTGGTGGTTCAAGCCACGGCGCGTTTCTAGTCAGATCGATCCTCGCTTTGCGTAGGATCGATCTCCCATTCACACGGCTTCCAGTTCCACCAAAGCGCTGCCTTCGCCGACCATTTCACCTTCCTGGCAATACAGCGCTTTGATCACCCCCGCATGGGGCGCGCGAATGCTGTGCTCCATCTTCATCGCCTCCAGCACCACCAGTTGCGCACCGGCCTCGACCGATTGCCCGGCCTCCACCAACACCCGCACGATGCTGCCGTTCATGGGGGCAGTCAGACCGCCTTGATGGCTGTGGCTGGCGTCGACGGCGCTGATCGGGTCGAACATCTGAATACGCCGCAACTCGCCTTCCCATTGCAGGTACAGCGAATCGCCCTGACGAATGGCGCGCAAGGTGCGACGTACGCCATCGTGCTCGACGACCAGTGCTTCATCCGACAGTTTGGCGTTGCCGGTGCTGCCCAAGGTCAACGCCCGATCCTGACCTTCGCAGCTCAAGTGAAAGGTGACTTCCGCCGGCAATCCTGCGCGCAACCCGCTGTTCAACGCCCACGGCGAACCCAGGTCATCCGCCCGAACAGCGCCCGGCAAACTCTGCGCGAACGCCTGCGCTGCGGCCTGCCAGAACTCATCGCTCAACGCACGCGGCGTCGGTAACAACTGTTCCTGATAACGCGGAATAAACCCGGTATCCAGCTCGGCAGCGGCGAACGCCGGATGCGCGATGATCCGCCGTAGGAAGTTGATGTTGGTCTTCAAACCGCCAATCGCGAACTCATCGAGCATGCTCAACAGCCGCAGGCGCGCCTGCTCGCGATCTTCGCCCCAGGCGATCAGCTTGCCGAGCATCGGGTCGTAGAACGGCGAAATTTCATCGCCTTGCTCAACGCCGCTATCGACCCGACGCCCCGGTCCGGCGGCCGATTCGCGGTAAAGCTCCAGGCGTCCGGTGGCGGGCAGGAAATCATTCGACGGATCTTCGGCATACAGCCGCACTTCAATCGCATGGCCATTGAGCGGTACCTGATCCTGGGTGATCGGCAACGCTTCACCGCGTGCCACACGAATCTGCCACGCCACCAGATCGAGGCCGGTGATCGCTTCGGTGACCGGATGTTCGACCTGCAGACGCGTGTTCATCTCCATGAAGAAGAATTCGCCGCGCGCATCGAGCAGAAACTCCACGGTGCCGGCACCGACGTAACCGATCGCCTGCGCCGAACGCACGGCCGCTTCGCCCATGGCGCGGCGCAGTTCCGCGGTCAGGCCCGGCGCCGGGGCTTCTTCGACGACCTTCTGATGCCGGCGCTGGATCGAGCAATCACGCTCGTTGAGGTACAGACAGTTGCCGTGCTGGTCAGCGAACACCTGAATTTCCACGTGACGCGGTTTGAGCAGGTATTTCTCCACCAGCATCCGCGAATCGCCGAACGACGACTGCGCTTCACGTTGCGCCGAAGCCAGGGCTTCGGCCAGTTGGCTGACGTCCTCGACCACTTTCATGCCTTTGCCGCCGCCACCGGCCGTGGCCTTGAGCAGCACCGGATAGCCGATGCGTGCGCAGGCCTCGCGGAAGGTTTCGAGATCCTGCGCTTCACCGTGATAGCCCGGCACCAGCGGCACGCCCGCGGTTTCCATCAGCGCCTTGGCTGCAGATTTGCTTCCCATCGCGTCGATGGCCGAGGCGGGCGGGCCGAGGAAAATCAGCCCGGCCTGTTCAATGGCACGGGCGAAGCCGGCGTTCTCCGACAGAAAGCCGTAACCCGGGTGAATCGCCTGCGCGCCGCTGGCCCTGGCCGCGGCGATCAGCTTGTCGATTTGCAGATAACTCTCGGCGGCTTTGCTGCCGCCGAGATCAACGCGAATGTCCGCTTCGCGGCTGTGCCGCGCTTCGCGGTCGGTGGCGCTGTGCACGGCGACGGTGGTCAGACCCAAGGCCTTTGCGGTACGCATGACCCGGCAGGCGATTTCGCCACGGTTGGCCACCAGCAGGGTGGTGAGGACAGGTGCGCTCATCAACGCGGCTCCTTGGTGGTGGTTGCGGCTTGCCAGCTCGGCGCACGCTTTTGCAGAAAGGCGCGCAAGCCTTCCTGGCCTTCAGGGCTGACGCGGATCCGGGCGATGGCGTTTTCGGTGTAGCGGCGCAGCGCCGGGGTCAGCGCACCATTGCCGACTTCGCGCAGCAGATCCTTGCTGGCGCGCATCGCGGCGGGGCTGTTGAGCAGCAGGTTGTCGATCCATTGCTCGACGGCTTGATCAAGCTCGGCGGCCGGGTAGCTCTCGGACAACAAACCGATTTCCCGCGCACGCTGCCCACCGAAGCGCTCGGCAGTCAGCGCGTAGCGACGCGCGGCACGTTCGCCGATGGCTTGCACCACGAACGGACTGATCACCGCCGGCGCCAGGCCGATGCGCACTTCCGACAGACAGAACTGCGCATCATCGGCGCCAATCGCCATGTCGCAGCAACTGATCAGCCCCAGCGCGCCGCCGAACGCCGCGCCTTGCACCACGGCCACGGTCGGGATTTTCAGCTTGGCGAGGTTGTACATCAGCTCCGCCAGCTCGCGGGCGTCGTCCAGATTGGTGTGGTAATCGAGTTCGGCCGATTGCTGCATCCACGCCAGGTCAGCGCCGGCGCTGAAGTGCCTGCCACGCCCGCGCACCAGCAGGAAACGCAGGCTGGAATCGCTGGCAACCTTGTCCAGCGCCAGAATCAGTTCGCGGATCATTTCGGCGTTGAACGCGTTGTTCTTTTCTGCACGATTGAGCCACAGGGTGGCGAAACCCCTTGGATCGTTGTGCAGTTCGAGGGTGTTGAAGTCGCTCATATTCTTCCGTCTCCACGGTTCTTGTGGGAGCTGCCTGTGGGCCTGGATTACGATTGCTGCGCAATCGAACGGGAGCAAGCTCCCTCGCCACACAGGCTCGCTCCGACAAAAAGCATCACATCCGGAACACGCCGAAGCGGCTCGGTTCGATAGGCGCGTTCAACGACGCGGACAAGGCCAGGGCCAGCACATCGCGAGTCTGCGCCGGGTCGATGACGCCGTCGTCCCACAGGCGTGCGCTGGAGTAGTAGGGGTGACCCTGCTCTTCGTACTGGTCGAGGATCGGCTGCTTGATCTCGGCTTCCTGCTCGGCGCTGAAGGCCTGGCCGCTGCGTTCGGCCTGCTCGCGCTTGACCTGCACCAGCACACCCGCCGCCTGTTCGGCGCCCATCACGCCGATGCGCGCGTTCGGCCACATCCACAGGAAACGCGGATCGTAAGCGCGCCCGCACATGCCGTAGTTACCGGCGCCGAAGCTGCCACCGATGATCACGGTGAATTTCGGCACCTTGGCGCAGGCCACGGCGGTCACCAGTTTCGCGCCGTGCTTGGCGATGCCGCCGGCCTCGTATTTCTGGCCGACCATGAACCCGGTGATGTTCTGCAGGAACAGCAGCGGAATGCCGCGCTGGCAGGCCAGTTCGATGAAGTGCGCGCCTTTTTGCGCGGCTTCGGCGAAGAGGATGCCGTTGTTGGCGAGGATCGCGATCGGGTAGCCGTGCAGGTGGGCAAAGCCGCACACCAGCGTGGTGCCGAACAAGGCTTTGAATTCATCGAACACCGAACCGTCGACCAGCCGCGCAATCACTTCGCGCATGTCGAATGGCTGTTTGGCGTCGGCGGAAACCACACCGTACAATTCGTCGCTGGCGTACAGCGGTGCAATCGGCGTGCGCTGCTGCACTTCGCCGAGCTTGCGCCAGTTGAGGTTGGCGACGCTGCGGCGGGCGAGGGCGAGGGCGTGTTCGTCGCTCTCGGCGTAATGGTCGGCCACGCCGGAAATCTTGCAGTGCACATCGGCCCCGCCAAGGTCTTCAGCGCTGACCACTTCACCGGTCGCGGCTTTCACCAACGGTGGGCCGGCGAGGAAGATCGTTGCCTGATTGCGCACCATGATTGCTTCGTCCGCCATCGCCGGCACATAGGCGCCGCCCGCGGTGCACGAGCCCATGACCACGGCGATCTGCGGAATGCCCATGGCGCTCATGTTGGCCTGATTGAAGAAGATCCGGCCAAAGTGCTCGCGATCCGGGAACACCTCGTCCTGACGCGGCAGGTTGGCGCCACCCGAGTCCACCAGATAGATGCACGGCAGGCGGTTCTGCTGGGCGATGGTCTGTGCGCGCAGGTGTTTTTTCACGGTCAGCGGGTAGTACGAGCCGCCCTTCACCGTCGCGTCGTTGGCGACAATCATGCATTCGACGCCTTCGACTCGACCGATCCCGGCAATTACCCCGGCGGCTGGCACGTCTTCGCCATACACGGCGTGCGCGGCGAGTTGGCTGATTTCCAGAAACGGCGAGCCCGGATCGAGCAGGCGATTGATGCGTTCACGCGGCAGCAATTTACCGCGCGAGGTGTGCCGTTCCTGGGCTTTCGCGCCGCCACCCTGCGCCACTTGGGCGAGCAGGGTGTGCAGGGCGTCGACCTGTTCGAGCATCGCCGCGCTGTTGGCGGCGAACTCCGCTGAACGGGGATTGAGCTGGGTATGCAGGATAGCCATGTGCAGCTCCGTTTAGCGGGTTTCGTTGAACAGTTCGCGGCCGATCAGCATGCGCCGGATCTCACTGGTACCCGCGCCGATTTCATACAGCTTGGCGTCACGTAACAGACGCCCGGCCGGGAATTCGTTGATGTAGCCGTTGCCGCCAAGAATCTGGATCGCGTCGAGGGCCATTTGCGTGGCGCGCTCGGCGGTGTAGAGGATCACCCCGGCGGCGTCCTTGCGCGTGGTTTCGCCGCGTTCGCAGGCCTGGGCCACCGCGTACAGATAGGCGCGGCTGGCGTTGAGCTGGGTGTACATGTCGGCGACTTTGCCCTGGATCAGCTGGAATTCGCCGATGCTCTGGCCGAACTGCTTGCGGTCGTGGATGTACGGCACGATCAGGTCCATGCACGACTGCATGATCCCGGTCGGGCCGCCGGACAGTACGACGCGCTCGTAATCGAGGCCACTCATCAGCACTTTCACGCCGCCGTTGAGCACGCCGAGGATGTTTTCTTCCGGCACTTCGACGTCATCGAAGAACAGCTCGCAAGTGTTGGAACCGCGCATGCCGAGCTTGTCGAACTTGTTGCTGCGGCTGAAGCCTTTCCAGTCGCGCTCGACGATGAACGCGGTGATGCCGTGCGGGCCTTTTTCCAGATCAGTCTTGGCGTAGATCACGTAGGTGTTGGCGTCAGGGCCGTTGGTGATCCAGGTCTTGCTGCCGTTGAGCACGAAACGGTCGCCGCGTTTGTCGGCGCGCAATTTCATCGAAACCACGTCGGAGCCGGCGTTCGGTTCGCTCATGGCGAGGGCGCCGACGTGTTCGCCGCTGATCAGTTTTGGCAGGTATTTGGATTTCTGTTCGTGGTTACCGTTGCGGTTGATCTGGTTGACGCAGAGGTTGGAATGCGCGCCGTAGGACAGGGCCACCGATGCCGAGCCACGGCTGATTTCTTCCATCGCCACCACGTGCGCCAGGTAACCCAGGCCTGCACCACCGTACTCTTCCGGCACGGTGATGCCGAGCAGGCCCATGTCCCCGAATTTGCGCCACATGTCGGCCGGGAACAGGTTGTCGCGGTCGATCTGCGCGGCGCGTGGGGCGATCTGATCGGCGACGAAGGACTGAACCTGATCGCGCAGCATGTCGATGGTTTCACCGAGGGCGAAGTTCAGGGATGGATAGCTCATGGGTCACCTTTTGGCTTTTTTGTAGGTTGGGAGGGCGGTCGAACGGCTCTCACCTTTACGTTAACGTAAGCCTGCGATGGTTGGCTGTCAATCACCCTTTACGTTAACGTCAACTTGGGCGAGAGTAGGGGCAGTTCAGGATTGAAAACGGACAGGCTTTTGTGGAAGTGAGCTTTTGTGGTGAGGGGATTCATCCCCGATGGTGTGCGAAGCGCATTTTCAGTTTTCCTGCTGAACCGCATTCACAGGTTTGGGTCGGCTTCGCCAACCATCGGGGATGAATCCCCTCACCACAAGGCCACCCGCAAAAAAGTGAGCTCCGGTAAACCCACTAATAAAGACAATAGGGGTCATCATGGATCAACCCAGTGCAAACCCTCAGCGCAGCTATACCCGAGGCTCCCAGGACAAAGCCTTGCTGGCGATGACCATCGGGCAGAGGTTCGACCAGACGGTTGCGCAACACCCGCACGGCGAGGCCCTGGTCGTACGTCATCAGCAATTGCGTTACACCTGGCGACAACTGGCCGATAGCGTGGATCTGCACGCCAGAGCCTTGCTGGCGCTGGGTTTGCAGGCCGGTGATCGGCTCGGCATCTGGGCGCCGAACTGTGCGCAGTGGTGCATCACACAAATCGCCACGGCGAAAATCGGCGTGATCCTGGTCAACATCAACCCGGCCTACCGCAGCTCCGAGCTGGAATACGTGCTCAAACAGTCCGGTTGCCAGTGGCTGGTGTGCGCCGGCGCGTTCAAGTCCTCCAACTACCACGCCATGCTGCAAGGGCTGGTACCGCAACTCGCCGAGCAATCCATCGGCCAATTGTGCAGCGAACGTCTACCTGATTTGCGTGGGGTGATCAGCCTCGACGCCCAGCCGCCGTCGGGCTTCCTGCCGTGGTCGCAACTGGCCGATCTGGCGAGCAGTGTTTCGCCCGAACAGTTGCGTGAGCGCAGCGACAGCCTGCACTTCGATCAACCGGTGAACATCCAGTACACCTCCGGCACCACCGGTTTCCCCAAGGGCGCGACCCTCAGTCACTACAACATTCTCAACAACGGTTACATGGTCGGCGAAAGCATCGGCCTGACCCCGAGCGACCGCCTGGTGATCCCGGTGCCGCTGTATCACTGCTTCGGCATGGTCATGGGCAATCTCGGCTGCATCACCCACGCCAGCACCATGATCTACCCCAACGACGCGTTCGATCCGTTACTGACCCTGCAAACCGTCGCCGAAGAACAAGCCACCGGCCTGTACGGCGTGCCGACCATGTTCATCGCCATGCTCGATCAGCCGCTGCGAGGTGAATTCGATCTGTCGAGCCTGCGCACCGGGATCATGGCCGGGGCGACTTGCCCGATCGAAGTGATGCGCCGGGTCATCAGCGAGATGCACATGAGCGAAGTGCAGATCGCCTACGGTATGACCGAAACCAGCCCGGTGTCGCTGCAGACCGGGCCGAACGATGAGCTGGAACTGCGCGTGACCACCGTCGGCCGCACCCAGCCGCAACTGGAAAGCAAGATCATCGACGAGGCCGGCAACCCGGTGCCGCGCGGCACCATCGGTGAGCTGTGCACCCGCGGTTACAGCGTGATGCTCGGTTACTGGAGCAACCCGCAAGCCACCGCCGAAGCCATCGATGAAGCAGGCTGGATGCACACTGGCGACCTGGCGAGCATGAACGATGAGGGCTACGTGAACATTGCCGGGCGCAACAAGGACATGATCATTCGCGGTGGCGAGAACATTTACCCGCGTGAGCTGGAAGAGTTTTTCTTCACCCACCCGGCGGTGGCGGACGTGCAGGTGATCGGCATTCCGTGCTCGCGTTACGGTGAGGAGATTGTCGCCTGGATCAAATTTCACCCCGGCCACACTGCGTCCGAGCTGGAGCTGCAAACCTGGTGCAAGGAGCGCATCGCCCACTTCAAGATGCCGCGGCATTTCAAGTTCGTCGAAGAGTTTCCGATGACGGTGACGGGCAAGATTCAGAAATTCCGGATGCGTGAGATCAGTATCGAGGAACTGAAGACAGTCGAGCGGTGAACACAAACACTGTGGGAGCGAGCTTGCTCGCGAATATGGAGTGTCAGGCGACAAATTTGTATCTGATACACCGCATTCGCGAGCAAGCTCGCTCCCACAATGGAGATAGAGTTTTTCTCGGATCACAGAAAGCACAAAGGGGAGCCGAAGCTCCCCTTTAATTTTGTCGTCGCGTGCTCTTTTTTTATTATTGAGGGGCGGTCTGTTGTTGTTTTTGGCAACCGTGGCCCTTTACCGCTGTTTTTGGCGACCCCCATCCGGGGTCAAGAGCAAACGTATTTTTTTGAGCGCTGATCTGCTTTCTCGTTAAACGATCCAACCGATTCGGGAGCTACCTGAAGGTAGTTTTATTGTTCTCTGCCCGGTTGCGGGTCACTCCTGAGAGCACCCTGAAAAGCACACCTTCTCCAAAAAAATCTGTTAGCTGCGTCTCTGCCGTGTTGTTTTTGTTATGTCAGAGTCGGTACGTCTTATTTTTATTGGTTTGCTGCTTTTTATTCTTGTTATGCCATAGAGATAGCAGAAGCCGTGCCAACTTTTTAAAACCCTTGTAAATCAAGGGCTTGATATTTTTGAAGGATTTTTCCTTCAGGGCAAACCAGACAATTTGTTTCCGTGTTACTCGTCTACGCCCACGTTTCCGACGCAGCGGTAACACCTTCGCCCTCACTGGGCGTTACGGGCCTTGGCCACACGCGAACCGCTCGGGCGACCGAGCACCGCGCTGATCTGCTGACCCGCCGCAATCAAGGCGTCCAGGTCGATACCGGTCTCGATGCCCAGGCCGTTGAGCAGGTACACCACGTCTTCGGTGGCGACGTTACCGCTCGCGCCTTTGGCGTACGGGCAGCCGCCGAGGCCGGCGATAGAGCTGTCGAACACCGCAATGCCTTCCAGCAGGCTGGCGTAGATGTTGGCCATGGCCTGGCCGTAGGTGTCGTGGAAGTGCCCCGCAAGCTTTTCCCGTGGCACTTGCGCCGACACCACTTCGAACAACCGCCGGGTCGCGCCTGCGGTGCCGGTGCCGATGGTGTCGCCCAGCGAAACTTCATAGCAGCCCATCGCGTACAGCTCACGGGCGACCATCGCCACTTGCTCCGGCGCCACTTCGCCTTCATAAGGGCAACCGAGCACGCAGGACACGTAGCCACGCACGGTAACGCCGTGCTGTTTCGCGGCTTCCATGATCGGCGCGAAGCGCGCCAGGCTTTCGCTGATCGAGCAATTGATGTTGCGCTGCGAGAACGCCTCGGACGCGGCGGCGAACACCGCAACTTCTTTCACGCCGGCGGCCAGCGCATCTTCAAAACCGCGCAGGTTCGGCGCCAGTGCGCCATAGGTCACACCGGGCTTGCGCTGGATCTGCGCGAACACCTCGGCGGAACCGGCCATCTGCGGCACCCATTTCGGTGAGACGAAACTGCCGACTTCTATATAGCCAAGGCCGGCGGCGCTCAGGGCGTCGACCAGTCGCACCTTGTCAGCCACGCTGATGGGTTGGGCTTCGTTCTGCAGGCCATCGCGCGGGCCGACTTCGATCAGGCGTACTTGGGAGGGGAGGGACATGGCGGTTGACCTGTAATTATCTGAAGACTGCGGATGCCCCCCTGTGGGAGCGAGCTTGCTCGCGAAAGCGGTGGATCGGTCAGCGAAAGATTTGAGTCGGACCGTATTCGCGAGCAAGCTCGCTCCCACAGGGGATAGGTTTTTTCCGTTAAATGGCCTGCTGACCCTTGAGCGTCTGCTCCAACGCCTGCACGCAGCGTTCTTCAGCGGTGTCGAGTTCCAGCTTCATCTGTTCGATGTCGAGCAGCTGCTGCTCGAGCTGTTCGCGGCGTTCGTTGATTTTCGCCAGCATGCTGTTGAGCTGTTTGGTGTTGCCACTGGACGGGTCATAGAGCTCGATCAGCTCACGGCACTCGGCCAGGGAGAAACCGATGCGCTTGCCGCGCAGGATCAGCTTCAGGCTGACCTTGTCGCGCGGTGAATAGATGCGTTCCTGGCCACGGCGCTCGGGGCTGAGCAGGCCTTGTTCTTCATAAAAGCGGATCGCCCGGGTGGTGATGTCCAGCTCGCGGGCGAGGTCGGAAATGCTGTAGGTCTGGCTGCTCATGAAAGCGCTCGGAAAAAGGTCTTGGCGCTAAGCTAATGGTGAGTTGACGTTTACGTCAAGCAGGAAGGATCGTTGCTGTCAGTGCCGGCCTCTTCGCGAGCAAGCTCGCTCCCACATGGACTTGTGCGCGCCACTGATCCTGTGGGAGCGAGCTTGCTCGCGAAGAACGATAACGCGGTAGCCAGCCTTACACCTTGTCGAGCTTCTTCTCCTGCGCCGCCACCTGCTGGCACAACTCGATGATCTGCTCGCGCATCCAGCGGTTGGCCGGGTCCTGATCGGTGCTTTCATGCCAATACAGGTGAGTCTCCAGCGGCGGCACGTCGCTGACCGGCAGGTTGAACGCATGCAAGTCATTACGCCGGGCAAACCGCTCGGGTACCGTCATCACCATGTCGGTCTGCTGCATGACCTGCGACGCCATCAGATAATGCTGCGAGCGCAGGGCGATCTTGCGCTGAATGCCCATTTTGCCCAGCGCCAGATCGACATACCCCAGACCGCTGCGGCGGCTGGAGATATGGATATGCGTGAGCGACAGGTAATCGTCGAGGCTGAGTTTTTCCTTGCCCGCCAGCGGGTGGCCCTTGCGCATCGCACAGACGTAACGGTCTTCCATCAGCTTGACGTGACGCACCTGCGGGTCGGTGTTGAGCGGCGCATCGACGGCGAAATCCAGGCGTCCGGCGGCCAGTTCCTTGGTGGTCTCGCGGCGTTTGGACAGAAAGCTTTCGATGATCACCGTCGGCGCCAGACGCCGCAAACGCTGGAACAGCGGCGGCAGGATAACCGCCTCAGTCAGGTCGGTCATGCTGATGCGGTAAGTCTTCACTGCCTGCGCCGGGTTGAAAATCCGGCTCTCCTGCACCGACACCCGCAGCAGTGACAGCGCGTTGCGTACCGGGCCGATGATGTTCTGCGCCATCGGTGTCGGCACCATGCCCTGGGCGGTGCGCACGAACAGCGGATCGTTGAAGGTCTCGCGCAACCGCGCCAACGCGTTGGACACCGCCGGCTGGGTGATCCCGACAATCTGCCCGGCGCGGGTCAGGTTGGCTTCGGTGTAGATCGCGTCGAAGACGATGAAAAGGTTGAGGTCGACCTTACTCAGATTCATAACGCGGCTTCTCTTGTTCTGTGGGCTGACAATCAGCGGATCATATATCGGTGATGAATGTTTATACACGCCGAGAATAGGCTAGGTAAATTATCCGCGCTGTTCTAGCATCGATTGCATGATCTGAACAACCTCTGCCTAAAGAAGGTAATTGCTCATGGATTTCGCTTATTCGCCCAAGGTGCAAGAACTGCGTGAGCGCGTGACCGCGTTCATGGACGCTTACGTTTACCCGGCCGAAGCCGTGTTCGAACGGCAGGTTGCCGAGGGTGATCGCTGGCAGCCGACCGCGATCATGGAAGAGCTCAAGGCCAAGGCCAAGGCTGAAGGTCTGTGGAATCTGTTCCTGCCGGAATCGGAACTCGGTGCCGGCCTGACCAACCTCGAATACGCGCCATTGGCGGAAATCATGGGCCGTTCGCTGTTGGGGCCGGAGCCGTTCAACTGCTCGGCGCCGGACACCGGCAACATGGAAGTGCTGGTGCGTTACGCCAACGAAGAACAGAAACAGCGCTGGCTCGAACCGCTGCTGCGCGGCGAGATCCGCTCGGCGTTCGCCATGACTGAACCGGACGTGGCCTCGTCCGACGCCACCAACATGGCCGCCCGCGCCGTGCGTGATGGCGACGAGTGGGTGATCAACGGCAAGAAGTGGTGGACTTCCGGCGCCTGCGATCCGCGCTGCAAGATCCTGATCTTCATGGGCCTGAGCAATCCCGACGCGCCGCGCCATGCGCAGCACTCGATGATCCTCGTGCCGGTCGACACCCCCGGCGTGAAGATCGTCCGTCCGCTGCCGGTGTTCGGTTACGACGACGCGCCGCACGGTCACGCCGAAGTGCTGTTCGACAACGTGCGAGTACCGTACGAAAACGTCCTGCTCGGTGAAGGACGCGGCTTCGAAATCGCTCAAGGTCGCCTTGGCCCAGGCCGGATTCACCACTGCATGCGTTCGATCGGCATGGCCGAGCGAGCACTGGAACTGATGTGCAAACGCTCCGTGAGCCGTACCGCGTTCGGCAAACCGCTGGCACGTCTGGGCGGTAACGTCGACAAGATCGCTGACTCGCGGATGGAAATCGACATGGCACGCCTGCTGACCCTGAAAGCGGCGTACATGATGGACACCGTGGGTAACAAGGTTGCCAAGAGCGAGATCGCGCAGATCAAGGTCGTCGCACCGAACGTCGCGTTGCGGGTGATCGACCGGGCGATCCAGATCCATGGCGGGGCAGGGGTGTCGAACGACTTCCCGCTGGCCTACATGTACGCCATGCAACGCACCCTGCGCCTGGCCGACGGCCCGGACGAAGTGCACCGCGCGGCGATCGGCAAGTTCGAGATCGGCAAGTATGTGCCGAAGGAAATGCTGCGCAGCGGTCATTAAGACCGCGTCGCCGCCTTCGCGAGCAAGCCCGGCTCCCACAGGGATCTGCAGTGAACACAAATTTTGTGAACACCAGTGCACCCTGTGGGAGCGGGCTTGCCCGCGAAGGCGTCAGGTCAGTCACCACATCTGCTTCGGATTCAATACACCCAAACCTCAACCCGCCGATTCTTGATCCTGCCTTCATCCGCACTGTTTGCCGCCACCGGCATCAACGCGCCAAACCCGCGCACTTCGCGCATCACCACGCCGTTCTTCACCAGTTCGCGACGCACCGCCATCGCCCGCAGCTTCGACAGCAGATCGGCGCGGGCCGGATCGTCTTTCTCGTCACCAAACCCCACCAGCGTCACCGCGCGCTCGGTCTTGTCGTGGCGCTGTATATAGTCGAGCACCCGCGCCAGATCCTGCCGCGCCTTGTTGTCGAGGCTGGCGCTGCCTTCCTCGAAACGGAAATTCACAGTCAGACGCTGGGCATGCCGGCTGAGGGATTGATAACCCTCGGGCATCAGCGCATTCGGAGTGACGGTCATGGCGTGCACGGTCTGGCTGATGAAACCGTTGGCCGCGACAATCTTCTGGCCCTGTGGGCTTTGCGCAAACGCCACCAATGCCGATGCCCACGGATTCTGGTTGCCGGGCGGCAGATAAAAGAACAGGCGTCGTGACAGCGGATAGTCCTCAGTGGCAATCAGACTGTTAAGCGGCAACATCGATTGCGAGGCGCCATCGGCAATCGCCACGGCTTTGGCCTGGCGCACATACGGCAGACCGATGAAACCGATACCCTGCGGATCACTGCTCACCGCATCGGACAATTGCTCACTGGATTCGAAACGTTTCGCACTGGCACTCAGATTTTTCCCACGCCGCCCCAGCACCAATTCCTTGAACGTGTCGTACGTGCCGGACTGATCATCCCGCGCATATAAATGAATCGCACCACCGCGACCGCCGAGGTCTTCCCAGGTTTTCACCTCACCGCTGAAGATCCGCGCCAGTTGCTCGGTGTCCAGTTGCTGCAGTGGGTTGTCGGGGTGAAGGATGATCGCCAGACCGTCGATGGCAATCACCTGCTCGGCGGCGGCGCTTTTCAGATCGCCGAGCGCTTGCAGGCTGAGCAGTTCGCTGTCCTTGATCGGGCGGGAGGAGGCGGCGAGGTCGGCACTGGCGCTTTTCAGCGCGGTGAAACCGGTGCTGGAACCGTGAGCGGCAACTTCAATCACCACCCGTTTGCCTTGGGCAGTCTGGCCGACGACGTGTTGTTCGTTGGCGGTGTCGGGGTTTTCGCGGTGGATCTTCAGCAGCCCCTGATCCTGCAAAAAACCTTCAACCAACGCCGGGCCGAGATCGGCGCCAATGGTATTGGAACCCTGAATGCGCAATCCCGGGCCGTTTTCAGGGATGGGCAGGGTGGCGGCACTGACCGTCAGCCATGCACTCGACAGAAAAGCGAACAGAACACGGAGGGTCATTCCGGCACCGAATCAGGCCAAGGGGATTGCCGGGGAGATTAAGTCAGAAAAGTTACTTGAAGATGACAGCGATCCAAATGTGGGAGCGAGCTTGCTCGCGAATGCGGTGTATCAGAAACATTTCTGGTGACTGAGACACCGCTTTCGCGAGCAAGCTCGCTCCCACAGGGGGATTTCAGGCGATTTTTAGATCAGGCCAGCTCAAGCCAGATCGGCGCATGATCCGAAGGTTTTTCCATCCCGCGCAGCTCATAGTCCACGCCCGCATCCTTCACCCGCGGCAGCAAACCATGGGACGCCAGGATCACATCGATCCGCAGACCGCGTTTCGGTTCGTCTTCAAACCCACGGCTGCGGTAGTCGAACCAACTGAACATGTCGGTCACGTCCGGGTTCAGGTGGCGATAGCTGTCGGTCAGGCCCCAGTTTTTCAGGCGGGCCATCCACTCGCGTTCTTCCGGCAGGAAGCTGCATTTGCCGGTTTTCAACCAGCGCTTCATGTTGTCCGGGCCGATGCCGATGTCGCAGTCTTCCGGGGAAATGTTCACATCGCCCATCACCACCAGCGGCTGTTCGTTGTGGAACTGGCTTTCCAGCAGGGTTTGCAGGTCGCTGTAAAAGCGTTGCTTGGCCGGGAATTTGGTCGGGTGGTCGCGGCTTTCGCCCTGTGGGAAGTAGCCGTTCATGATGGTCACCGGCACGCCATTGGCGTCGGCGAAGGTGCCCCAGATAAAGCGGCGCTGGGCGTCTTCTTCATCGCTGGCGAAGCCTTTGTGAATGGCGATCGGTTCATTGCGCGAGAGCAGGGCGACGCCGTAATGACCTTTCTGGCCGTGGAAATAAACGTGATAGCCCAGCGCACGCACTTCTTCGAGCGGGAACTGGTCATCGTGGACCTTGGTTTCCTGCAGGCCGATCACGTCCGGCTGATGCTTTTCGATCAGCGCTGCCAGCTGATGCGGACGGGCGCGAAGTCCGTTGATGTTGAAGGAAACAATCTTCATGGTCGGCAGTCCTGGCAAAAGGGCGATGCTAGCTGACATGTGGGATGGGGGCCAGTGTGGGGTGGGAGAAATCATTTTCATCTGTGGGATGTGGGTTGCCCGGGCGGGCCTCTTCGCGAGCAAGCTCGCTCCCACAGGGGTATGCATTTTAAATGTGGGAGCGAGCTTGCTCGCGAAGAGGCCCGCCCAGTCGATGAAGATCCCGAGTTGGTCTATACCTGTGGGGAACTGCGCCACCGCCAAAAGGTTCGTACCATCAAGAGCGCAGTCATTTGAGCCGCGCCCCGGGGGAGAATCACCGTTATGCCTGAAACCCAGACCGCCATCGCCGACATCCACATGCTCGACCGCGGTTACTCGCGCGAAGCCCGCTCGCTGCTGTATCAGGCCTATCGCCACGAGCCGACCTTCGGTTACCTGTTCGAGGCCGAGCGGCCGGGCTACGAGCAGCGCGTGCGGGCCACGGTGCGTGAACTGGTCAAACAGCATTTTCTGCAGGATCAGCCGGCCATCGGCCTGTTGGTCAACGACCGGCTGATCGGCATCGCCCTGATCGCGCCGCCGCAGCGTCGCCTGGGCATCACCGAGAGTTGGGCCTGGCGTCTGCGCATGGTGCTCAGCACCGGATTTCGCTGCACCCGGCGCTATCTGGAATACCACGATGCCGTGGCCGCCTGCGTGCCCAGTGATTCGGTGCACATGCTGCCGCTGCTGGGGATTCATCCGCAGTTTCAGGGCAAACACTTCGGTGAGCAGTTGCTGACCGCTGTGCACAACTGGTGCGCGGTGGACGAAACCTCGCAAGGCGTGGTGCTCGACACCGGCAACCCGCGTTACCTGGAATTCTATAAACGCCAGGGCTACGAAGAGATCGGCGAAGTGGCCGTCGGCCCGGTGCGCGAACATGTGTTTTTCCACGCCAATCCGCAGGTGTTACAAACTGCAACAGCATAGCGATCGAACTTCTTCGGAAATTTCCTGTTCTATCACGCTCCCAAGCCCGTGATAGCATCCGCGCCTATGAAGTTTCCAGGAAGATTTACCAGTGGCGTGCTCATGCTGTTAACCAGCTGCGCGGCGCTGGCGCAAAGTGAATTGGACGTGCGGATCAAACCGTCCAACGACGAACTCAAGGCCAATATAGAAGGTTATATCGGCAGCCTCGGCGACCGTGACGAACAAGCCTTGCTGCGCTTCAGTCGCGGGGCCGAAGAGCAGGCGCGCAAAGCCGCGCAGGCCTTGGGTTATTACCAGCCGCAGATTGACAGTGACGTGAAGGGCGGCGAAAAGCCGCGCCTGGTGCTGAACATCGATCCCGGCGAGCCGATTCGCCTGCGCAATGTGACCATCCGCGTCGACGGCCCAGCCGCCTCCCTCAAATCCTTTCGTGTGCCGAGCAGTGACACGCTCAAGTCCGGCGCGGTGCTCAACCACGGGCGTTATGAAGACGCCAAACGCCTGATCCAGAACCAGGCCTCGCGCTTCGGTTTCTTCAGTGGTCATTTCACCAGCCAAAAACTCCTGGTCGATCCGCGTGCCGGGGTGGCCGACGTTGAATTGATCTACGAAAGCGGCCCGCGTTATGCGCTGGGCAAAGTCAGTTTCGAGGGCGATACGCCGTTCGACGAAGATTTGCTGCAACGCATGGTGCCGTTCAAGGCCGGTGATCCGTATGACTCCGAGCTGATCGCCGAACTCAACCGCGACCTGCAATCGAGCGGCTATTTCGAAGGCGTGCGCGTCGATGCGGCGCCGACGGCAGCGAAAAACGACGTGATTCCGGTAGACGTCAAGCTCGACACGCGCAAGCCACGCACCATGGGCCTGGGCCTCGGTTACTCCACCGACGTCGGCCCGCGGATCAAGGCCAACTGGACGCGCCACTGGGTCAACCCGCAGGGCGACAGCTACGGCTGGGAAGCCGAACTGTCGGCACCCCGGCAAAACGTCGGGCTGTTCTATGACATCCCGCTCGACCCGCCGCTGACCGACAAATTGCGTTGGGCCGGCGGTTATCAATATGAAAACATCGACGGCTCCGACACCCTGAGCAAGCTGTTGACGTTCGGCCCGGAATGGCACAGCAAGTTGCCCAGCGGCTGGCAGCGAGTGATCTCGCTGAAATGGCAGCGCGAAGAATATGAACTTGGCGACGACTCCGGCCTCAGTACCTTGCTGATGCCCGGCATCAGTTACTCGTACCTGAAAAGCGACAACCGCATCGACCCGCACAACGGCTATCGCCTGACCTTCGAAAGCAAAGTGGCGAAGGAGGGCCTCGGTTCGGACAACAACCTTTTATATGGCACGGCGTTGATCAAAGGCCTGACCACGGTGTTCGACAACCACCGCTTCCTCGGTCGGGTGCAGGTCGGCGGCAGCGCCACCAATGGTTACAACTCGGTGCCGCCGTCGCTGCGCTTCTTCGCCGGTGGCGATCAGAGCGTGCGCGGTTATGACTACCAGAGCCTGTCCCCGGAAAACTCCAAGGGCGACCGCATCGGTGGCCGCTACATGGTCGCCGGCAGCGTCGAGTACCAATATTCGATTGCCGAGAAATGGCGGATCGCGACCTTCGTCGATCAGGGCAACTCTTTCAACAAACTCGAACTGCCGAACCTCAAGACCGGGGTCGGTATCGGTGTGCGCTGGGTCTCGCCGGTGGGGCCGATCCGCCTCGACCTGGCCCACGCGCTGGACGACGACGGCGGCATCCGGCTGCACTTTTCCATGGGGCCTGAGCTGTGAAGCGTGGTTTGAAAATAACGGCACTGGCGTTGTTGGCGCTGGTGCTGTTGATTGTACTGAGCATCAGCGCGGTACTCGGGACGCAGGCCGGCAGCCGTTGGGCGCTGAGCCTGGTGCCGGGTTTGAGCGTGGAGAATTTCCAGGGTCGTCTCGGCGGCCAATGGAGCGCCGATCATCTGCTGTGGCAGCAGGACAGCAGCCGGGTCGAGCTGAACAAGGCGATTTTTGCCTGGTCGCCGCTGTGCCTGACCCGCATGACCCTGTGCATCGAACAGCTCAAGGCGGATCAGGTGATCCTGCAATTCCCGCCGAGTGAGGAAACCACCGACAGCGGCCCGATCAAACTGCCGGATCTGCAATTGCCGCTAGGCATCGAGCTGGGTGACGTGCAGGTTGGTAGCTTGCTGTTCAACGGCAGCGAGCAGCTCAAGGGCCTGCAACTGGCGGCGCACTGGACGGCCCAGGGCCTGCAGATCGACAGCGTGAAACTGCAACGCGACGACCTCAGCCTGAACCTCTCCGGTCTGCTGCAACCGACCGGCAACTGGCCGCTGAACATTGCCGGCGATCTGACCCTGCCGTCACCGGGCACCGGCCCCTGGACGCTGGCGCTCAAAGTTGACGGCGATCTGCTGAAAACGCTCAATCTGCACGCCGACAGCCACGGCTACCTCGACGGCCAGTTGGCGGGCGAGCTGCAACCGCTGGCAGAAAACCTGCCGGCCAAGGTGCGCATCACCTCCGAGGCGTTCAAACCCAGCGCTGACTTGCCGGACACTTTGCAACTGAATCAATTGGTGTTGACCGGCGAAGGCGATCTGAAAAACGGTTACCAGCTCAACGGTAATGCCACGCTGCCCGCCGATAAGGGCCCGGTGGCGCTGCTGCTCAAAGGCAAGGTCGATGCCAGCGGCGCGCAGATCGCCGGCCTCGACCTGACGGCCAACGACAAGCAAAGCCTCAAGCTCACCGGCAGTGTCGACTGGAGCAAGGGCCTCACGGCGCAAGCCAACGTCAACTGGCAGGATTTCCCGTGGCATCGGCTGTATAACGAAATCGACGAACCGCAAGTCGCCTTGCGCACCTTCACCGGCGAAGTCTCCTACACCGACGGTCAGTACCTCGGTAACTTCGCCGCCGACCTCGATGGCCCGGCGGGGGCGTTCAGCCTGAGCAGTCCGTTCAGCGGCAGCCTGAAGCAAATCGCGCTGCCGCAACTGAAAATGGAAGCCGGGCAGGGCAAGGCCGAAGGTCATGTCAACGTGCAGTTCGCCGATGGCATTGCCTGGGACACTGCGCTGGATCTCTCTGCGCTGAACCCGGCGTACTGGGTTGCGGAGTTGCCGGGCACCTTGGCCGGGCCGTTGCGCAGCAAAGGCGAAATGAAGAACGAGCGCCTGAGCCTGACCGCCGATCTCGACCTCAAGGGCAAACTGCGCGGGCAACCGGCCGTCCTCCAGGCCAAGGCTGACGGTGCCGGTGAGCAATGGAATCTCAACGCCCTGCAAATCCGCCTCGGCGATAACAGCATCAGCGGCAAGGGCAGCCTGCAACAGAAACTCACCGGCCAGATCGATATCAAACTGACGCGTCTGGCCCAGCTCTGGCCGCAGCTGCGCGGGCAGGTCACGGGACAGGTCAACGTCGCCGGCACGCTGAAAGCACCGCAAGGCAAACTTGATCTGCAAGGTTCGCAACTGGCATTCCAGGACAATCGCCTGCAAAGCCTCAACCTCGATGCGACCCTCGACAGTGCGCAACGGGCGAAGATTGATCTGAAAGGCAGCGGCATTCAGGCTGGCGACACCAACCTCGGTGTGTTAACCGCCAGCGCCCAGGGCGACATCAAGAGCCAGAAACTCAACCTCGACCTGCTCGGGCCGAAGCTGAAACTGGCCCTCGGTCTGGACGGCAATCTGGACAAGGGCAACTGGCGCGGCCGTCTGGCCAGTGGCGACATTCAGGCCGGCGGCCAGGACTGGAAACTGCAGAGCCCGGCCAAACTCGAACGCCTGGCCGACGGCAAGATCAACTTCGGCGCGCATTGCTGGATGTCCGGCAACGCCAGCCTGTGCGGTGAAGACCAGCGTCTGCTGCCGGAGCCGAAACTGCGTTACCACCTCAAGCAGTTCCCGATCGAAAGTCTGGCGCAATGGTTGCCGAAAGACTTCGCCTGGCAGGGCAAACTCAATGCCGACCTGCAACTGGACTTGCCGGCCAGCGGCCCGAACGGCGTGGTCAGCATCGACGCCAGCGGCGGCACCTTGCGTATGAAGGAAAAGGATCAGTGGCTGGACTTCCCGTACCAGACCCTGAAGCTCACCAGCAAACTCACACCGAAGCGCATCGACACCGACCTCAACTTCGTCGGCGGCAAACTCGGCGAGTTGATGGTGCAGGCGCAGCTCAACCCGCTGCCGAAAAACAAACCGCTGAGTGGTTCGTTCCGTCTCAGCGGACTGGACCTGTCGGTGGCGCGGCCGTTTGTGCCGATGGTCGAGAAACTCATCGGGCGCCTGAACGGCAGCGGCACGATTTCCGGCGGGCTGCTGGCGCCGCTGGTCAACGGCACGGTGAAACTCAGCGACGGCGAAGTCTCCGGCGCCGAACTGCCAATGGAACTCAAGAACCTGCAGCTGCAAGCGGTGATTGCCGGCGAATCGGTGCGACTGGACGGCGGCTGGAACAGCGGCAAGACCGGGCAGGGCAGTCTCAATGGCAACGTCGCGTGGGGGCAGGCGTTGATAGTCGATCTGGCGCTCAAGGGCACGCAATTGCCGGTCACCGTCGAGCCGTACGCCAAGCTTGAAGTGGCGCCAGACCTGAAGATTTCCATGGCCGGCGATGAGCTGAAGATTGCCGGCAAGGTGCAGGTGCCGCGAGGCGAAATCACCGTGCGTGAACTGCCGCCGTCAACGGTAAAGGTTTCCGACGACACGATCATCGTCGGGGCGCAGACCGAAGAGGGCAAACCACCGCTGGCGATGAAAATGGACATCGACGTGGTGGTCGGCGAAGACAAACTGAGCTTCGCCGGGTTCGGCCTGACCGCCAACCTGCAAGGTCACGTGCACATCGGCGACAACATGGACACCCGTGGCGAGCTGTGGCTCAACGACGGCCGTTACCGCGCCTACGGCCAGCGCCTGAACGTACGCCGGGCGCGGCTGCTGTTTGCCGGCCCGATCGATCAGCCGTATCTGGACATCGAAGCGATCCGCCAGACCGACGATGTGATCGCCGGTATCCGCCTGAGCGGCAGTGCCGAACAACCGACCACGCAGATCTTCTCCGAACCGGCCATGAGCCAGGAGCAGGCGTTGTCCTATCTGGTGCTGGGCCGACCGCTGAGCACCAACGGCGAAGACAACAACATGCTCGCCCAGGCAGCATTGGGTCTGGGCCTGATGGGCAGTTCCGGGGTGACCAGCGGTTTGGCCAAAGATCTGGGGATTCAGGACTTCCAGCTCGACACCCAGGGCAGCGGCAACACCACCAGCGTGGTCGCCAGCGGCAATATCTCCGAGAAACTCAGTCTGCGTTATGGCGTCGGTGTGTTTGAGCCGGCCAACACCATTGCGCTGCGTTACAAGCTGAGCAAGAAGGTTTATCTCGAAGCCGCCAGCGGTGTCGCCAGTTCGCTGGATATCTTCTACAAGCGCGATTTCTGAGAACGTGGCCAATAGCCGGGTCGTGACGCTGCGATCCGGTTTTTTCAGGATGTATTAGACTCACCGAACCCCCGAAAGCCTTGCCGGTTGCGTCTATGGTTCGTTTGAGTATGGTCCTGCTCGGTAACGACTTCGTCCGCAAGCGTTGGTCCGCGCTGGCGCTGACCGGCATTGTCTGGGGCGCGGCCGGGGTGGCGATCTTCATCGATGCGCTGGATGGCGTTTTGTATTTCCCGCTGCATCTCTTCGGCTATCTGTTGTTGCTCGAAGCGCTGATCCTGCTGCTGGTGCCGGCCCCGCAAACCGGGACCGCTGCGGCCCTGCGTAAAGCGCGAGGTCTGGCGTTTCTCTTGCTGGGGCTGCTGATCGTTGATCGACAACATGCTGCCGGGCTGATTCTGGCGGTGCTGTTTGGCGGGGCTTTCATTGTTGATGGGGTCTTCAGGCTGGCGGCTGCGGTGGTGGTACGTTTTGTCGGCTGGCAAGTGTCGCTGCTGGCCGGGTTGTTCGAACTCGGCTTTGGCGTGTTTATCCTTGAGCCGTATCCGACGCTGTATAAGGGCACGGTGCCGTTCTGCATCGGCATGAGCCTGTTTCTCTCGGGCTGCGCGTTGTTGCGCCAAGCCGTGCGCTTCAGGCACCTGCCGCCGCTGACAAACCCTGTTGCGCTCAGTGCGCCGGCCAGCAGCGACGCATTGGTCATCCACATCTGGACCCCCAGCGGCACTGTGGATGACACCCTGGTGCGCAACCGCCTGCTCAATCGCTACATCGCGGCGGTTGATATCAATGGGGTCATTTCCGCCGGCCACGCGGCGCTGGAATGTGGCCCGGACATTTACATCAGCCATTACCCGCTGGACGACATCGACCGCTCGGCGGGGGATTTCGTGCGTTTACTGCGGGCGACGCCGAACAACGATGTCGCCGGGCGGTTTTTGCCGGACTATGCCGGTGAGGTGGCGGACTGGTGCCCGTCTTCGGTTCAGGTCAGTTTTGCCCACTACGATGCCCGGCGGTTGCAGGCGTTCTGGGTGGCGTATCGGCAGAACGACACCTACAACCTCACCAGCCGCAACTGTTCCAGTGCCGTGGCCCATAGCCTGGAGGCGGCTCTGGAAGGATCCATGAATCGCGGGCACTCGAGCATGTTCGATTTTGCCCGGATCATCTTCAGCCCCGAATTCTGGGTCGCGGCGCAGGTGCGCAAGCGCGCCGAAGTCATGGCCTGGACGCCCGGGCTGGTGCTCGACTACGCCCGGGCGCTGCATGCCGCCATCGAGCCCGCGCCGCCGGGCTGGCACAGCATGTTTGCGGTGATCAAACGCGCCTGCGGTTATGCAGTCACGGCCTTGCGCGGGCGCGAAGTGCATCCCCTCCAGCCGCCATCCATGCATCCTTCCGACAAATCCTGACCGACGTTACACCGAGTCGCTGCCTTCGCGAGCAAGCTCGCTCCCACATTGATCCATGTATGCATGAGATCCCTGTGGGAGCGAGCTTGCTCGCGAAGACGTCCGCCTGTGCAACACAAAAACCCAGTCCACTGGTCAACTAATTACAAAGCAACCTAACTATTACGTTGACATTCGCTGCCTAGGCAGTAACATCTCGACATACATTCACTGCCTAGGCAGTTATTAGGTGAGCACATGAAGCATTTCACCCCGGACGGATTCAAACATTGCCATCTCGGCCTGTTGCTCGGCCGTGCTGCACTGCTCAAGGACAGGATCATCGACACCCACATGGAACCCCACGGCATCACCGCCGCGCAGTTCAAAGTGTTGATCATCATGGCCCAGTACGGCGTCGACACCCCGGCCGAGCTGTGCCGGCACCTGTCGCTCGACAGCGGTTCGATGACGCGCATGCTCGATCGTCTGGAGCAGAAAGGTTTCCTGGCTCGCCAACGCAGCGAAGGTGATCGCCGTCAGGTGCAGCTCAAGCTCACCGAGCAGGGCCAGCAACTGGCCGATCGCCTGCCGCACATCGGCGCCGACGCCATGAATGAACTGGCCGGCGCCGTCACCACGGACGAGTTGAAGACCCTGGAATACATCCTCAAGAAAATCCTGCTGGCCGCCGGTGACCCGATCACTATCCAGCGCTTAGGTGAACACAATGAGCAGTAAAACCTTGCGCAGCAGCCTGACTCTGGTGATGTCGGCGATGATTCTGGCCGGTTGCGCCAATTACAGCGGCCTCGATACCCAAGGCAAAAATCTCGACGCGAATAGCCTGAAAGTCGGCCAGTCCCTCAGCGGCGTGACCCTGTCGCCGGCCGCGTGGCCGAAAAGCGACTGGTGGACCAGCCTCGGCGATCCGCAACTCGACGGGCTGATCCGCGAAGCGCTGCACGACAGCCCGGACATGCAGATCGCCGAAGCGCGCGCGCATCAGGCCAGCGCCGCAGCCTATGCCGCCGATGCCGAACGTTATCCGACCCTCGACGCCAGCGCCGGTATCAGCCGTTCGCGTCTGGCCAAGGATCAGGACCCGCGCGGGCAGGGCGATGCCTACGCCACCGTGCGCAACGTCAGCGCCGGGTTCAATTACAACTTCGAC
This sequence comes from Pseudomonas sp. GM30, assembly GCF_000282275.2. Taxonomy (NCBI): domain Bacteria; kingdom Pseudomonadati; phylum Pseudomonadota; class Gammaproteobacteria; order Pseudomonadales; family Pseudomonadaceae; genus Pseudomonas; species Pseudomonas sp. GM30. The sequence goes on along the minus strand of NZ_AKJP02000022.1, from coordinate 387,621 downwards.
CTGTGGGGCGGCCAGCGTGATGCCTGGGAGGCCGCGCTCGGTCAGGCCCGCGCCGCTGAAGTCGACCGTCAGGCCGCGCAATTGACCCTCGCCGCCGACGTGGCCCGGGCCTACAGCGATCTGGGGCAGGCGCACATCGTTTACGACCTGGCCAACGACGATCTCAAACGCACCAAACAGATGCTCGATCTGAGCCAGCGCCGCTTGAGTGCCGGGATCGACAGCCAGTACCAGTTCCAGCAAACCCAAAGCCTTGAGGCCAGTTCCGAAGCCAGCCTGATCGACGCCGAAAAACGCTTGAACAGCGCGAAAATCGCTCTGGCCGTGCTGCTCGGCAAAGGCCCGGATCGTGGCAACGAAATCGCCCGGCCGAAAGTCCTGCAAGCCAGCGCCGTGGCGGTGCCGTCGGTGCTGCCGGCGGAACTGCTCGGTCGGCGTCCGGATCTGGTCGCGGCGCGCTGGCGCGTGGAGGCGGCGAGCAAAGACATCGACTCGGCGAAAACCCGCTTTTATCCCAACCTGAACCTTACGGCGTCCGCCGGTGCCGAATCCTTGTTGGGTGACGCGATGTTCGGGTCGGCCAGCCGTTTCTTCAGCATCGCCCCGACCATTTCGGTGCCGATCTTCGACGGCGGGCGCCTGCGCGCCAACCTCGATGCGCGCGACGCCGATTACGATCTGGCGGTGGCGCAGTACAACAAAAACCTGGTGAAGGCACTGGGCGATGTCAGCGACACGATCAACCAGTTACGTGACATCGGCCGGCAGATCGGCGCGCAGCAACACGCCACCGAGATTGCTCAGGATTCTTACAACACCGTCGTCCAGCGTTACGGTTCCGGCATCGGCAACTACCTGGACGTGCTCAGCATCGAGCAGCAATTGCTGCAGGCCCAGCGTCAGCTGGCCAACCTCAATGCCGAGCAGATCGACCTGTCGATTCAACTGATGCAAGCGCTGGGCGGCGGCTTTCAGGGTGAAACCCTGACCGCAGCCAACGCCACCCCAGCCACGTCGCACAACTAATTCAGGTATTTGTCATGGCCACTGCCGAAAACACTCAAACCCAAGCCAACACCCCCGACACCGGCAATCCGCGCAAGCGCAAATTCATGCTGCTGGTGCTGGCCGTCGTGGTCCTGCTCGCCGGTGCCGGCGTCTGGGCGTATCACGAATTCATCGGGCGCTTCAACGAAAGCACCGACGACGCCTACGTCAACGGCAACGTCGTTGAGATCACCCCGCTGGTGACCGGCACCGTGGTCAGCATTGGCGCTGACGACGGCGATTTGGTTCACGAAGGTCAGGTGTTGGTCAACTTCGACCCCAACGACGCCGAAGTCGGCCTGCAAAGTGCCCAGGCGAAACTGGCGCGTACCGTGCGTCAGGTGCGCGGCCTGTACAGTAACGTTGACGGCATGAAGGCCCAGGTCAACGCGCAACAGGCCGAAGTACAGAAAGCGCAGGACAACTACAACCGGCGGAAAAACCTCGCCGCTGGCGGGGCGATTTCCCAGGAAGAACTGTCCCACGCTCGCGACGATCTGACCTCGGCGCAAAACGCCCTGGCCAACGCCAAGCAGCAACTGAAAACCACCAGCGCGCTGGTCGACGACACCGTGGTTTCGTCGCACCCGGACGTGATGTCGGCGGCTGCCGATCTGCGTCAGGCGTACCTGACCAATGCCCGTAGCACCCTGATTGCGCCAGTCACCGGTTACGTCGCCAAACGCACCGTGCAGCTCGGTCAGCGCGTACAGCCGGGTACTGCGCTGATGGCGGTGATTCCGCTGGACCAGCTGTGGATCGACGCCAACTTCAAGGAAACCCAACTGCGTGACATGCGCATCGGCCAACCGGTGGACATCGAATCCGACATCTATGGCAGCAGCGTGAAATACAGCGGCACCGTCGACAGCCTCGGCGCCGGTACCGGCAGCGCGTTCGCCCTGTTGCCGGCGCAGAACGCCACCGGTAACTGGATCAAGATCGTGCAGCGTGTGCCAGTGCGGATTCACATCAACGCCGAAGAACTGGCCAAGCACCCGCTGCGGGTCGGTCTGTCGACCAACGTTGAAGTCAACCTGCACGACCAGAGCGGCCCGGTGCTGGCCCAGCAACCACCGCAAAAGGCCTCGTTCAGCACCAACGTCTACGACCGCCAACTGGCTGAAGCCGACGCGATGATTGCGCAACTGATCCACGACAACAGCGCTGCGGTGAGCAAGACCGCGCAACGCTGAGATCACACTCTTCAGGTGCGGGCTTTTGTGGCGAGGGAGCTTGCTCCCGCTGGGGCGCGAAGCGGCCCCAATAGCTTTGCGACTGCTTCGCAGCCGAGCGGGAGCAAGCTCCCTCGCCACAAAACAGCCTGCTCCCATAGCGTCAATCAGGTTTCATAGGATTCACAATGAGCAATAACGCCTCTTTCACGCCGCCCAGCCTGTTGCTCAGCACCATCGGCCTGTCGCTGGCGACGTTCATGCAAGTGCTCGACACCACCATTGCCAACGTGGCGCTGCCGACCATCTCCGGCAACCTCGGGGTGAGTTCGGAGCAGGGCACCTGGGTGATCACCTCGTTTGCCGTGAGCAACGCCATCGCGTTGCCGCTGACTGGCTGGCTCAGTCGGCGCTTCGGCGAGGTGAAGCTGTTTCTCTGGGCGACCATTCTGTTCGTACTGGCCTCGTTTCTCTGCGGTATCTCCACGTCGATGCCGGAACTGATCGGCTTCCGCGTGCTGCAAGGCCTGGTCGCCGGGCCGCTGTACCCGATGACGCAAACCCTGTTGATTGCGGTCTATCCCCCCGCGAGGCGCGGAATGGCCCTGGCGTTGCTGGCGATGGTCACGGTGGTGGCGCCGATTGCCGGGCCCATTCTTGGTGGCTGGATCACCGACAGCTACAGCTGGCCGTGGATCTTCTTCATCAACGTACCGATCGGCATCTTTGCGGTGATGGTGGTGCGTTCGCAACTGGCCAAACGCCCGGTGGAAACCAGTCGCCAACCGATGGATTACGTTGGTCTGATCACGCTGATCATCGGCGTCGGCGCGTTGCAGGTGATCCTCGACAAGGGCAATGACCTGGACTGGTTCGAATCGAACTTCATCATCATCGGTGCGGCGATTTCGGTGATCGCCCTGGCAGTGTTCGTGATCTGGGAAATGACCGACCAGCATCCGGTGGTCAACCTGCGCCTGTTCGCCCATCGCAACTTCCGCATCGGCACGCTGGTGCTGGTATTGGGTTACGCCGGCTTCTTCGGCATCAACCTGATCCTGCCGCAGTGGCTGCAAACCCAGATGGGTTACACCGCGACCTGGGCCGGTCTGGCGGTGGCGCCGATCGGGATTCTGCCGGTGCTGCTGTCGCCGTTTGTCGGCAAGTATGCGAACAAGTTCGACCTGCGGCTGCTGGCCGGGCTGGCGTTTCTGGCGATTGGCCTCAGCTGCTTCATGCGTGCCGAGTTCACCAACGAGGTGGACTTCCAGCACATCGCTCTGGTGCAGCTGTTCATGGGGATCGGCGTGGCGCTGTTCTTCATGCCGACGCTGAGCATCCTGATGTCGGACCTGCCGCCAAGCCAGATCGCCGACGGCGCAGGTCTGGCGACCTTCCTGCGGACGTTGGGCGGCAGCTTCGCCGCGTCGCTGACCACATGGATCTGGATCCGCCGCGCCGATCAGCACCATGCGTACATGAGCGAAAGCATCAGCACTTATGAGCCGGCGACACGCGAGACGTTGAATCATCTAGGCGGCGCGAGCCAATCGGCTTATGCGCAGATGGATCAGATCCTCACCAGCCAGGCGTACATGCTCTCCACCGTGGATTACTTCACGTTATTGGGCTGGGGCTTCATGGGGCTGATTCTGATTGTGTGGCTGGCGAAGCCACCGTTTGCGGCGAAGGCCGGTCCGGCGGCCAGCGGTCATTGATCAGAACGCGGTCAAACTGTAGGAGTGAGCCTGCTCGCGATATCGGTATCACATTCAACATCTTCGTTGACTGGTACACCGCTATCGCGAGCAGGCTCACTCCTACAGTGGTTTGTGTTTGGCTATTAGATTGCGGGAGCAGGCAGGGCCGGCGGTGGGGCGAAGTCGAACGGCGCCAGGGCAAACCCGTTCTCATCCACCTGCAACGCCCAACCCTGACGATCCCAATCCCCCAGCACAATCCGCTTCGCCGCCTGCTCGCCGAGCTGCAACTTGTGGATCGCCGGGCGATGGGTGTGGCCGTGGATCAGGGTTTTCACCCCGTATTGCTGCATGATCCGCGGAATTTCCTCTGGCGTGACATCGACGATGTCATTGGCCTTCATCCGCGTCTGCGCGCGGCTTTCACTGCGCAGCTTGCGCGCCAGTTTGTGGCGGGTGCTCAGCGGCAGGTGGCGCAGGATGAACAGGGTGATCGGGTTACGCAGGTAGCGGCGCAGCTTCATGTAGGCTTCGTCGCGGGTGCACAGGCTGTCGCCGTGCATCAGCAGCACTGGCTCGCCATAGAACTGCACGACACTCGGGTCCTTCAGCAGCGTGCAGCCGGCTTCTTTGCAGAAGGTCTTGCCGAGCAGGAAGTCGCGATTGCCGTGCATCAGAAAGATCGCCGTGCCGCTGTCGCTCAATTGGCGCAGGGCCTGGCAGATGGAGCGCTGGAAGGGCGTCATGGCATCGTCGCCAATCCATGCCTCAAAGAAGTCGCCGAGAATGTAGAGCGCACTCGCCGAGCGGGCGCGTCCGGCGAGCAAATCCAGAAACGCCCGGGTAATGTCCGGGCGCTCCTCTTCCAGATGCAAGTCTGAAATCAGCAATATCACGCTTCGATGATCTCGGCTTTCTCGATGATCACGTCGTCTTTCGGCACGTCCTGGTGACCGGCCTTGGAAGTGGTGGCAACGCCTTCGATCTTGTCGACGACATCGGTGCCGGCAACCACTTTACCGAACACGGCATAACCCCAGCCCTGAGCGGTCTTGGCGGTGTGGTTGAGGAAGCTGTTGTCGGTGGCGTTGATGAAGAACTGCGCCGAGGCCGAATGCGGGTCCATGGTGCGGGCCATGGCCAGGGTGTACTTCTCGTTCTTCAGGCCGTTGTCGGCTTCGTTCTGGATGCTGGCGCGCTTGTCTTTCTTTTCTTGCATGCCAGGCTGGAAACCGCCGCCCTGGATCATGAAACCCTTGATCACACGGTGAAAGACTACGTTTTCGTAGTGACCGGCCTTAACGTATTCAAGGAAGTTGGCAACGGTGATCGGCGCTTTTTCCGCGTCCAGTTCGATGACGATGTCGCCGTAGTTGGTGGTCAGTTTGACTTGAGTCATGATCGCTACTCTTTATAAGGAATTCGTGGTTCTGGGACATTCAGCCCCACAACCGGTTCAGCCTGCATCGGCCAAGGAGCGCAGTTTAGCGTGACAGGCGCGAATTTCGAGGCTGTTTTTCCAAAACCCTTCGATTAAATGCACTCCTTTATAGGCCGTGCTCTGTCAGCCCCTTGACAGCATCGGCTATGATAGCGGCTTTGTTTTGTCTGGCCCCCTTTGCGGCCGCGCACATGTAAGTCAAGGATCCTATGAGCAAGCCCACTGTCGACCCTACCTCGAATGCCAAGTCCGGCCCTGCCGTGCCGGTCAATTTCCTGCGGCCGATCATCCAGGCAGACCTGGACTCGGGCAAGCACACCCAGATCGTCACCCGTTTTCCGCCTGAGCCCAACGGCTACCTGCACATCGGCCACGCCAAGTCGATCTGCGTGAACTTCGGCCTGGCCCAGGAGTTCGGCGGCGTCACGCACCTGCGTTTCGACGACACCAACCCGGCCAAGGAAGACCAGGAATACATCGACGCGATCGAAAGCGACGTCAAATGGCTGGGCTTCGAGTGGTCCGGCGAAGTGCGCTACGCCTCGCAGTATTTCGACCAGTTGCACGACTGGGCGGTGGAACTGATCAAGGCCGGCAAGGCCTACGTCGACGACCTGACCCCGGAGCAGGCCAAGGAGTACCGTGGCAGCCTGACCGAGCCTGGCAAGAACAGCCCGTTCCGCGACCGTTCGGTGGAAGAGAACCTCGACTGGTTCGCGCGCATGCGTGCCGGTGAGTTCCCGGACGGTGCCCGCGTGCTGCGCGCGAAGATCGACATGGCTTCGCCGAACATGAACCTGCGCGACCCGATCATGTACCGCATCCGCCACGCCCATCACCACCAGACCGGTGACAAGTGGTGCATCTACCCGAACTATGACTTCACCCACGGTCAGTCGGACGCCATCGAAGGCATCACCCACTCGATCTGCACCCTGGAGTTCGAAAGCCATCGTCCGCTGTACGAGTGGTTCCTGGAGAACCTGCCGGTGCCGGCCAACCCGCGCCAGTACGAGTTCAGCCGCCTGAACCTGAACTACACCATCACCAGCAAGCGCAAGCTCAAGCAGTTGGTGGATGAAAAGCACGTGCACGGCTGGGACGACCCACGCATGTCGACGCTGTCGGGTTTCCGTCGCCGTGGCTACACCCCGGCATCGATCCGCAACTTCTGCGAGATGGTCGGCACCAACCGCTCCGACGGTGTGGTCGACTACGGCATGCTCGAGTTCAGCATCCGTCAGGATCTGGACGCCAATGCCCCACGCGCCATGTGCGTGCTGCGTCCGTTGAAGGTCGTGATTACCAACTACCCGGAAGGTCAGGTCGACAACCTCGAACTGCCGCGTCATCCGCAGAAAGAAGAGCTCGGCGTGCGCCAGCTGCCGTTCGCCCGTGAAATCTACATCGACCGCGATGACTTCATGGAAGAGCCGCCAAAAGGCTACAAGCGTCTGGAGCCGAACGGCGAAGTGCGTCTGCGCGGCAGCTACGTGATCCGTGCCGACGAAGCGATCAAGGACGCCGACGGCAACATCGTCGAGCTGCGTTGCTCGTACGACCCGGACACCCTCGGCAAGAACCCTGAAGGCCGCAAGGTCAAAGGCGTGATCCACTGGGTGCCGGCGGCTGCCAGCATCGAGTGCGAAGTGCGTCTGTACGATCGCCTGTTCCGTTCTCCGAACCCGGAGAAGGCCGAAGACAGCGCGAGTTTCCTCGACAACATCAACCCTGACTCACTGCAAGTGCTGACCGGTTGTCGTGCTGAGCCTTCGCTTGGCAATGCACAGCCGGAAGACCGTTTCCAGTTCGAGCGCGAAGGCTACTTCGTTGCCGACATCAAGGACTCGAAACCAGGTCAGCCGGTATTCAACCGTACCGTGACCCTGCGTGATTCGTGGGGCCAGTGATTCTGCGTCAAGGAAATTAACGTGCTGACGATCTACAACACGCTCACCAAGAGCAAAGAAGTCTTCAAGCCGCTGGATGGCAACAAGGTGCGCATGTACGTGTGCGGCATGACCGTGTACGACTACTGCCACCTCGGCCACGGCCGCAGCATGGTCGCGTTCGACCTGGTGACCCGCTGGTTGCGGTTCAGCGGTTACGACCTGACCTACGTGCGCAACATCACCGACATCGACGACAAGATCATCAATCGTGCCAACGAGAACGGTGAGTCGTTCGAAGCGCTGACCGAGCGCATGATCGCCGCGATGCACGAAGACGAAGCGCGCCTGAACATCAAGAAGCCGGACATGGAACCGCGCGCCACGGATCACATTCCGGGCATGCACGCGATGATCCAGACCCTGATCGACAAGGGCTTCGCCTACGCCCCGGGCAATGGCGACGTGTACTACCGCGTCGCCAAATTCATGGGCTACGGCAAGCTGTCGCGCAAGAAGATCGAAGACCTGCGCATCGGCGCGCGGATCGAAGTCGACGAGTCGAAAGAAGACCCGCTGGACTTCGTCCTGTGGAAAGCCGCCAAGCCGGGCGAGCCGAGCTGGGAATCGCCGTGGGGCGCCGGGCGTCCGGGCTGGCACATCGAGTGCTCGGTGATGTCCACCTGCTGCCTCGGCGAGACCTTCGACATTCATGGCGGCGGCAGCGACCTCGAGTTCCCGCACCACGAAAACGAAATCGCCCAGAGCGAAGCGGCCACCGGCAAGACCTACGCCAACGCGTGGATGCATTGCGGCATGATCCGTATCAATGGCGAGAAGATGTCCAAGTCCTTGAACAACTTCTTCACCATTCGCGACGTGCTCGACAAGTACCACCCGGAAGTCGTGCGTTACCTGCTGGTGTCCAGCCACTACCGCAGCGCGATCAACTACTCGGAAGACAACCTCAAGGACGCCAAGGGCGCACTCGAGCGTTTCTACCACGCGTTGAAAGGCCTGCCGAGCGTTGCTCCGGCCGGCGGCGAAGCCTTCGTCGAGCGTTTCACCACGGTGATGAACGACGACTTCGGTACGCCGGAAGCCTGCGCGGTGCTGTTCGAGATGGTGCGTGAGATCAACCGTCTGCGCGAGAGCGATCTCGATGCGGCGGCCGGCCTGGCGGCACGTCTGAAAGAACTGGCGAGCGTGCTGGGTGTGTTGCAACTGGAAGCCGATGACTTCCTGCAAGCGGGCGCCGAAGGGCGTGTCGATGCGGCTGAAGTCGATGCGCTGATTGCTGCACGTCTGGCGGCACGCGCCGGCAAGGACTGGGCCGAATCCGACCGCATCCGCGACCAGCTCACCGCCATGGGCGTGGTGCTGGAAGACGGCAAGGGCGGCACGACGTGGCGTCTGGCTGACTGATTGCCTGATCCGTAAAAAAAACAAAACCCGCCGAGTGCGGTTTTGTTTTTCTGGCAGGGCCTTAGCTCAAGGCGCCGGTGCTGACCGCGACGATCAGGAAAATCCCCAGCACCGCGCGGTAGATGACGAATGGCCAGGTGGAGAACTTCTCCAGAAAGCGCATCAGGCCCCAGATCGCGAAGAACGCCGAGATGCTGGCGATCACCAGACCGAAAATCAGGTGCCCCCAAACGGCAGCGGGAAGGTCGGCATGGAACAGTACCCACAACTCTTTCAGACCGGCGAGGGCGATCGCCGGCAGCCCGAGCAGGAACGAGAACCGCGCCGCTTCTTCACGCTTGAAGTTGAGAAACAGTGCCGCCGTCAGCGTCGAGCCGGAGCGCGACACCCCGGGAATCAACGCGCCAATCTGCGCAATGCCAACGATCAGCGCATCACGCAAACGCATTTCGTCGACGCTGCGGCGATGGCGGCAGGTCAGTTCGGCAGCCGCCAGCAGCACCGCCATGACCACGCAGGAAATCCCGATCACCATCAGGCCGCGCAACGGTGAGTTGCAGGCGTTGAGCGTCGATGACAACGCTATGCCGGCGATGCCGATGGGGATGGTCGCCAGCACAATCGCCACCGCGAGGATGAACCAGCGGTTGTTGAAATCCCGCTGGCGCAGCGCATCGACGCTGCCGCCGACCACTTGGCGGACATCGCGCCAGAAATAACTGACCACCGCCGCCAGTGCGGCCAGTTGCATCGCTGCGGAAAACGCCGAGCCGGGATCCGGCCAGCCGAGCAGGGCCGGGACGATGCGCATGTGCGCGGTGGAGGAAACGGGCAGCAACTCGGTGATGCCTTGAATGATGCCGAGGAAGCCGATCTGCAGGTAGTCCAGCGAAGCGAAGCCGATATCAAGGCCGGTGGAACAGATGTTGGTCAAAGCACGTGTCCTGTGAGGATCAGGAGGAGGGAGGTGTCTGGATCAAAGGCAGGGCGAAAAGCTGAAACATTTCGTCACAGTCTAGTCGGTTCGGTCAATGGGGGGAGGCAGTGGTTTTTGTGGTGACCGGGCTGGCGCCTTCGCGAGCAAGCTCGCTCCCACATTGGATTTTTGTCATGTCGATTTTCGTGTACGACACTGATCCCCTGTGGGAGCGAGCTTGCTCGCGAAGAGACCGGCTCAGCCGCCCAGTCACTCCGCCTGACGCAAGCGCTTGTAAAGGGTATTGCGACTAACCCCCAACCGCCGCGCCAGATGGGAAATATTGCCCCCGGCTGCTTTCAACTCCCGGTTCAACGCCTCCACATCATTCAGATCCAGCCCCAGCGGCTGCACGCTCTCTACCGGCTCCATTTCCAGATCGACAAAAAAATCATCCGGCAGATGCTCCGGCCGCACCGGTTGTTCCTCGGCCATCGCCAGCGCCACCTGCATCACGCTGCTGACTTGGCGCAGATTGCCCGGCCATGGATGCCGCTCGAACAACTCCAGCACTTCGCGGCTGAGTCCGGCCCATTGCGTCGGTTCACGATGCTGCTCCCACAAGCGCTTGAACAGCGCTTCTTTATCACTGCGCTCGCGCAGCGGCGGCAGTTCCAGGGTCAAACCGCCAATCCGGTAGTACAAATCCTCGCGAAACCGGCCCAATTGCACTTGCTCGCGTAAAGAGCGGTTGGTTGCCGAAATGATCCGCAAGTCCACCGGGAACAACTCGCTGCTGCCCACCGGTTGCACGCAGCGCTCCTGCAACACCCGCAACAGCCGTGCCTGGGTGGGCAGCGGCATGTCACCGATTTCATCGAGAAACAGCGTGCCTTTGTCCGCCTTGCGGATCAGGCCGATGCTGCCTTTCTGGTTGGCGCCGGTGAACGCACCTTTCTCATAACCGAACAGTTCCGACTCCACCAGTTCAGCGGGGATCGCCGCGCAGTTGACGGCAATGAATGCCTGTTTGCTGCGCGAGCTGGCCTGATGCAGGGCTTTGACGAAGACTTCCTTGCCGACCCCGGTTTCACCGTGGATCAGCAGCGGGATGTCCTTTTCCAGCAGGCGTTCGGCCTGGCGCACGGCTTTTTCCACGCGGCTATCGCCGAAATGCAAGGAGTTGAGGCTGATCGTCCCCGGCACTTTGAGCGGCGCTGCGGTGGGCTTGGGTTCGGCAAATACTCTTGGCTGAATCGGCACTTGTTTCGGCCGCTTCAGCAAACACTGAAAACGGTTGCGCCCCGAGGTCTGCAGGGCGAACGGCAAGCCGTCGGGCTGATTCATCAGTTCCAGCAACGACACGTTGAACAGGCTCTCGACACTGACCCGCGACAGGCGCACGCCGAGCAGATTGTCCGCTCGGCGATTGGCCGACAGCACCTGACCGCTCTCATCAAAAATCAGCAGCCCCGCCCACTGACTGTCGAGGTTGTTCAACCCGGTGTTGAAGGTCAGTTGAAAGTGCTGGCCGTGGAACAGGTTGAGGATCAGCCGGTTCTCCACGGTCTGGCTCATCATCTTGACCATGCCCAGCGTGTGCGAGGGCGGCAGATAGCTGTCGCTGGACACGTCGAGCACGGCAATGACCTTGCGCTCGGCATCGAAAATCGGCGCGGCGGAGCCGGTCATGAAGCGGTTGGCTTTAAGAAAGTGTTCGTCGTGCTCGATGTGCACCGCTTGTTCGCAGGCCAGCGCGGTGCCGATCGCATTGGTGCCACTGCAGCGCTCCATCCAGCTCGCCCCGGCGCTAAACCCTCGGGCGAGGTTCGGCTCGATAAAGCGCTGAGTGCCCCACGAGGTCAGCACCTGACCCTGATGGTCGGCGAGCATGATCAGGCAATTGGAGTTGCTCAGGATGTTCTCGTAATACGGCAGCACTTCCTGATGGGTGGTCTGCACCAGCGCGTGGTGACGGTCGAGCAGCTGCGCGATGCCGGCGGCGGGCAATTGATCGAAGGCCGGGGCGCTTTGGTGGTCAAGGCCGAAGGCGCGGCAACGTTGCCAGGAGTTCTGGACGATCGCGTCGTGGGACAGCGGCGGGGCAGGTGCGGCCATGGTGGTGGGCCTCTGATGCAGCGTCTTTTATTGTTGTTATGAACCCAAATCCTGAGCAAACCATAGATCAACTGTGGGAGCGAGCTTGCTCGCGAAAGCGTCGTATCAGTCACCGAATCGGCTGAATGACACACCGCATTCGCGAGCAAGCTCGCTCCCACAGGATCTCCGGTGTTCACCGAAATGAGTTCATAGAGTGTTGTTCACTATTGTTCATTGTCAATCGCCCAACTGTTCAAAAGTGTTCAGCAATGAACGCCCATTCCTCGCGTTTTCGGCGCTTTTCATCACAAATCAACCACTTGCCATTTCTGGCACGAATGTCGCTCTGCTGCACAGGTCGCTTGACTCCAATAATAAAAAAGGCCGAGCCATGTCACTCACCCTGGAGCACGTCAGCCGCACCGTCGAGGGCCAGACCTGGATCGACGATGCCTGCCTGAAATTCGAACCTGGATCCTTCAACGTTCTGCTCGGCCGCACGCTGTCCGGCAAGACCAGCCTGATGCGTTTGATGGCCGGTCTGGACAAGCCCGACAGCGGCCGGATCCTGATGAACGGCGTCGACGTCACCCAGCGCCCGGTGCGCCTGCGCAACGTGTCGATGGTTTATCAGCAGTTCATCAATTACCCGACCATGACCGTATTCGAGAACATCGCCTCGCCGCTGCGGCAGGCCGGTGTTGCCAAGGAAATCATTCACAGCAAGGTGCAGGAAACCGCGAAGATGCTGCGCATCGAGAAGTTCCTGCAGCGCTATCCGCTGGAGCTGTCCGGCGGTCAGCAGCAGCGCACGGCGATGGCCCGGGCGCTGGTCAAGGACGCCGAGCTGATCCTGTTCGACGAGCCGCTGGTCAACCTCGATTACAAGCTGCGCGAAGAGCTGCGCCAAGAGATGCGCGAGCTGTTCAAGGCCCGCCACACTATCGCGATCTACGCCACCACCGAACCCAACGAAGCGTTGGCGCTGGGCGGCACCACGACGATCCTGCACGAGGGCCGGGTGATCCAGAGCGGCCCGTCGTCCTCGGTTTATCACCAGCCGCAAACCGTGCTGGCGGCGGAGTTGTTCTCCGAGCCACCGATCAACCTGATGCCCGGGCGCATTGCCGGCAACGAAGTCAGCTTCGCCAACTTCGTGCACTTCCCGTTGAACGTCGACCTGCGCCCGGTGGGTGAGGGCGAGTTCCGCTTTGGCGTGCGCCCCAGCCATATCTCGCTGGTGCCGAGCAACGATGACGATCTGGAACTGGCGGTCACCGTCGAAGTGGCGGAGATCAGCGGTTCGGAAACCTTCCTGCATGTGCGCAACGAACATTTCCTGCTGGTGCTGCACCTGCCGGGGGTGCACGAATACGACGTCGATGCGCCGATCCGCATCTACATCCCGACCCACAAACTGTTCGTGTTCGATGCGCAGGGCCGTCTGGTGCAGGCACCGGGCCGGCGTGTCGCGAGGGTTGCCTGATGGCCGAAATCCGTTTGCAGCACCTCGCCCACAGTTACAGCAAGCAGCCGAGCGGGCCTGACGATTACGCGATCCGCGAGATGGACCACATCTGGGAGCAGGGCGGCGCCTATGCCTTGCTCGGCCCTTCGGGTTGCGGCAAATCGACCTTGCTCAACATCATTTCCGGCCTGCTCAGTCCCTCGCAAGGGCATGTGCTGTTCGATGGCAAAGCGGTCAACGACCTGACCCCGGAGAAGCGCAACATCGCCCAGGTGTTCCAGTTCCCGGTGGTCTACGACACCATGACAGTGTTCGACAACCTGGCCTTCCCCTTGAGAAATCAGGGCATGGCCGAGGCGAAAGTGCACAGCAAGGTGCAGGAAATCGCCGAAGTCCTCGACCTGCAAAACCTGCTGAGCAAGAAGGCGCGCAACCTCACCGCCGACGAAAAACAGAAAGTCTCCATGGGCCGTGGTCTGGTGCGCGACGATGTCTCGGCGATCCTCTTCGACGAACCGCTGACGGTGATCGACCCGCACCTGAAATGGAAACTGCGACGCAAGCTCAAGCAGATTCACGAGCAGTTCAACATCACCATGGTCTACGTCACCCACGATCAGCTCGAAGCCTCGACCTTCGCCGACAAGATCGCGGTGATGTACGGCGGGCAGATCGTGCAGTTCGGCACGCCACGGGAATTGTTCGAGCGGCCGAGCCACACCTTTGTCGGCTACTTCATCGGCAGCCCGGGGATGAACCTGATCGAGGTGCAGCCGCAGCCGGGCGGGGTCGGTTTCGCTTCGACGCACCTGCCACTGTCCGACGCCTTGCAACGGCATATCGAACACGGTCAGTGGAAAAATCTGAAGGTCGGCATCCGCCCGGAGTTCATCCATGTCTGGGACGAGCCGTTTGACGAGGCGATGCAGGCGCGGGTGGTCCACGTCGAAGACCTCGGCACCTACAAGATCCTCACCCTCGACCTCGATGGCGCGCCGCTGAAGGTGCGTCTGGCCGAAGACAAACCGGTGCCGCAGGGCACGGCGTATATCAGTTTTCCGGCGCAGTGGCTGATGGTTTATGCCGATGAGTTTCTGCTCGAAGCCGACGACGAGGTGCAGCCATGAACAAGGTGCAGAACAACAAGGCCTGGTGGCTGGTGTTGCCGGTGTTCCTGCTGGTGGCGTTCAGCGCGGTGATCCCGATGATGACCGTGGTCAACTACTCGGTGCAGGACATCTTCGACCAGTCCAGCCGCTACTTTGTCGGCGCTGACTGGTACAAGCAGGTGCTGCTGGATCCACGTCTGCATGACTCGTTGCTGCGTCAGTTCATCTACTCGGCGTGCGTGCTGTTGATCGAAATTCCGTTGGGTATTGCCGTCGCCCTGACCATGCCGACCAAGGGCCGCTGGTCGTCGGTGGTGCTGATCATTCTGGCGATTCCGTTGCTGATCCCGTGGAACGTGGTCGGCACCATCTGGCAGATCTTCGGCCGCGCCGATATTGGTCTGCTCGGTTCGAGCCTGAATGCGCTGGGCATCAGCTACAACTACGCGGCCAACACCATGGACGCCTGGGTGACGGTGCTGGTGATGGACGTCTGGCACTGGACGTCGCTGGTGGCGCTGTTGTGTTTCTCCGGGCTGCGGGCGATTCCCGATGTGTATTACCAGGCGGCGCGGATCGACCGTGCCTCGGCGTGGGCAGTGTTCAGGCACATCCAATTGCCGAAGTTGAAAAGCGTGCTGCTGATCGCGGTGATGCTGCGCTTCATGGACAGTTTCATGATCTACACCGAGCCGTTCGTGCTCACCGGCGGCGGGCCGGGCAACGCCACGACCTTCCTCAGCCAGACGCTGACGCAGATGGCGGTCGGCCAATTCGATCTGGGTCCGGCGGCGGCGTTTTCGCTGGTGTAC
This sequence comes from Pseudomonas sp. GM30, assembly GCF_000282275.2. Lineage (NCBI taxonomy): Bacteria > Pseudomonadati > Pseudomonadota > Gammaproteobacteria > Pseudomonadales > Pseudomonadaceae > Pseudomonas > Pseudomonas sp. GM30. The sequence continues at coordinate 372,539 of NZ_AKJP02000022.1, read as the reverse complement.
TTCCTGATCATCCTGCTGGTCTCGTGGCTGTTCTACACCGCCATGACCCATTCCGACGCCAACCGCTGAGGGCCCGGCCATGAGCAAAAGAAAGCTGATTCCGCTGCTGATCTACATCCTGTTCCTGCTGGTGCCGATCTACTGGCTGCTGAACATGTCGTTCAAGAGCAACACCGAAATCCTCGGCGGACTGACGCTGTTTCCGCAGGAATTCACCTGGCACAACTACAAGGTGATCTTCACCGACCCGAGCTGGTACACCGGTTATCTCAATTCGCTGTATTACGTCAGCCTGAACACGGTGATTTCGCTGAGCGTGGCGTTGCCGGCAGCCTATGCGTTTTCGCGCTATCGCTTCCTCGGCGACAAGCACCTGTTCTTCTGGCTGCTGACCAACCGCATGGCGCCACCGGCGGTGTTTCTGTTGCCGTTCTTCCAGCTCTATTCGTCGATCGGGCTGTTCGACACGCACATCGCCGTGGCCTTGGCGCACTGCCTGTTCAACGTGCCGCTGGCGGTGTGGATTCTTGAAGGCTTCATGTCCGGCGTGCCCAAGGAAATCGACGAAACCGCCTACATCGACGGCTACAGCTTTCCCAAGTTCTTCGTGAAGATTTTCATCCCGCTGATCGGCTCCGGGATCGGCGTCACGGCGTTTTTCTGCTTCATGTTTTCCTGGGTCGAACTGCTGCTGGCGCGCACGCTGACTTCGGTGAATGCCAAGCCGATTGCCGCGGTGATGACACGCACGGTTTCCGCTTCGGGCATCGACTGGGGCGTGCTGGCGGCGGCGGGGGTGTTGACCATCCTGCCGGGCATGCTGGTGATCTGGTTTGTTCGCAACCACGTGGCCAAGGGCTTTGCTCTGGGTCGGGTCTGAGGAACGCATGATGGAATGGATGAGCTGGACCACCCCCACGGCGGGGTTCTTTATCGCCATCGGCCTGTTGCTGGTGGGCATGACCACCTGGGAATTGCGCTCGCCGAGCATCCTGCGGCGAGGTTTTCTGCCGATTGCCACCACCCGTGGCGATCGCTTGTTCATCGGTCTTCTCGGCAGCGCCTACCTGCATCTGCTGGTAATCGGCGTCACCGACTGGAGCATCTGGGTAGCGTCCGCGCTGTCTCTGGTGTGGCTGTTGGTTGTGATGCGCTGGGGCTAGTCGAGTCGCTCGGCAATCGTGCTCCGAAACTCTAACTGGAGGTCTCTATGTTCGATAACAACAATAAGCTGCGACATAGCATTTCATTGGCAGCCGTGCTGGCACTCAGCGGTTTGAGCGCATCTGCCTGGGCCGATGCCTACGAAGACGCGGCGAAAAAATGGATCGGCAGCGAGTTCAAGCCGTCGACCCTGACGGCGGATCAGCAGCTCGAAGAATTGAAGTGGTTCATCAAGGCCGCCGAGCCGTTTCGCGGCATGGAAATCAAAGTGGTTTCCGAGACCCTGACCACCCACGAATACGAGTCCAAGGTGCTGGCCAAGGCCTTCACCGAAATCACCGGGATCAAGCTCACCCACGACCTGCTGCAAGAAGGCGATGTGGTGGAAAAAATGCAGACGGTGATGCAGTCGGACAAGAACATCTACGACGGCTGGGTCAACGACTCGGACCTGATCGGTACGCACTTTCGCTATGGCAAGACCGAATCGATCACCGACCTGATGGCCAACGAAGGCAAGAACTTCACTTCGCCGACCCTCGACATCAAGGACTTCATTGGCATCTCGTTCACCACGGCGCCGGACGGCAAAATCTACCAATTGCCCGACCAGCAGTTCGCCAACCTGTACTGGTTCCGCGCCGACTGGTTCGAACGCGCCGATCTGAAAGCCAAGTTCAAGGAAAAGTACGGCTACGAATTGGGCGTGCCGGTGAACTGGTCGGCCTATGAAGACATTGCCAAATTCTTCAGCGAAGACGTCAAGGAAATCGACGGCAAGCGCGTCTATGGGCATATGGATTACGGCAAGAAAGACCCGTCGCTGGGCTGGCGTTTCACCGATGCCTGGTTCTCCATGGCCGGTGGCGGCGATAAGGGTTTGCCCAACGGCTTGCCGGTGGACGAGTGGGGGATTCGCGTCGAGGACTGCCATCCGGTCGGTTCCAGCGTGACCCGCGGCGGCGACACCAACGGCCCGGCGGCGGTGTTCGCCACGCAGAAATATGTCGATTGGCTCAAGGCCTACGCGCCACCGGAAGCGGCGGGCATGACCTTCTCCGAGTCCGGCCCGGTGCCGTCCCAAGGCAATATCGCTCAGCAGATCTTCTGGTACACCGCGTTCACCGCCGACATGACCAAGCCGGGCCTGCCGGTGGTCAACGCCGACGGCACGCCGAAATGGCGCATGGCACCTTCGCCGCGCGGGCCGTATTGGGAGGAGGGCATGAAGCTCGGCTATCAGGATGTGGGTTCGTGGACGTTCATGAAGTCTACACCTGAGAAACAGAAGCTCGCGGCGTGGCTGTACGCGCAGTTTGTGACCTCGAAAACCGTGTCGCTGAAGAAAACCATCGTCGGCCTGACACCGATCCGCGAGTCGGACATCAACTCGCAGGCGATGACCGATCTGGCGCCGAAACTCGGCGGTCTGGTCGAGTTCTACCGCAGCCCGGCCCGCGTGCAATGGACCCCGACCGGCACCAACGTGCCGGACTATCCGCGTCTGGCGCAATTGTGGTGGAGCCACATCGCCGAAGCGGCCAGCGGCGAGAAGACTCCGCAACAGGCGCTGGACGGCCTGGCCAAGGATCAGGACGCGATCATGACCCGCCTCGAACGCTCCAAGGCCCAAGCGGTATGCGCCCCGAAAATGAACCCGGAACGCGACGCGCAATACTGGTTCGACCAACCGGGCGCACCAAAACCGAAACTGGCCAACGAGAAGCCGAAGGGCGAGACCGTGAGCTACAACGAACTGCTGAAATCGTGGGCGGATGCGCGTAAGTAAAAGCTGAAATGTGAAAAGCGAACGGCACCGAAAGGTGCCGTTTTTTTTGTTGCCTGATCTACCGTAATCGCTTGCAGGCAAGCTCCCACAGGTTTCAGTGGTGTCCACAAAACTAAAAAACACCCCGACCCTCTGTAGGAGCTGCCGTAGGCTGCGATCTTTTGATTCTGATCTTCAAAGGCCAAGGCAAAAGATCGCAGCCTGCGGCAGCTCCTACCGGGCATCGATCAATACCAGCTTCATGTTTGAATTTCTTCAAAGGTATCAAGCCTGGCGTCAGGCCCGGGTACACCGCGATTCACTGTGGGAGCTGGCTTGCCAGCGATAGCGGTGTGTCAAAAAAATAAGGATGTGACTGACCCGCCGTCATCGCTGGCAAGCCAGCTCCCACAAGTTTGCGTGTCGTCCAAAAAACTCAAAAACACCCTGATCCCTGTAGGAGCTGCCGCAGGCTGCGATCTTTTGATTCTGATCTTCAAAGGCTAAGGCAAAAGATCGCAGCCTGCGGCAGCTCCTACAGGACACCGGTCAATGCCAGCTTCATGCTTGGTATCAAGCATGGCGTCAGGCCCGGGTACACCGCGATTCACTGTGGGAGCTTGCCTGCAAGCGATGGGGCCATGGGTGTCGCCGCAGGGAAACCGAGGCGGAATACGGTCATGACACCTGGCAAGCTCTTCACCTCCGCTACCCCCTGATGCAGGCTCATGATCGAGTGCACGATGGCCAGTCCCAGCCCGGTGCTGCCCTGCGAGCGCGAGCGGGCGCTGTCGACGCGGTAGAAGCGGTCGAACAGGTGCGGCAGGTGTTGCGCCTCGATGCCGGCACCGGGATTGCTGACCAGCAGTGACGCCTGCGTTGCGCCTTGTTCGATCAGCAAGGTGATGGTTTTGCCGTTCGGGCAATGGCGCAGCGCGTTGGACAGCAGATTCGAAATCGCCCGCTGAATCATCAGCCGATCGCCCAACACCGATGCGCTGCCCACAACGTTCAAGTGAATCTGCTTGTCCTGCGCCGACAACGAAAACATCTCCGCAACCTTCGCCGCTTCCGCCTCCAGCGCCACCGATTCAAACGGCGCCAGTGCCGACGGATGACTGACCTGCGCGAGAAACAGCATGTCGGAAACAATCCGCGCCACGCGCTCCAGCTCCTCGGTACACGACACCAGCACGTCCTGGTATTCCTCACTCGTGCGCTCGCGCGACAGCGTCACCTGGGCCTTGCCCATCAGGTTGTTGATCGGCGTACGCAGCTCGTGCGCCAGGTCATCAGAGAACTGCGACAACTGCTGCACCCCGGCATCCAGCCGATGCAACATGAAGTTGATGCCCTGCGCCAGCTCGCTCAGCTCCTGCGGCATGTTCACCACCGACAGCCGATGTTCCAGATCCTGCGTCGAGACCATCGCCGCCACTTTGCGAAATTCGCGCAGCGGCGCCAGTCCCCGCTGCACCGCGCCCCACGCCGTCAGGCCGATGAACACCAGCAACAGTGGCAGGGCAATCAGCGTCGAGCGCAGATAGGCGCTGAGCAAAGCCTGATCATGCGCGTTATCCATCGACAGCAGCACCGGCACGCTGCTGCCGTCCTTGAGGCGAATCAACTTCGACGCGGTGAGGAACTTTGCCCCTTCGGCATCGCTGCTGTCGCTATAGGCCAACTGCTCGGTAGTGCCTCGCACCGCGCGCAATTCGGCGCGTGGATCCTTCAGCCCCGAGCCGGACTTGAGCAGCGGCGAACGCAGGTTCGAGCGGTCATAAATCGTCAGCGTCAGGTTGTCATGGCCCATGACCTGATCGAGCAGAATGTGCGGCTTGCCACTGACTTCGTTGGCGTCGACATACAGCGACAGGCTGTGTTCCACCTGCGCCATCTTCTTTTCCAGGCTGTCGCGCGACAGTGCATTCAGCTCATGGGTCAGGGCGAAATAGGCGAGGATCGCCAGAAACACCACCAACAGCGCGCCGAGAATACTCACGGTCAAACCGAGACGCATCGACAGGCTGGCGGGCTTCATTCCCGGGCCTCCAGCACGTAGCCGACACCGCGCAGGGTGTGGATCAGCTTGTTGTCGAACGGATCATCGATCTTCGCCCGCAAGCGGCGGATCGACACTTCGACCACGTTGGTGTCGCAGTCGAAATTCATGTCCCATACCAGCGAGATGATCTGCGTACGGGTCAGCACCTCGCCGGACTGGCGCATCAGCAAATGCAGCAGGGCGAATTCCTTGGTGGTCAGGTCGATGCGCTGCTCGCCACGAAACGCCCGATGCCGGCCCGGATCCAGCTCCAGATCAGCGACTTTCAACACCTGCGGCAGCGGAATGTTTTCGCTGCGGCGCATCAGGGTGCGGACCCGCGCCAGCAGTTCGGGAAACTCGAACGGCTTGACCAGATAGTCGTCGGCGCCCAGGTCCAGACCGCGAATCTTGTCCGCCAGCCTCCCACGCGCGGTGAGCATCATCACCCGCGTGGAATGAGTGCGGCGCAGTTGTTCCAGTACACCCCAGCCATCCAGTTCCGGCAGGTTCACGTCGAGAATGATCAGGTCATAGGCCTGCTGTTGCGCCAGATGCAATCCATCGGCACCGGTGGCGGCGTGGTCAACGATATAACCACTTTCGGTCAAACCCTGATGCAAGTATTCGGCAGCTTTAAGCTCGTCCTCGACGACAAGGATTCGCATGATCTATCACCACTTTTATTTAAGGGATATTTAATTAAGGTGACCGGGAAAGTTATGGTTTTTGTAAGGGATCCGGACGCAGTTCAATCACTGAATGACGAGCACGGTAAAGGCTGTAGTGGCTACAGAGTCAATCTCGGAGGCCTTTAAAACGGCCATCCGCGACAGCCTGTCGCAGCCTGGAAGCGTCAGCAGACATCTATTGCATTCAGGCAAGTGCTGTTCAGCAGATAACTACCGTGTTTTTGTTTCGATGTATTTCGATAACTCCGTTTGCACTTCGCATCCTAGAACAAAACAACTTTGCTGAACCGTGGATAACGGATTTGTAATGTTCCAGTCACCTTGTCGATAAGTTCAAAACCCTAACGTGGCGGCATCGAAAAATCCTGAATTCAAGGAACTCCTCCATTGCCCGGTGTAATTGAACTGACGGCGCGATCACGCCTGAACAAAACCGCCAGCGGCCTCTTGTTGCTGGCGTGCAGCAGCCTTGCCAGCGCATCGACCCTGACCCTGGATCAGGCGCTGCAAAGTGCCTTCGCCGGCAACCCCGATCTCGCTGCCGCGCAGTGGGAAATCGGCATAGCCGAGGGCGACCGCCAACAGGCTGGACTGATCCCCAATCCCGAGGTGTCGTGGGAGGCCGAAGACACCCGGCGCAACTCCCGCACCACCACGCTGATGCTCAGCCAGCCGATTGAGCTGGGCGGCAAACGCGGTGCGCGCATCGATGTCGCCAGCCGTGCGCAAGACGCCGCCGGCATCGAGCTGGAGCGCAAGCGCAATGCCTTGCGCGCCGATGTAATTCAAGCGTTCAACAGTGCGCAAACCGCGCAGCAGCGCTTGCAGTTGTCGCGTCAGTCGCTGCAACTGGCCGAACACGGTGTGCGTGTTGCTCAGGGGCGCATCGAGGCCGGTAAATCGTCGCCGGTCGAGGGCACCCGAGCGCAAGTGCAGCTCTCGGAAGTGCGCCTGGAGGTGAGCCGCGCCGAGCGCGATCAGGCCAACGCCTATCAGCAACTGGCGCAGGTCATGGGCGCACCGTTGCCGACCTCGACCAACGTCCAAGCCGCCACGCCAAACCTCGCCACGCTGCCGCCGTCCGGCCGTTTGCTCGAGCGTCTGAACCAAACCGCCGAGCTGCGTCTGGCGAAGCTGCAGATCGATCAGCGCGAAGCCTCGTTGGGCCTGGAAAAGTCGCAGCGCATTCCCGACCTGACCGTGAGCATCGGCAGCCAGTACAGCGAAACCGAGCGTGAGCGGGTCAACGTGGTCGGGCTGTCGATGCCGATTCCGCTGTTCAACCGCAATCAGGGCAACGTGCTCGCCGCCGCACGGCGCAGCGATCAGGCGCGGGATCTGCGCAACGCCACCGAGCTGCGTTTGCGCACCGAAGTCCAGACCAGCCTTGAGCAATGGCAGACCGCCAATGGCGAAGTCAACGCGTTCAACCAGACCATCCTGCCCGCCGCACAGAGTGCAGTGGACAGCGCCACCCGTGGTTTCGAAATGGGCAAGTTCGGTTTCCTCGACGTACTCGATGCCCAACGCACCCTGATCGCCGCGCGCAGCCAATACATCCAGGCCGTCAGCGAGGCGACCGACGCCCGCGTGCGCCTCGAACGGATCTTCGGCGACCTCAGCGTCGGCCCTTGAATTTCATTTTCAGACAACTGCGCGAAGCGCGGCGCAGAGGAGTTTCCATGGATAAAAAACTGATGGTGGTCGCGGTGGCGACCCTGGCGCTGGGCATTGGCCTCGGTTCGATGTGGCCCGCCAATTCAAATATCGACGCGCATGCCGACGAGGCTGCCGAGCATGCCGATCACGCCGAGGAGGGCGCTGCCGCCGAAGGCGAACATGCCGAAGAAGGCCACATCGAATTGAACGCCGAGCAGATCGCGGCAGCGGGCATTCAACTGGCCGAGGCGCGGGCGCAGAGCATCAGTCTGGGCCTGTCGTTTCCCGGCGAAGTACGCTTCGACGAGGACCGCACGGCGCACGTCGTACCGCGCGTGCCGGGGGTGGTCGAGTCGGTGGCGGTCAACCTCGGGCAAGTGGTGAAGAAGGGCCAGTTGCTGGCCGTGATCGCCAGCCAGCAAATCTCCGATCAGCGCAGCGAGCAGGCTGCCGCGCAACGGCGTCTGGCCTTGGCGCGTACCACCTACGAACGCGAGAAAAAGCTCTGGCAGGACAAGATCTCCGCCGAGCAGGATTTCCTCCAGGCCAGGCAGGCGTTGGAAGAAGCGGAGATCGCCATGAACAACGCCCGGCAAAAAATCAGCGTGCTCAGCGGCAGCGTGGTCGCCACCGGCGGCAATCGCTACGAACTGCGCGCGCCATTCGACGGCGTGGTGGTGGAAAAACACCTGACGCCGGGCGAGGTGGTCGATGAGACCACCGCCGCTTTCACCCTCTCGGACTTGTCCCGCGTGTGGGTGACCTTCGGCGTTTCGCCCAAGGATCTGACCCAGGTGCAGGTGGGCAAACCGGTCACCGTCAGTGCGCCGGAATTGAAAGCCGAAGTAACCGGCAGCGTGGCTTACGTTGGCAGCCTGCTCGGCGAACAGACCCGCACCGCGACCGTGCGCGTGACCCTGGAAAACCCGCAAGGCTCGTGGCGCCCGGGGCTGTTCGTCAGCGCACGGGTCGCCACTGACAGCCGCGAAGCGAAAGTGGTCGTGCCGGAAACCGCGATCCAGACCGTCGAGGACAAACCCACGGTGTTTGTGCGTACCGACGACGGTTTCAAGGCGCAGGCGGTGGAGCTGGGCAGCCGCGCCGCCGGCCACGTCGAGGTCACCCAAGGGCTGGAACCGGGCGTGCAAGTCGCCAGCGCCGGCAGCTTCGTTCTCAAGTCGGAGCTGGGCAAAGCCTCGGCCGAGCACAGTCATTAATTCTGGAAGGTCCCCATGTTCGAACGCCTGATCCAGTTTGCCATCGAGCAGCGCATCATCGTGCTACTCGCCGTTCTGCTCATGGCCGGCCTCGGCATCGCCAGTTATCAGAAACTGCCGATCGACGCCGTGCCCGACATCACCAACGTCCAGGTGCAGATCAACACCGGTGCCGCCGGGTTCTCGCCGCTGGAAACCGAGCAGCGCATCACTTTCCCGATTGAAACCGCGATGGCCGGTTTGCCGGCGCTGGAGCAGACTCGTTCGCTGTCGCGTTCGGGGCTGTCGCAGGTCACGGTGATCTTCAAGGACGGCACCGACCTGTTCTTTGCTCGCCAACTGGTCAACGAGCGTCTGCAGATCGCCAGGGAGCAATTGCCCGAAGGCGCGGAGGCGGTGATGGGGCCGATTTCCACCGGCCTCGGCGAGATTTTTTTGTGGACGGTCGAGGCGCAGGAGGGCGCGTTGAAGGACGACGGTACAGCCTACACGCCGACCGATCTGCGGGTTATTCAGGACTGGATCATCAAGCCGCAGTTGCGCAACGTACCGGGGGTGGCGGAGATCAATACCATCGGCGGGTTTGCCAAGGAATATCAGATCGCGCCCGATCCGAAACGCCTCGCCGCGTACAAACTCACGCTCACCGATCTGATCACGGCGCTGGAGCGCAACAACGCCAACGTCGGCGCCGGCTACATCGAGCGCAGCGGTGAGCAGTTGCTGATCCGCGCGCCGGGGCAAGTGGCGAGCACCGAAGACATCGCCAACATCGTCATGGCCAATGTCGATGGCACGCCGATCCGGGTGAAGAACGTCGCCACGGTGGAAATCGGCCGCGAATTGCGCAGCGGCGCGGCCACCGAAAATGGCCGCGAAGTGGTGCTCGGCACGGTGTTCATGTTGATTGGCGAGAACAGCCGCACCGTTTCACAGGCAGTCGCCAGCAAGCTCGAACAAATCAACAAATCCCTGCCGCCAGGCGTGATCGCCGTGCCGGTTTACGACCGCACGCACCTGGTCGACAAAGCCATCGCCACGGTGAAAAAGAACCTGATCGAAGGCGCGATTCTGGTGATCGCGATTCTGTTCCTGTTCCTTGGCAACATCCGCGCCGCGCTGATCACGGCGATGGTGATTCCGCTGTCGATGCTGTTCACCTTCACCGGCATGTTCAGCAACAAGGTCAGCGCCAACCTGATGAGCCTCGGCGCGCTGGACTTCGGGATCATCGTCGACGGCGCGGTGGTGATCGTCGAGAACACCCTGCGCCGCCTCGCTCACGCGCAGCAGCATCACGGCCGCTTGCTGACCCGTGCCGAGCGTTTCAAGGAAGTGTTTGCGGCAGCAAAAGAGGCGCGGCGACCGCTGATTTTCGGCCAGTTGATCATCATGGTGGTGTACCTGCCGATCTTCGCGTTGAGCGGTGTTGAAGGGAAAATGTTCCACCCGATGGCGTTCACCGTGGTCATCGCGCTGCTCGGTGCGATGTTGCTGTCGGTGACCTTCGTCCCGGCGGCGATTGCGCTGTTCGTCACCGGCAAGGTCAAGGAAGAAGAGGGCGCAGTGATGCGCGGTGCGCGTCGGGTGTATGCGCCGGCGCTGGCTTGGGTCATGGCCCATCGCACGGCGGCCGTGGGCGCGGCGTTGGGCGTGATCGTGCTCAGCGGCGTGCTCACCAGCCGCATGGGCAGCGAGTTTGTACCGAGCCTCAGCGAGGGGGATTTTGCCCTGCAAGCGCTGCGGGTGCCGGGCACCAGCCTGACGCAATCGGTGGACATGCAGCAGCGCCTGGAGACCCTGATACTCAACAAAGTGCCGGAAGTCGAGCGGGTGTTCGCTCGCACCGGCACGGCGGAAATCGCCTCCGATCCGATGCCGCCGAACATCTCCGACAGCTACGTGATGCTCAAACTCAAGGATCAATGGCCAGACCCGGACAAGTCCCGCGAAACCCTGATGGCCGAACTGCAAACCGCTGCCGCGACGCTGCCGGGCAGCAACTATGAACTGTCGCAGCCGATCCAGTTGCGCTTCAACGAACTGATCTCCGGCGTGCGCAGCGATGTCGCGGTGAAGGTGTTCGGCGATGACATGGACGTGCTCAATGCCACGGCAGCGAAGATCGCGGCGGCGATGCAGAAGGTTAACGGCGCCTCTGAAGTGAAGGTCGAACAGACCACCGGGTTGCCAGTGCTGACCATCAACATCGACCGCGACAAGGCGGCGCGTTACGGGCTCAACGTTGGTGATGTGCAGGACACCATCGCCGTGGCCGTCGGCGGGCGTCAGGCCGGCACCTTGTACGAGGGCGATCGGCGTTTCGACATGGTGGTGCGCTTGTCCGATGCCATGCGCAAGGACATCGACGGCTTGTCGGCGTTGCTGATTCCGGTGCCGGCACTGAGCGGTGCGGCGAACCAGATCGGGTTTATCGCACTGAAGGACGTCGCCAGCCTCGATCTGGTGCTCGGGCCGAACCAGGTCAGCCGCGAAAACGGCAAGCGCCTGGTGATCGTCAGCGCCAACGTGCGCGGGCGGGATATCGGTTCGTTCGTCAGCGAGGCCGGTGCGCTGATCGAGCGCGAGGTGCAGGTGCCGGCCGCTTACTGGACCAGTTGGGGCGGGCAGTTCGAACAACTGCAATCGGCGGCCAAGCGCTTGCAGATTGTGGTGCCGGTGGCGCTGCTGCTGGTGTTCGGCTTGTTGTTCATGATGTTCAACAACCTGAAGGACGGCTTGCTGGTGTTTACCGGGATTCCGTTTGCGCTGACCGGTGGCGTCATGGCGCTGTGGCTGCGGGATATTCCGTTGTCGATTTCCGCAGGCGTGGGATTTATCGCGTTGTCCGGGGTGGCGGTGCTCAACGGCCTGGTAATGATCGCGTTCATTCGCAATTTGCGTGAGGAGGGGCGGTCGCTGGCGGAGGCAATCAACGTCGGTGCGCTGACGCGCTTGCGGCCGGTGTTGATGACGGCGTTGGTGGCGTCGCTGGGGTTCATTCCGATGGCGCTGGCGACGGGCACCGGCGCCGAAGTGCAGCGACCGCTGGCAACCGTGGTGATCGGCGGGATTCTGTCCTCGACGATTCTTACATTGCTGATCTTGCCGGCGCTGTACCAGATCGCCCATCGCCGGGATGAGGACCCGACACCTGCCTGATAGAACAACCCCAAACCCTGTGGAGAGGGAGCTTGCTCCCGCTGGACTGCGCAGCAGGCCGCGCTTTTTCATAGGAAGAGCGAGGGCCGCTGCGCGCCCCAGCGGGAGCAAGCTCCCTCGCCACAAGGTATTTCTCGGGCCTGACATGACGTTGCTGATCTTGCCGGCGCTGTACCAGATCGCCCATCGCCGGGATGAGGACGTCACACCTATCCAATAGAACAACCTCAAACCCTGTGGCGAGGGAGCTTGCTCGCGCTGGACTGCGCAGCAGGCCGCGCTTTTTCAAAGGAAGAGCGAGGGCCGCTGCGCGCCCCGGCGGGAGCAAGCTCCCTCGCCACAGTTATTTCTCTGGCCGGAAACTCTCGGCGTAGCTGCCGCGCCTGGCACATTACGAATCTGTAATTCCCCCGCCACCGTCACGAAAGGTGCGCCTTGTTACCTTGATTCCGTCAGTTACTTAAACGAGGAATCAACCATGAAATTCGCCCGACTGAGTGCCTTTGCAACTGCTCTGATGCTGTCGTCCCTGGCCATGGCCGAAGGCGGTGGTGACCGCACGTTCGACCGGATGATGAGCGCCAATGAGCGCGCCGTGGAGCTGTTCGTGGCCAAGGAAAAAGCCGCTGCCAATCCGGTGGTGGTCAATGAAAAGAAAGAGCAGAAAACCCAGGATCTTTAACGCTGCGTGAAGCTGAAACAAGCCCGTCATCGCGCATCGCTGCCGGGCTTTTTTTTGAGTCTGGACGGGAAGGAGATGGAGATGAAAATGCTTAAGTCGATGGTGTTCGCTGGCGTCATGGCGATGTCCGTGAATGCACTGGCCGAGGGCGGCGGTGATCGTACCTTCGAGCGTGCGTTCAGCGCCAACGCCAAAGCCATGGAACAATACGCGGCTGAACGCGGCAAAGCGGCGCCGCTGGTGAAGGAATACGAATACGGAATGAAGCTCGATGTGGTGAAAATCGTCAGCGTGGTGAAGCCGCAGCCAGCGTGCTCGGTGGTGCCTACGGCCATGACCTACGAAGATTCGCGTGGGCAGCTCAATACGCTTAAGTACAGCGTCGCGGGCGTGTGCCGCAATAGCGGCGGCTGACCAGCGCCTGTTGCCTGCAGGCGCTGTCGCAGGAGTGGTGCATCAGCTAGCGGATTATTGCGCACCAAACATCGCCGTCCAGTAGATCCCGGCGCTGCTCTTCGGATCGGTCGCGTAGGCGGCGCCAAGTTCCTTGTATTGCGGGTTCATCAGGTTGGCGCAGTGGCCGGGACTGGCGAGCCAGCCGTCGACGACCTTGCGCACGGTGTCTTGCCCGGCGGCGATGTTTTCGCCGACCAGTTGCCCGCCGTAGCCGGCCAGTTCGGCGCGGTCACCGGGTGTGCGGCCGTCGCGGTCCTTGTGGTCGAAGTAATTGTTGTTGGCCATGTCGCGGCTGTGATCCTGGGCGATCGTGCCCAGGCTCGCGTTCCACGCCAGTGGCCCGGCAGCGGCAAAGGCCTGGCCGCCGCATTGGCGCGGCTGGGCACGGGCGGCGTTCAGTTGTTCGAGCAACTTCTGACCTTCACTTTGCGCATCACCGAGTTTCGCCGAGAGCAACGGTCGCGCCAGCACAATGCGCCAGTCTCGATCAGCACGGCTGACACCGACATCGACAAACTGCGGATCCAGCACCACCTGACAGAAGCTCTCCTGAATCGCCTTCATCGCCGACGCCGCATCCCGTGGGCCGTTGAGGGTGATCGCCTGCACGTTGACCATCGGGTAGCTGGCGCTGGCCATGGCCTGTTGCAGATCGACCGCGCCGCTGGCCGGCAGTCTCAGCCGTGGGTCAGCCGACAGCGGTGGCAATTCGTTGGACGCCTGGCTGCCGCAACGCTGCGGCTGGCTACGGTAGGCGTTGATCGACTCGATCAGTTGCGACTCGTCGGCAGCCATGGCCGAGGCGGCCACGGCCAACCCCACGGACAGCGCGGCAAGACGCAAAACGGATGGCATGAAGCGCATGGAAATCTCCCTTGAGCTGAGTGCGCTCATGATGCGCGAAATGGCCCGGGGGAGTGCAATGTCTTTTTCTTCACCGAGCGGATTTTTCTGCGGAACGTTGCGCCGGTATTTGCCGTCTACACTCTCCGAAGACCCCGGGAGCCGGGCGTCTCCCCGACGAAACACCTTGCCCGGAACGGGCGCTGCCGGAAGAACTGACATGGGATTGAAATGGTTGGCTGGCTGTTTCGCAGTAACCCTGATGGCCGGTGTGGCAATGGCCACCGATCAGGCCCCGATCAAGGCCAAGGCTGAAGAAAAAGCCCAGGTGCTGGAAGAGAAGGCCGCCGACAAGGTCAGCGCGGCGCCGGCACCCAAATCCGAAGCGATCACCCCCACTGAAGTACAAGCCGTGGACCCTGCCGGCACCGCGCCGCTGGACGATCCGATCACCTGCCTGGCGCGCAGTATCTACTGGGAAGCCAAGGGCCGCGACACGCTGGAAATGGAGGCGGTGGCCAACGTGGTGATGAACCGCCTCGGCCATGACGGCTTCCCCGACACCGTGTGTGCAGTGGTCAAGCAAGGTTCGGAAACCAAGAGCTGCCAGTTTTCCTGGTGGTGCGATGGCAAGGCCGATCAGGTCAAGGAAGATGCCGAATACACCCTGGCCAAGGACATCGCCGGCAAGGCACTCAACCGCCAGTTGCCGGATCGCACCCATGGCGCACTGTACTTCCATGATCGCCAGGTGCATCCGAGCTGGGCCAAGGAGTACAAAAAGACCGCCGCGGTCGGCAAATTCCTGTTCTATAAACCGGCCGGCGGCGATGCGCGCTAGAGGCATACTTCCCGCACACAGTTGCGCAACCAGCGGTGCGCCGGGTCGGCATCCACGCGCGGGTGCCAGAGCATCGACACGCTGATCGGCGGCATCCTGAAGGGCAGGGCGAAGCTGTGCAGGCCCATGCGCAGCTTGCTGGTGTGACGCTCCGGGACCGTGGCGATCAGGTCCGATTCGCGCACCAGCGCCAGCGCCGCCGAAAAGCCGCCGAATGAAGTGACGATATCCCGTGTCAGACCTGCGGCGAGCAACGCTTCGTCGACCGGGCCGCTGCTGCGCCCACGCCGTGAGATCAGAATGTGCTGGCCGCCGGCAAAGCGTTTGCTGCTGATCTTGCCCGCACTCAGCGGATGACCTTCGCGCACTACACCGATCCAGTGATCCTCAAACAGAATGCGGCTGTGCAGCGTCGGATCGGTGCTGTCATCGACCACGCCGGTCTCCAGATCGACCCGGCCTTCGCGCAGCGGCGTGCTGTCCTTGTCGGCTTTCTGCACAAAGCGCAGGCGCACGCCGGGTGCTTCTTCAGCGATGCGCGCGAGCAGCGCGGCGGCGAAGGTTTCGACAAAGCCGTCGGTGTTGCGCAAGGTGAAGGTGCGTTGCAACTGGCCGGGCTCGAGCACTTCGGCGGGGCGCAACAGCGCTTCGGCTTCCTGCACCAGAGCGCCGACTCGCTCACGCAATTCCAGCGCACGCGGGGTCGGCACCAGACCGCGGCCGGCGCGCACCAGCAACGGATCGCCAGTGGTTTCACGCAGACGGGCCAGGGCGCGGCTCATCGCTGACGGGCTCAACCGCAGAATGTGCGCGGCGCGGGCGACGCTGCCTTCGCGCAACAACACGTCGAGGGTGATCAACAGGTTCAGATCCGGCGTGCTCATGACATGGCGTTCCATGCAGGTATCAAGTGCAAAGCATGCGTCTTGCGCCTTGCCTTGTCGAGACTCAGGCTATGCCGTCTGACCTTTGCACCAGGAGCGCCCGATGCCCGGATTCCCCTTGCCCCCTCAAGCCCGCTGGGCGCTGACCAGTCTGGCCCTGTCGATGTTGATGCCGTCGCTGGACACCAGCATCGCCAATGCCGGATTACCGACGTTGGCCACAGCGTTCAATGCGACGTTTCAACAGGTGCAGTGGATCGTGCTGGCGTACCTGCTGGCGGTCACCACGTTGATTGTCAGTGTCGGGCGCCTGGGCGATGTGTTCGGGCGGCGGCGCCTGCTGCTGATCGGCATCGGCATTTTTACCAGTGCGTCGCTGTGCTGTGCGCTGGCGCCGGGGTTGGGCTGGTTGATCGGCGCACGCGCAGTGCAAGGCCTTGGCGCGGCGATCATGTTCGCCTTGACGGTGGCGCTGGTGGCGGATGCGGTGCCCAAGGCGCGGGCGGGCAGTGCGATGGGCTTGCTGGCAACCATGTCGGCCACCGGCACCAGCCTCGGGCCGTCGCTGGGTGGGCTGCTGATCGCGCATGTCGGCTGGCCGTCGATCTTTGTCCTCAACGTGCCGTTGGGTCTGCTCAATGCGTGGCTGGTTTATCGCTATCTGCCGGCGGATCGGCCAGCGAAGTCGAGGGTCGCGTTTGATTACCTCGGCAGCGCAGTGTTGGTGATGACGCTGGCGGCCTACGCGCTGGCGATGACGGTTGATGGATTTACCCTGCTGTTGCTGTTGGTCAGCCTGTGCGGTGCCGGGGTGTTTGTCGCGGTCGAGATGAACGCCAGGGCGCCGCTGATTCGTCTGTCATTGTTTGCCGACTCGCGTCTGAGCAGCAGCCTCGCGCTGACGTTGCTGGTGACGACAGTGATGATGACCACGCTGGTGGTCGGGCCGTTTTACCTGAGCCGGGGCCTGGGACTGGGCAGCACCGTGGTCGGCCTGGCATTGTCGGTCGGGCCGCTGCTGGCGGCATGCGGCGGAGTGCCGGCCGGGCGTCTGGTGGATCGCTTCGGCGCACAGCGGGTGGTGCCGGGAGCGTTGCTCGGGTTGGCCGGTGGTTGCAGTTTGTTGGCGCTGTTGCCGATGAGTTTCGGTCTGCCGGCGTATCTGCTGCCGATGGCAGTCATTGCCAGCAGTTACGCATTGTTCCAGGCGGCGAACAATACCGGGTTGATGGCGACGGTCAGTCAGGACCAGCGCGGCGTGGTATCGGCCTTGCTCGGGCTGTCGCGCAATCTGGGCTTGATCACCGGCGCGGCGGTCATGGGTGCGGTGTTCGCCTTCGCTACGGGCGACCCGACGCAAGCCCCGGCCGAAGTCATCGGCAGCGGCTTGCACAGCACGTTCGGGGTTGCGGCGGCGCTGATGGTCATGGCCCTGATCATCAGCTGGCGTGGGTACTCAAGATACTCGCCACCTGCTGTGGCTGGCAGTTGAGGTACGGCGAGGATTTCAGCCAGCGCTGGTCCGGGTACCAGGAGAACATGAACTGGCCGTCCTTGAGTTTGTCGATCACTTGCTTGGCCACTTGCGGGCGCACCGCCGGGCAACCCTGGCTGCGACCGATGCGGCCCTGACGCTTGCTCCACAACGGATTCACGTAGTCGGCGGCGTGGATCACGATGGCGCGGTCGCGGGCCAGGTCATTGAAGCCCGGCTCCAGACCGTCCATGCGCAGCGAATAACCGTGCGTGCCCTTGTAGCTTTCCTGGGTGCGGAACAGACCGAGGCTGGACTGGTAACTGCCTTCGCGATTGGAAAACTGGGTGGCGAAGTTTTCCCCGGAATTCGAACCATGGGCGACCAGATCGCGCAGCACCAGTTTCTGTCTGCTCAAGTCGAAGATCCACAGCCGGCGGGCGGTGGAGGGTTGCGAATAATCGATGATCGCCAGGTGGCGTGAGGGTCTCGCGCCATTGTTGACCGCACATTGCATGGCGCTCAAGGCACCTTTCAGCGCTTGGGGATTGAGTTCCGGCGCGGCGTGGGCGAGGCTGGTGAAGAGAACCGGCGATGGTTTGCCGGCGGCGAAAGCTGGGCTGGTCACGACGACGAGGGTCGCGGTGGTCAGCAGAAGTCGGCGCAAAAACGTCAACATTTATAAAGTGTCCTCACTTGCTACTTATTTGGCACTTTGGCTCCTGACTCCCAGTCATACCCGACAGACCCCTGTTTCGAGCCTGACTGTTCAGCGCACCTGATGTAAGGTTGACCGTCATTCAGACGGCCACGGATTGGAGTAAAGCAGTTGTTCAAAAAGTACGCATGCTACTTGAGCATTTGTTTGCTCGCTGCGCCGTTTGTCGCTTGCGCCGATGAGCCGCTGCCGCCGTTGCAGACCCTGCCGACGCCGCCGGCGGAAATGCCGCTCGAGCCACAAAGTCCGCTGCAAGCGGTGCTGATCGGTTTACCCCAGGCGTGCCCGGCGATTGCCGCGCACCTGAGCGGCGCGGCGCTGACGCAATTGCAAGCGTTCTATCAGCAGCAGGACTGGCTGCCGGTGTGGGCCAGCGAATCCGGGCGATTGCCGGCCTTGCGCGCGCAGTTGCAGCTGTTGGCCGACGATGGCCTCAATCCCAAGCGTTATCCGGTCGCCGCTAATCCGCCACAGGACGGCGAGTTGTGTGCCGATATCGACATCAGCCGCTCGTATCTGCAAGCTCTGCAGGACCTGCATTACGGTCGTCTGCTGCAATCGCATTTCGAGCCGCTGTGGCATTCCGATGACACCCCGCGTGATCGCCAAGCGGAATTGCTCGCTATCGCCGTGCCGGGTCTGCAGGACATCAAGACCGCGTTCGATCTGGCGCGCCCGCGTCTGGCGCAATACCAAAGCCTGCGCCACCTCTACGCCAGCCAGCGGCTGCAAGCCTTGCCGCACTGGCAGTCGGTGGGCAACGGACCGCTGCTGCGCCCGGCGATGGAAGACAAACGCGTGCCGGAACTGGCCCAGCGCCTGTACAACGAGGGCTATCTGACCCACGCCATCGGCACGCCCGGCAATGCCTATGAGGGCGTGCTGGTGGAAGCGGTGAAGAGCTTTCAGGCCAACCATTCGTTGCAGGCCGACGGGGTAGTCGGGCCGGGGACGATTGCCGAGCTCAACATCAGCCCGCTGACGCGCCGCGAGCAGTTGCGCGTCAATCTCGAACGCTTCCGCTGGCTGGCCCAGGACATGGAGCCCGACGGTTTGCTGGTCAACGTCGCCGCCGCTGAGCTGACCCTGTATCAGGCCGGCGTGCCGGTCTGGCAGACCCGTACTCAGGTCGGTCGCGCCGAACGCCAGACCCCTCTGCTCAAATCCCGGGTCACGCGCCTGACCCTGAACCCGACCTGGACCGTGCCGCCGACCATCTGGAAAGAAGACAAGCTGCCGGCGATCCGCAAGGATCAGACCTTCCTCAGCCGGCAGAACCTGCAAGTGCTCGACGCCCAAGGCCAGCCGTTGGCTGCAGCGGATATCGACTGGGACAACCCCGGCAACATCATGCTGCGTCAGGACGCCGGGCCGCGTAATCCGCTGGGGCAACTGGTGATCCGCTTTCCCAACCCGTTCGCGGTGTACCTGCACGATACGCCGAGCAAGGCCCTGTTCGACAAAGGCCCGCGCGCCTTCAGCTCCGGCTGTGTGCGGGTCGAGCACCCGATGCAACTGCGCGACCTGTTGCTGACCCCGGCGGAACGTACGCGCACCGATACTTTGCTCGCCACCGGCAGCACCCACGAATTCCGCCTGTCGGCACCGGTGCCGATCCTGATGACCTACTGGACGGCGCAGGTCGGCAAGGATGGGCAGGTGCGTTATGCGCCGGATATCTACAGCCGCGACAGCGCACTGCTCGCCGGCCTCGACGGCGCCCACTGACCGACACCCTGCGGCAGCTCCTACAGGGTTTGTGTGATTCCGCAAGCTTGCGCAGCGTCTAGCCCCAGTGTCCCCGCAATCCCATGGGGCGAGACTTCGGAACCCGGCATGCAAGCGCTGTTGAACGAGATTCTTGACGCTGTCCGGCCCCTGATCGGGCAGGGCAAAGTGGCTGATTACATTCCCGCCCTCGGCACCGTGCCGGCCAATCAACTGGGCATCGCCGTGTATGGCAACGACGGCGAAATGTATTGCGCCGGCGACGCCGAGACGCCGTTCTCGGTGCAGAGTATTTCCAAGGTGTTCAGCCTGGTGCAGGCGATCGAGCATTCCGGCGAGGCGATCTGGGAGCGCCTGGGCCACGAGCCGTCCGGCCAGCCGTTCAACTCGCTGGTGCAACTGGAGTTCGAACGCGGTCGCCCGCGCAATCCGTTTATCAACGCCGGGGCGCTGGTGATCTGCGACATCAACCAGTCGCGCTTCGCCGCGCCGGCCTTGTCGATGCGTGACTTCGTGCGGCGCCTGTCGGGCAATCCGCAGGTGATCGTTGACGGCAAGGTTGCCGAATCCGAATACCAGCATCGCGCCCGCAACGCGGCCATGGCGTACCTGATGCAATCATTCGGCAACTTCCATAACGACGTCGAAGCGGTGCTGCGCAGCTACTTCAGCCACTGCGCATTACGCATGAACTGCATCGATCTGGCCCGCGCATTCTGCTTCCTTGCCAACGACGGTTTCTGCAAACACAGCGGCGAACAGATCCTCACTCGGCGGCAGACCCAGCAGGTCAACTCGATCATGGCCACCAGCGGGCTGTACGACGAGGCCGGCAACTTCGCTTACCGCGTCGGCTTGCCGGGCAAGAGCGGGGTCGGCGGCGGGATCGTCGCGGTGGTGCCGGGGCAGTTCACGGTGTGCGTGTGGTCGCCGGAACTGAATGCTGCCGGCAACTCGCTGGCGGGGATGGCGGCGCTGGAGATGCTCAGTTCGCGGATTGGCTGGTCGGTGTTCTGACCCGATCTTCCAAACACTGCAAAACCCTGTGGGAGGGAGCTTGCTCGCGAAAGCGTCGTGCCTGTCGATGCATCTCTCGCTGACCCACCGCATTCGCGAGCAAGCTCGCTCCCACAAGGGTTTTGTGTTGCCTGGGGGATGAGTGTTCCTATACATTTTCCGGCCGCCCCTCTTATGGTGAATCCGCTTCATGTCTCTTGCGCTCGAACGTCTAGTCGCTGGCACGCCGATCCCTTTCGCTGGTAACCGCGTGACCGTGGTCAGCCCCGAACTGGCGGCGCGGTTTCAGCCCGGTGACCATCTGCTGGTCGAGCAGGTGAGTGGCGAGCTGTTGCTGATTCCGGTGGCCGATCAACAAGCGGCTGCGGTGGCAATCGAGCGTGCGCAAGCGGCGTTCAGCGCGCTTTCGGCGGTGTCCGACGAGGCCATCAGCCACTTCTTCGATCTGTTCGCGCAACGCCTGGAAACCGCGGAGTGCTGGAGCCTGATCGAAGCGGCGAACCTGGCTGACATCGAGCGCGCCAAGGCCCGTGGTCGCTCCACCACCCGACTGCTCGCCGATGAGCGCATGCGCCGCGACATGATCGCCGGTCTGCGCGCCTGGCGGGATGCGCCGGCCACGCGCGGCAAAGTCATCAGCAGCGTCGAACACGACGGCTGGAAGATCGAGCAAGTGGTGTCGCCGCTGGGCATCGTGGCTTTCGTGTTCGAAGGGCGGCCGAACGTGTTCGCCGATGCCGCCGGCGTACTGCGCACCGGCAACACCGCGGTGCTGCGCATTGGCAGCGACGCGTTGGGCACCGCGCAAGCGATCGTCACTCACGCGCTGAACCCGGCGCTGGCCGATGCCGGTCTGCCGGCGGGGGCGGTTTCGCTGGTGGAAAGCGTCAATCATGCCGCCGGTTGGGCGATGTTCGCCGACCGGCGTCTGTCGCTGGCGGTGGCCCGGGGTTCGGGGCGTGCAGTCAGCCAGTTGGGCAGCATCGCCCAGCAGGCGGGCACGGCGGTCAGCCTGCACGGCACTGGTGGCGCGTGGCTGATTGCCGATCGTGACGCCGACGCGACACGTTTTGCCGCAGTGGTGCGTAATTCGCTGGATCGCAAAGTCTGCAACACGCTGAACGTCTGCCTGATTCAACGTGATCGTGCCGTCGAGCTGATCCCGCTGTTCCTCGATGCGCTGCAGCAGGCCGGTACCGCACGCGGTCAGGGCTGCAAATTGCACATCGTTGCAGGCAGCGAAAGTTACCTGCCGGCTGAGTGGCAGAGCGCGACAGTCGAGGTCTATCGCGCCGAGGGTTATCAGACCGAAGCCCTGGCTGAAGCGCTGGCGGAATCCGAATTGGGCCGCGAGTGGGAATGGGAAGAAACCCCGGAAGTCAGCCTGATGATCGTCGACGATCTGGATCAGGCGATCGCGCTGTTCAACCGCTACAGCCCGCAGTTCACGGTGTCGTTGATCAGCGAGGATGCTGCTGCTCAGGAACGCTTTTACAACGCGGTGAACGCGCCGTTTGTGGGTAACGGTATTACCCGTTGGGTCGACGGGCAGTACGCGCTGAACAAGCCGGAACTGGGGCTTTCGAACTGGGAGAGCGGGCGCCTGTTTGCGCGCAGTGCGATTCTTTCGGGGGATGGGGTGTTTACGGTGCGTAGTCGCATGACCCAGATCGACCTCAGCGTAAAACGCTGATCGTAAAGCGCTGATCTGAACACCAAACCTGTGGCGAGGGAGCTTGCTCCCGCTGGTCTGCGCAGCAGACCCAAAAAAGCGAGGGCCGCTGCGCGCCCCAGCGGGAGCAAGCTCCCTCGCCACAGGGTTGCACTGTTCTCCTTCAGGCGGCTGCGCTGGCGTTTGCCTGAATGGCACACGTCGCCGGCTGCTCAGCCAGCGGTACAAACGTACGGCGGTCCGCCGCCAGCGCGTCGATCGAGCCGGTCTCGATGTCATACACCCAGCCATGCAGGTTCAGCAGGCCTTTCTCCTGCGCCAGGCGCACGCTCGGGTGGGTCTGAATATTCGCCAGTTGCGCGATCACATTTTCCCGCACCATCGAACTCAATTTCGCCGCGTCACTGGCATGCGGCCGCGCCTCGTTCACCACTTTCGCCGACTCGGCATGTTGCAGCCAGCCGCTGACGGCAGGCAGGTGATCCATGCATTTGCATTGGGCAATCGCGGTCATCGCGCCGCAATCCGAATGGCCGCAGATCACGATGTCGGTCACCCCAAGCACCGCCACCGCGTATTCCACCGTTGCCGAAACCCCGCCCGGATGCGGGCTGTAGGACGGCACGATATTGCCCGCGTTGCGGATCACGAACAGCTCGCCGGGTTCTTGCTGGGTCAGCAGTTCCGGCACCACACGGCTGTCGGAACAGGTGATGAACAAGGTGCCGGGGTGCTGGGTGGTCGCCAGGTGTTTGAACAGTTCGGTGCGTTGCGGGAAGGCTTCGTTCTGGAACTTCAGGAAACCGTCGATCAGGGCTTTCATGGGCGTGTCCTCATTGAGCAAGAGAGCGGTTGGCCCGCACGCGAGGTGCGGGCCGCGCGGATCAGAACGGACGCAGCGGCAGGAACTTGCCGTCGAGGGTGACCACGGCGCGGGAGCCGCCTTCCGGGTCTTCGACTTTCTTGATGTCGAGCTTGAAGTTGATGGCGCTGATGATGCCGTCGCCGAACTGCTCGTGGACCAGAGCTTTGAGGGTGGTGCCGTAGATCTGGATCATCTCGTGGAAGCGGTAGATGGTCGGGTCGGTCGGCACGCCGCTGAGGCTGCCGCGCAGCGGGATGATCTGCAGGGCGGCAATGGCGTCGGCATCCAGTTCAAGTTTGTCGCCGACCACTTGCGCAGCGTCTTGCGGCAACGGGTGCTGGCCGAGCAGGGCCGCGGTAA
Organism: Pseudomonas sp. GM30; assembly: GCF_000282275.2. Taxonomy (NCBI): domain Bacteria; kingdom Pseudomonadati; phylum Pseudomonadota; class Gammaproteobacteria; order Pseudomonadales; family Pseudomonadaceae; genus Pseudomonas; species Pseudomonas sp. GM30. The sequence goes on along the minus strand of NZ_AKJP02000022.1, from coordinate 349,293 downwards.
CGTAGGCCAGGCTCAGGCCGGTGCCATCGGCCAGATCCTGCCATGACAGATTCTTGCGGGCCTTGATGTCGAGGATGCGGGTGGTCAGGGCCAGGCTGGCATCGTTGTAGGCGTGGGACTGTTGCATGGTGTCACTCCTTTCAAGGTTGGCTTGCTGTGTGGGAGCCATCTTCTGCCGATTGATCCATAGCGTCCAAGACCGATATACAATGCTTCGCATAAGCCCTGCCTATAGATGGTGAGCCCCATGCTGCTGCGACATTTGCGATATCTGCTGGCCGTGGCCGATCACGGCGGATTCACCCGGGCGGCGGAGGCGTTGCATGTGTCGCAGCCGACCCTTTCGCAACAGATCCGCCAACTGGAAGAAAGCCTCGGGGTGAATCTGTTTGATCGCACTTCACGCACCGTTAGAGCCACCGATGCCGGCGAGGCCTACATCGAATGCGCACGGCGCGTGCTGGTGGAACTGGAAGCGGGCAAGCGCGCGTTGCATGACGTGAAGGATCTGTCCCGTGGCAGTCTGCGCCTGGCCATGACCCCGACGTTCATGGCGTATCTGGTCGGGCCGTTGGTGCGTGACTTTACGGCGCGCTATCCGGGTATTCATTTGCAGATTTTCGAACTGTCGATGGACGACATCGAGGCGGGGCTGGCTGACGATTCGCTGGATGTTGCGATTGCCTTTACGCCGGTGCGCAACCCGGACATCGAATGCATTCCGGCGTTTACCGAAACCCTGGGGATCATGGTCGGGCGCGAGCATCCGCTGTATGAGAGCCAGTCGGTGCTGACGGCGAGTGACCTTGCACAACTGGATTTTGCCTTGCTGGCGCCGGACTTCATCACCCGATTATCGATCGATGAATACTTCCGTCAGCAGGGGATCACGCCACAGGTGCGGATCGAGGTGAACTCGGTGAGTACCTTGCTGGAAGTGGTGCGCCATTCGCCGCTGGCGACGATGTTGCCCGAAGCGATTGCCAGCGAAGACCGGGCGTTGCGTCGCTTGAGCGTCGAGAACGAAGCGCCGCAGCGTGGGGCGGCGTTGTTGCGGCGGCGCAATAATTATCACAGTGCGGCGGCGCTGGCGTTTGTGAATCTGGTCCTGCAAACGAAAATCTGACCAACAACACAGCCCCCCTGTGGGAGCGGGCTTGCTCGCGAAAGCGGTTTATCAGTTGAATAGATGTCGACTGACACGGCCCATTCGCGAGCAAGCTCGCTCCCACAGGGTTATATGACTCGCAGATGTAAAAAGGGCCTGCTTCTTATGGGAAGCAAGCCCTTTTATTTATTGAGGTGGAAACTCAGTAGAACCGGTCAATTACCCGAACTTCATTCTTGTTCTGCATCGAATCCCACGCCTGTTTCAGCGTCTGCAGCACATTGCCGATGAAGTCCTTGTCGGCCGCAGCTTTCTTGCCGACATAACCGTGGCCGCGGCGGTACATCTTCAGGCGGGCCAGCAGGTTCTGGTTGCTGCGGTCGAATTCTTCTTCACCAGCGTGGGGCGACAGGCAGTCGATATGCACCTGACCCGACTTGCTGATCCAGAGAATGTGGCTGTCGTGGCTGTCTTTTTGCGCAGCGAACATACGAGCCAGTTCTTCGATAGTAGGTTGATTGTTCAGATTCATGATGTTTGCCCCTTGACCAGTCTGGTGATCTTTCAAAGTTGATTCGCTAATACAGGTAGCCCATCGGTTAGTTGATCCCTGGCACCGAAACCAGGACGTCAGCGGTCGCCCGTGTGAAGTACGGGGTCATGCGTCTGTTGCATGTAGTCGTGTTGAATAACTGCTACGCAATAGCGTCACAACGAGGAGAAGCAGCGAAAACCGGGAGGCTCCTTGACGACGTTTTCAGGGTCGACCACAAGCGTCTTGAGAATTTTCGCCAGCGCTTCTCGTCCTTGTACTGGACGTTCAGGCCAGGTCAGCTTCTTCAATCTGCCTTGTGGGCAGCGTGTATCCGGAAAAAACAACTCGGCGGTCAGACGAGTTTGCTCAAGCGTGTTACCGATGTTCCCGATCGGGGAACGTCTTCATCATGCAAAAGCAAAACGGTGCCGTCAACGGTTTTGTAGTGATTATTTTTGTTCACTACATATTGTCGGACAAAGCTGTTTTGGAATGAGAAAAGTTCCGTTCAGGCAACGGAAGCGGGGGCGTACAGGACGTAGAAGGTGCAGGGGTAACCGTCCACGGCGCGCTGCTGGCGGGTGACTGCGCCGCCAGTCAATTCGGGGATCAACCTGGCCCAGAAGCGCTGCGCAGGCAGGTTGGCGTCGATGTGGAAAATCTGCCATTGACCGGGCAGACGGCTCAAGAGGGCAGAGACGACAAACTGCGCGACGCCTTGGCCACGAAAGCGTCGGGTGAGGAAAAAGTAGCCGATGTTGTGTTCGGCGCCGTCGATGTGGGTTTCATCATCCACAGTCACGAAACCGGCCAGTTCACCGTCGACGCGGATCAGGAAAGGTTGGGTAGCGGGATTGCGCCAGTAATCGTCCTTCTGCTGAATGCTGAAGAAGCCGTGTTCGCCGAGTTTCAGTGGTAGCCATTGGCTGAAGTCGTACATGTAGAACTGCATGAGGTTTTCGATGGTTTGCAGTTCGTCGCGGTGGGCGGGGTGGAGTTCGATGGTGGGCATGTTCAATGAACTCCAAAAGGGAGACTTAAGAACCTTGTGGCGAGGGAGCTTGCTCCCGCTGGGGCGCGAAGCGGCCCTAAAGCCTGCAATCGCGATGTTTCAGATAGACCATAGTTGCAGGTTTTGCGACTGCTGCGCAGCCGAGCGGGAGCAAGCTCCCTCGCCACAGGGAATGCTTGTGCTATTTGGTTGCGCGTTTGGTCGTGACAGCGGTTTTACTTCGGGTCGATTTGCGTTTCTTCTTCCACGGCGCTGCAGCCTTGCCGGCCGGTGGCGGGCCGCTGATGGTCAGGCTCAGCGCGGAACAGCGGGTGATCTGCTTGCTCATCCACGCCGCCTGTTTGGTGACGAACTCCTCCAGGCTCATCTCGCCGCTCTGCACCATGTCCAGCGCCTGTTCCCAGATGGCCGTGGTGCCGGGATCGGCAATCGCCCGGGGCACGGCGTCGATCAGGCTGAAGGCCGCCGGAGTTGCAGCAAGGGCCTTGCCGTTCTTCACCAGATAGCCGCGATCCAGCAGACCCTGAATGATCGAAGCGCGGGTCGCTTCGGTGCCGATGCCGGTGGTGTCCTTGAGTTTCTGTTTGAGCAACGGATCTTCCACCAGTTTGGCGACGTTCTTCATCGCCTTGATCAGGTCGCCCTCGGTGTAGGGCTTCGGCGGCTGGGTCCACAGATCCTTGAGGTTCACGCTGGCCACGGCGCAATCGATACCCTGGCTCAGCACCGGCAAGGTTTGCGGGGCGGCTGCTTCACGACCCTTGGCCGGCGCCAGCGCTTCGGGCAAGGCACGCTTCCAGCCCGGCTCGATGATTTGTTTGCCGACGGCGCGCAACGCTTCACCGGCGCAATCGAAGTCGGCCTGGGTGCGATCGTATTCATGATTGGGCAGAAATTGCGCCAGATATCGCGCGCGAATCAGGGTGTAGACCGCCCGGTGTTTACCGCTCAAACGCTCGAGATTTTTCGCCGCCGCTGTGGGGATGATGCCGTGGTGGGCGCTGACCTTGGCGTCGTTCCACGCCCGCGAGCGGCGCTGCGGGTCGAGGTGACCGTTCAGCGCGTCAAGGCTCGGGTCGGCCTGACGCAATGCGGCGAGTATTCCAGGAGCTTCGCTGTGCTGGCTCAGCGGCAGGAAACCGCAATCGCTGCGCGGGTAGGTGATGACCTTGTAGGTTTCGTAAAGGGCCTGGGCGATGTCGAGGGTTTCCTGGGCGCCGAGACCGAGCTTCTTCGAGCAGACTTCCTGCAGGGTGCCCAGATCGAATGGCAGCGGTGCCACTTCACGCATGCGTTCGGTGCGCAGTTTGACCACCCGCGCACTGGCGGCGCTGTTCAGAGCGGCGGCTGCCTGCTGGGCCAGTGCCTGATTCAGGCAGCGATCCTGATCGTCGCAAACGTCCGAGGGCGCACGCCATTGCGCAGTGAACGGCGTGCCGTCGTGCAGCAGTTGCACATCGATCGCCCAATATGGCACCGGCACAAAATCGGCGATGCTACGGTCGCGGTCTACCACCAGTCGCAAGGTTGGCGTCTGCACCCGACCGACCGGCAGCACACCCTGATAGCCGGACTGCCGGCCCAGCAAGGTGAAAAGGCGACTCATGTTCATGCCGATCAGCCAGTCGGCCCGCGAGCGCCCCAGCGCCGAGTGATACAGGCTGAAGGTTTCCGCCCCCGGCTTCAGCGCGGCCAAAGCCTTGCGAATCGACGCTTCGTCCAGCGCCGACAGCCACAAGCGGCGGATCGGTCCGCGATAGCGGCAGTGCTCGACCAGTTCCCGGGCAATCATCTCGCCCTCACGGTCGGCGTCGGTAGCGATGATCAGCTCGCTGGCCTCGCCCAGCAGGCGCTTGACCGCCTTGTACTGGCTGGCGGTGCGCGGCTTGACGGTCATTTTCCATTTGTCGGGAATGATCGGCAGATCCGCCAGCACCCAACGCTTGTAGCGCGCGTCGTAGGCATCCGGTGGTGCGGTTTCCAGCAGATGGCCAATGCACCAGGTCACTGTGACGTCCGTTCCCAGCCAACAGCCGTCGCCCCGACGTTTGGCACCGAGCACGGCCGCAATATCTTTGGCCTGGGAAGGTTTTTCACAGAGGTACAGCCGCATAACCACCGTCGTCGATCAGTTCACTGGAGGTGCACAGAATGGCCGCAGTTGGCGCCCGGAGCAACTTTTATCTGTATGGATATACAGATCAAAACATTGCCGGGAATGACCAGTATTACCGGGACGTCGCGCGCGGCTATCGAGAAATCGATTGGCAGGGCAGTTGACGCTCGTGTCAGGTTCACCGGGCTTCTTAGAAACGCGAGTGAGCGGACGATCTCGCCAGTGGATCGCCGTGCCCGACGCGTACTGCCAACTCTGAAACAAGGAAGTCCCACCATGGCTCAAGCCAAAGCGAAAACCAGCAGCGCCTATGACCAAGTGAACGCCTTCAGCCATCTGTATGACCGTGGCGTCGGTCTGGTCAATGGCAAACCGTCGTTCACCGCCGATCAGGCAGCCGACGAAATCCTGCGCAAAAACCTGTCGTGGCACGACAAGAACGGTGACGGCAAAATCTCCCTGACCTACACCTTCCTCACCGAGAAACCGGCGAACTACAACCCGAACCTCGGCAACTTCAGCCAGTTCAGCGCGCAGCAAAAGGCTCAAGCCGTGCTGGCCATGCAATCCTGGGCCGACGTGGCCAAGGTGACCTTCACCGAAGGCAATGGCGGCGACGGCCACATGACCTTCGGCAACTACGACGTCAGCACCGGCGGCGCGGCGTTCGCTTACCTGCCGAGCGGTGGCAGCTACGACGGTCAGTCGTGGTACCTGATCAACAATCAGTATCAGGTCAACAAGACCCCGGACACCAACAACTACGGGCGCCAGACCCTGACCCACGAAATCGGCCACACCCTCGGCCTGTCGCACCCGGGCGCCTACAACGCCGGCAACGGCAGCCCGACCTATAACGACGCCAAGTACGCCGAAGACACCCGTGGCTACAGCCTGATGAGCTATTGGAGCGAAGCCAACACCGACCAGAACTTCAGCAAGGACGGCAGCGGCGCCTACGCCTCGGCACCGTTGCTCGACGATATTGTGGCGGTGCAGAAACTCTACGGCGCCAACTATGAGACGCGCGCCGGTGACACCATCTACGGTTTCGACTCCAACGCCGGGCGTGATTTCTACAGCGCTACATCGGCGGCTTCGAAGCTGGTGTTCTCGGTGTGGGACGGTGGCGGCATTGACACCCTGAACTTCTCCGGCTTCACCCAGAACCAGAAGATCAACCTCAATGAAGGTTCGTTCTCCGACGTTGGCGGTCTGATTGGTAACGTTTCCATTGCCTATGGTGTGACCATCGAAAACGCGCGGGGTGGTTCAGGCAACGACCTGCTGATCGGCAACTCGGCGGTCAACATTCTGAATGGCGGTGCCGGCAACGACATTCTCTACGGTGGCGGCGGCGGTGATACGTTGTGGGGCGGCGAGGGTGCAGACACCTTCGTGTTCGGTGCAGCCAGCGATTCGACCAACAACCAGCCGGACTGGATCATGGATTTCAAAAGCGGCGTGGACAAGATCGACATCTCGGGCATCGCCGGTTTCGCCACGGGCGCGGCCACGTTGAACTTCGTCAGCAGTTTCACCGGCCATGCGGGCGATGCGATCCTGACTTACTACGCGCAGGGCGGTCAGACCACGCTGCTGATCGATCTGACCGGGCAGGGCGAGATTGATTTCGCGGTGGGTGTGGTGGGGCAGGCGGTGGCGACTGATATCGTGGTGTGAGCTGATCCTGACTGACACCGATTCAGGGCAACTATCGTCCTGTGGCGAGGGAGCTCGCTCCCGCTCGGCGGCGAAGCCGTCGCAAAACCTGAAATCGCGTTATACCTGATGCAGCGCGATTTCCGGATTTGGGTCTGCTATGCAGACCAGCGGGGCGGTGCGACGATTCGACAAGCTCCCTCGCCACAGTTCATTTGTCCCTGGAGAAACCCCATGAGCACCACCGGCCTCAACCCCGTCATCACCCTCGAACAACTCCCCGGTTGCCTGCTGGTGAAATTCCACGGCATCCAGGTCGCGGCATCCTCGCATGTGCTGGTCCTCCATGAGGCCAACTACCCGCCGGTGTACTACGTGCCCCGCGAGGACATCGACGAAAAATACTTCGCCCGCACCGATCACACCAGTTATTGCCCGTACAAGGGCGATGCCAATTACTTCAGCCTGCAGGTGCCGGGGCATGAGGGGGCGAATGCGGTGTGGACTTACGAGAAACCGAAGATCTCGGTCGATGCGATCAAGAACTATGTGGCGTTTTATCCGGATCAGGTGAAGTTCGAGGTGATCAAGGCTGATGCCTGATTCTTGGCTGAGGAGATTCAATTGTGGCGAGGGGATTCATCCCCGATGGACTACGTAGTAGTCCCCTTTTTCACGGGGGGCGCTACGCACCCCATCGGGGATAAATCCCCTCGCCACAGGTTTTTTTACCAAAGGATCATGTTTCAGATTCAGTTCTTATCGAGATCGATATTCTTCGTCTCGCGCAAACAAATCATCCCTACCACCAGGCTCACCCCGGTAATCAGCACCGGGTACCACAGCCCATAGAAAATATCCCCGGTGTACACCACCAGCGCGAACGACACCGTCGGCAGGAATCCGCCGAACCAGCCGTTGCCGATGTGATACGGCAGCGACATCGAGGTGTAGCGGATGCGCGTCGGGAACAGTTCGACCATCAGCGCCGCGAGCGGGCCGTAGCACATGGCCGAGATGATGATCAGCGCGACGATCAGCGCCACGATCATCGGTTTGTTGATCTGTTGCAGGTCGGCCTGTTGCGGGTAGCCGGCGAGGGTCACCGCGCCGCGCAGGGCCGATTCGTCGTAGCCGTCGATCTTCACGTCGCCGATGCTCACCTGCACGCCACTGCCGGCCGGAGCGGCGACACTGGAGTAGGGCAGGCCCTGCTTGACCAGGAAGGTCTTGACCTTGTCGCACGGGCTGTCGAATTTGGCCTTGCCCACCGGGTCGAACTGGAAGGTGCAGGTCGCCGGATCGGCCAGCACGGTGATCGGCGCCTGACGGCTGGCCTGATCGATAGCCGGGTTGGCGTAATGCGCCAGGGATTTGAAGATCGGGAAGTACAGCGCAGTGGCCAGCAGCAGGCCGAGCATCAGCACCGGTTTGCGCCCGACCTTGTCCGACAGCCAGCCGAAAATGATGAAGAACGGCGCGCCGATCACCACGCTGATGATCAGCAGACTGTTGGCCACCGCCGGGTCCATTTTCAGGAACTGGGTGAGGAAAAACAGCACGTAAAATTGCGCAGCGTAGAAGGTCACCGCTTGCCCGGCGTTGATGCTGAACAGCGCGATCAGCACGACCTTGAGGTTCTCCCATTTGCCGAAGGATTCGCGGATCGGCGCTTTCGAGGCTTTGCCTTCCTCTTTCATTTTCAGGTACGCCGGCGACTCGTGCAGGCTCAGGCGGATCCAGGTGGAAATGCCCAGCAGCACGATCGACAGCAGGAACGGAATGCGCCAGCCCCAGACTTCAAACTGATCGCCAGTGAAGTAGCGGCAACCGAGCACCACCAGCAGCGACAGCAGCAGGCCGAGGGTCGCGGTGGATTGAATCCAGCTGGTGTGGAAACCGCGTTTGCCGATCGGCGCGTGTTCCGCCACATAAGTCGCGGCGCCACCGTATTCACCGCCCAGCGCCAGCCCCTGAAGCATGCGCAGCACCACCAGAATGATCGGCGCAGCAATGCCGATGCTGGCGTAGGTCGGCAGCAGGCCGACGCAGAAGGTTGCGATGCCCATCAGGATGATGGTCGCGAGGAAGGTGTATTTGCGCCCGATCATGTCCCCCAACCGACCGAACACCAGCGCCCCGAACGGCCGCACGATAAACCCGGCGGCGAAGGCCATCAGCGCGAAGATGAACGCCGTGGTGTCGTTGACCCCGGCGAAAAACTGCTTGCTGATCACCGCCGCGAGGGCGCCGTAGAGGAAGAAGTCATACCACTCGAACACCGTCCCGAGCGACGAGGCGAAGATGACTTTCTGCGTGGCATTGCTGGTGCTGGCGCCGCGCGTGGCGTCCAGCGGCTGAGCGTGTTCTGACATATCGGTATCCCTCACAGTGATTGTTTTTGTTGTTCCACTGGTGTTGCGTGTCCGGTTGAGTCTTGAGTTGACGCAGTTCCTGTAGGAGTGAGCCTGCTCGCGATGGCGGTGTATCAGCCAACGGAAATGTTGAATTTTATTCCGTCATCGCGAGCAGGCTCACTCCTACAAGGGTTGAGTTCGGAGCGGTTGGGTTGAGGATCATCTGCGCCGCCTTCTCGGCAATCATCAGCGTAGGCGAACAGGTGTTGCCCGAGGTAATCCGCGGCATGATCGACGCGTCGGCGATGCGCAGGCCGGGCACGCCATGCACGCGCAGTTGCGCATCGACCACCGCTTCAGCGTCATTGCCCATGCGGCAGGTGCCGACCGGGTGAAAAATCGTCGTGCCGATGCGCGCCGCCGCTTCGTGCAATTGCTCCTCGCTTTGCAGGCTGTCGCCGGGCAGATATTCCACCGGTTTGAACGCTTGCAGGGCCGGGGCGCTGACGATGCGGCGGGTCAGGCGGATCGCATCGGCGGCCACGCGCAGGTCTTCGGGATGGCTGAGGTAATTCGGTTGAATCAGCGGTGCTTCCTGCGGGTCTGCCGAACGGATGTCGATGCGCCCACGGCTCTGCGGACGCAGATCACACACCGACGCGGTGAACGCCGGAAAGCTGTGCAACGGCTCGCCAAAGCGCTCCAGCGACAGCGGCTGCACGTGATACTCAAGGTTGGCGGAAGTCTGCTCCGGCCCGGATCGGGCAAATGCTCCGAGCTGACTAGGCGCCATTGACAACGGCCCGCTGCGGTCATACAGATAACGCAGGCCCATGCCCATCTTGCCCCACACGCTGCCGGCGATCTGATTCAGGCTCCGAGCGTTCTGCAGTTTGTAGATCAGGCGCAGTTGCAGGTGATCCTGCAGATTGCCGCCGACCCCCGGCAGCTCATGAATCACCCCGATGCCGAGGCGTTCCAGTAACGGACGCGGGCCGATCCCGGAACGCTGCAGAATGCTCGGCGAGCCGACGGCGCCGGCGCAGAGGATGATTTCCTTGCGCGCCTTGAAGCTTTTCACCCGACCTTCGTGACGTGCGCTGACCTTCGATGCGCGACCGTTTTCCAATAGCACGCGATCAACCTCAACCCCGGTCAGCACCGTCAGATTGGCCCGCTCGCGAACCGGTTTGAGAAAAGCCTTGGCCGCGTTCCAGCGCACCCCGGCCTTCTGGTTGACCTGAAAGTAGCCGCAACCCTCGTTGTCGCCCTGATTGAAGTCATCGATGCTGGCGATGCCGCTCTGCTCGGCGGCGCTGCGAAACGCTTCGAGAATCGGCCACGACAGGCGCTGTTGCTCGACCCGCCATTCACCCTGGGCACCGTGAAATTCAGCGGCGCCGGCAAAGTGATTTTCGCTCTGTTTGAACAGCGGCAGCACGTCGTTCCAGGCCCAGCCCGAATTGCCCTCGGCGGCCCAGCCGTCATAGTCGCCGGCCTGACCGCGCATGTAGATCATGCCGTTGATCGAGGAGCAGCCACCGAGCACTTTGCCGCGTGGGTAGCTCAGGCTGCGGCCTTGCAGGCCGGGCTGCGCTTCGGTCTTGAAGCACCAGTCAGTGCGCGGGTTGCCGATGCAGAACAGGTAACCCACGGGGATGTGAATCCATGCGTAGTTGTCGCGCCCGCCAGCTTCGAGCAGCAACACCCGCTGCTGTTTATCCGCCGACAGTCGATTGGCCAGCAGGCACCCGGCAGGGCCGGCGCCGACCACGATGTAGTCGAATTCTTCAAGGGAAGTCTGCATTCCCTGACCTCGCTTTTTGTTTTTATTGTCGGACACTCTAGTTGTTAGCTTTCGTTAAAAGAATGTTAGTTTTTGCGCAGCCGCTGTGCGTTTTCAAACAGCCTGGATTGACCATAGCTGACAAGGACACCCCATGTTCGACTGGAACGACCTGCGGTTCTTTCTGGAGTTGCAACGCAGCGGCCGCCTGCTTACCGCTGCCCGGCGCTTGAACACCACTCACGCCACGGTGGCGCGACACATCGAGGCGATCGAAAAAAGCCTCGGTACCGCGCTGTTCGTCCAGCACGCCCAAGGCTATGAAATGACCCCGGCAGGCGAGGCGCTGCTCAAGCATGCCGAAGCCATGGAAAATGTCGCGCTGCTGGCCCAGGAAGAAATCACCCAGTCCACCGCACCGCTGGGCAAGATCCGCGTCGGCGTCACCGAAGGGCTGGGGATCAAGTTTCTCGCCAGCCGTATGATCGGCCTGTTCGAACGCTATCCGGGGCTGGAGGTGGAACTGGTCGCTGTGCCGCGCTTTGTCAGCATCCTCAACCGCGAGGCGGAAATCAGCATTCATCTGGAGCGTCCGGCGGCGGACATGCTGGTCACGCGCAAGCTCACCGACTATCGGTTGGCGCTCTATGCCAGCCAACGCTACCTCGACAATGCGCCGCCATTGCGCAGCCGCGAAGACCTTGGGCGGCATGCGTGGATCGGTTATGTCGATGACCTGCTGTTCAGTCAGGAACTGATGTTCCTCAACAGCTTCTGCCGCAGTCCGCGCGTGGTGTTCCATAGCACCAGCGTCATCGCCCAGCAGGAAGCGGCGCGCTCGGGATTGGGCATTGCCGTGCTGCCTTGCTACATGGCCGCGTCGGATCCGGATCTGGTGGCGTTGTTGCCGGATGACAGCATCGAACGCAGCTACTGGATCAGCACCCGGCGCGAGCTGCACAAGTCGGTGCGGCTGCGGGTGGTCTGGGATTACGTCGTCGGCCTTTGCGAGGCGGAGCAGGGCCTGTTACGCGGATAGTCCCGCTCCCACAGGGGGGCTGCGGTGTGGCTTGAATCTGGGGTTGAATAATATATGGATATCCGTATATTCGGTTTTCCATATGTTCGAGCCCGCTTCCATGCTCACCCCCACCGAACTGTTCAAAAGCCTGGCCGACGAAACCCGTGCCCGCGCCACCTTGCTGATTGCCGAGCAGGGTGAGCTATGTGTCTGCGAGCTGATGTGCGCCCTCGACGACAGCCAGCCGAAAATCAGCCGCCACCTCGCGCAACTGCGCAGCAATGGGTTGTTGCTCGATCGCCGTCAGGGCCAGTGGGTCTATTACCGGCTCAACCCGGATCTGCCGGATTGGGTTCACCAGATCCTCAAGATTACCGCGACGGCCAACGCCGACTGGCTCAAGGACAATGCCTGTCGCCTGCACAACATGGACGGCCGTCCTGCCCGCGAAATCGCGTGCTGCTGAACTTCTAATATCCCCGGAGCTATCCATGCGTGTCCTGTTCATGTGCACGGCCAACAGCTGCCGCAGCATCCTTTCCGAAGCCATGTTCAATCATCTGGCGTGCGAGGGTTTCGAGGCGGTGAGCGCCGGCAGTTTCCCCAAGGGCCAAGTGTTGCCGCGCAGCCTGACGACGCTGCAACAGGCCGGTATCTCCATCGACGGTTTGTACAGCAAGGGCAACGACGCCTTCGAAAGCAACCCGCCGGACATCGTCATCACTGTCTGCGACAAGGCAGCGGGCGAAACCTGCCCGGTGTATTTCGGCCCGGCGATCAAATGCCATTGGGGGCTGGAAGATCCCTCCGATGTGACGGGTGACGAAGCCGCAGTGGATGCCGCGTTCCGTGCCACGCTGGCGATCATCGAGCGCCGCTGTGCAACCTTCCTCGGTCTTCCTTTCAAAACACTCAGCCGCGCTGAGCTTCAGCGCGAACTCGATCGCATCGGCTCCCTCTGAGCCGGAGGACGTATGTCAGAGCACCTGCCCAATCTTGATCACACGCTGTTCGAAGGCCGGATCACATCACCTTCGCACGAACACAAACCACGCATCCTGCTGCTCTACGGTTCGACCCGCGAACGCTCCTTCAGCCGTCTGCTGGTGGAGGAGGCCGCACGCTTGCTGGAGCACTTCGGTGCCGAGACGCGCATCTTCAATCCGTCCGGTTTGCCGTTGCCGGATGACGCCCCGGTCGACCATCCCAAAGTCCAGGAACTGCGCGAGCTGGTACTGTGGTCGGAAGGTCAGGTCTGGTGTTCGCCGGAACGCCACGGTGCGATGTCGGCGGTGTTCAAGGCGCAGATCGACTGGATTCCGCTGGAGCTCGGCGCGGTACGTCCGACCCAGGGCAAAACCCTCGCGGTGATGCAGGTCTGCGGCGGTTCGCAGTCGTTCAACGTGGTCAATCAACTGCGCGTGCTGGGGCGCTGGATGCGCATGTTCACCATCCCCAATCAGTCTTCGGTGCCCAAGGCGTTCACGGAATTCGACGAGGCAGGGCGGATGAAACCGTCAGCGTTTTATGATCGCGTGGTCGATGTGATGGAAGAGCTGGTGAAGTTCACCGTGCTGCTACGCGAACGCCAGGATTTTCTGGTGGATCGCTATTCCGAACGCAAGGAAAGTGCTGAGCAACTGATGGCGCGGGTCAATCAGCGCTCGATCTGAAATGCACAAACCTTCTAGCCTCAACCCGCCAATTGTGGATTACTGGCCCCAGCCCATCACCGTATTCAAGCCATGAGCAACTGGATCGACCTTGCCCGCGACCGGGAAACCGGCATCGAAACCCTGCACGCGCATTTCGCCGGGCACGCGCATGCCTACGATCCGCACTGGCACGAAACCTACCTGATCGGCTTCACCGAGCAAGGCGTGCAGCGCTTCAACAGCCGTCGGGCGCGGCATGACAGCACGCCGGGCAAGGTCTTCATGCTTGAGCCTGGCGACATTCATGACGGCGATGCGCCGAGCCCGGACGGTTTCACCTATCGCATGCTCTACCTGCAACCGGCATGGCTGGAGCAGGCGCTGGACGGTTTGCATCTGGGCAGTTATGGCAGCGGCTTGCCGGGGATCGGCAGTGTGCTCAACGATGATCCCGAACTGGCTCGCGCCACCTTGTTTGCCTTTAACGCACTGCATAAGCAGGACGTGCGCATGGTGCGCGATGTGGCGCTCGATGCGTTGCTGGAGCGACTGGCGATTCACCTGTACCGGCGACCGCAACCAACCACCGTATCCCGCGCGCCATTGATCGCCCGGCAGGCACGCGATTACCTGGTGGCCTACCACGAGCAGGACATCAGCCTGCAAACCCTGGCCGACGTCTGCGGCACCGACCGTTTCCGCCTGACCCGCGCGTTCAAGGCCGCTTATGGACTCGCGCCGCACGCGTGGCTGATCCAGCTGCGCCTCAGCCGTGGCCGACAGATGCTTGCCGCCGGCATGCAGCCAGTGGACGTCGCCAGTCGCCTCGGTTTCGCCGACCAAAGCCATCTGGGCCGCTGGTTCGTGCGTGCCTACGGCATCACGCCGGGCGCCTATCAGCAGCGCGCCATTGGCACGTTTCGACGCTGAACAAACGTTCAAGACCACCACGCTGCTCAGCCATCACAGTAGGCCCTGACTTTCTACAGGGCCGTGCCATGCTTGCGTTCATCCTCTTTGCCTTCGTTGCCTCGATCACCCCGGGGCCGACCAATCTCATTGTCCTCAGTACCAGCGCTCGACGCGGCTGGCGACCGTGCCTGCCGATCATTCTCGGCGCGGGGGCGGGCGCCGCGTCGTTGGTTTGGGTGGCCGGGGCTGGCGCCAGTACGCTGATGCTGCCCGGCGTGCGCCCGGTGATCAGTGCTCTGGGGATGGGCTGGATGCTCTGGCTGGCGTGGCAAATTTTCACGGCGCCGGCCACTGCCATCGATCCCGCTGCCGGTGAGGAAAAACCCGAGCTGGGCCTGCTCGGCGCCGCGCTGTTGCAATGGGTCAATCCCAAGTCGTGGATGATGGCGATTGCCGTGATCAGCGTGTTTACCGCGCAAGGGCAGGGCTTGAACGCGTTGTGCCTGGCGTTCTTTCTGGTGTCGTTGCCGTGCCTGGCGCTGTGGGCGTTGCTCGGTCGCGGTGCTGCGCGCTGGCTGAGCAATCCGGCACAGTTGCAGTGGCTGAACCGGATTCTGGCGGTGTTGCTGGTGGTGTCATCCGCCGCTGCGTTGCTGCACAACTGAGGCGATGGTTTGAGTGAGAGAGCAGAGGTTTTTTTCACAAAATTTGCAGGTGAAGTGAGGATAATGAGCGGGCAATCTGCAGGGTCTTGAGGCTGCGAGGGCAGGGTGGTGCAATCGGTTCGCCCTGCCATTGCGACGAGACCGTCGCTCACGACAATCACGAGGCACTTTATGACTCGCGACACCGCCGTCACCCGATATGGAAAACTCTCAATCACCCTGCACTGGCTGATGCTGGCGTTGTTTGTCGGCGTCTACGCCTGCGTCGAAATCAAGGGCTTCATGCCCAAGGGCAGCGAAGCGCGCGGCCTGCTGATGGGCTTCCACGGTCTGTTCGGCACGAGCATTTTCGTGCTGGTGTGGGTGCGCCTGCTCGGCCGCCTGACCCCACGCCCGCCGATCACTCCGAAGCCGCCAGCCTGGCAGACCGGCATCTCGCACCTGATGCACCTGGCGCTGTACGTGCTGATGATCGCCACGCCGATCCTCGCCTGGCTGATGCTCGCTGCCGCCGACAAACCGTTCCCGT
This sequence comes from Pseudomonas sp. GM30, assembly GCF_000282275.2. Taxonomy (NCBI): domain Bacteria; kingdom Pseudomonadati; phylum Pseudomonadota; class Gammaproteobacteria; order Pseudomonadales; family Pseudomonadaceae; genus Pseudomonas; species Pseudomonas sp. GM30. The sequence continues at coordinate 333,935 of NZ_AKJP02000022.1, read as the reverse complement.
ACTTCGGCTTCCACGTCCCGGCACCGGTGGCGATCGACCCGGACTTCGCCAAACAGCTCAAGTACTGGCATGAAACGCTGGGCAGCGCCGGCTACTGGCTGATCGGCTTGCACGCGGCGGCGGGGCTGTTTCACCACTACTGGGTGCGGGATAACACGCTGGTGCGGATGTTGCCGGGGCGCACCGAATAACCCTGACCTCCTTCAACCCGCAATCCCTGTGGGAGCGAGCTTGCTCGCGAAGGCGGAGTATCAGCCACTGATGATGTCGGCTGACACGGCCCCTTCGCGAGCAAGCTCGCTCCCACAGTTTTTTGTGGTGTCTGGCAGGACGGGAAAGTTGCTGGAATCGTACTTCGCGTCCACTCTATGGCATGCCGACAAGGAGCGTCGCCGACCCTCCGTCGTGCCCCATGGGAGCTTGCAGCATGAGCGAAGACAACAAGGTAAAAGGCCCAGCGTCGTACTTCCCCTCCATCGAAAAGAAATACGGCCAGCCCATCAATCACTGGCTGAACCTGCTCGCCGGCATCACCGACAAGAAGCACATGGAGCTGGTGGCGTGGCTCAAGGAGGAACACGGCATGGGCCACGGTCATGCCAACGCCTTGGTTGCGCATCATCTGACGGTTAAAAAGTGAGGGCAGGGCAGCGATGAATTTCTCCCACCGGCCAGTGACGGCCGACGACGTCAAAACCCTGTGCGGCTTTCCGCAGGGCGTTCAAGAGTTGTACTTCATGTTCCCGAAAGCGCAGTACCCGCTGACGGAAGAACAGATGCACACCGCGATCAGCCAGCGCTTCGACTCCACGGCTTTTCTGGCCAACGGCGAGCTCGTCGGCTTCGCCAACTTCTACCGTGCCGAGCACGACGGCATCTGCTGCATCGGCAACGTCATCGTCGCGCCTTACGCCCGTGGCCAGGGCGTCGCTCGCTACATCGTCGAAACCATGACTGCGGTCGGTTTCGAAAAGTATCAGGCCAGGGAAGTGCAGCTTTCGTGCTTCAACGAAAACACGGCGGGGTTGCTGCTTTATCCGAAACTCGGGTTTGTCCCGTTCTCCATCGAGGAACGCGCGGCGCCGGGTGGCAGGCGTGTGGCGTTGATCAATATGACCCGCCACCGGCAATAGCCATCCCCCAACCCCTGTGGGAGCCGGGCTTGCCCGCGATGGCGCCAGCCCGGCCAAACGCCCTCCCGAGCCTTGCGCAGAACCTGTGGGAGCTAGCCTGCTAGCGAAGACGCCAGCCCAGTCAAAACGAGTTCCCGAGCCTGACCGCGAACCTGTGGGAGCGAGCTTGCTCGCGAAGACGCCAGCCCAAACGACACCGCACTGCATCCATAAACACGATCATCCAGGCACCCGATGACTCAAACCTCCTCACCCCTAAGCTGACGACTCATCAGATCACAACTCGCCGACCACGACGTCAACCACTCCGGCATCTCCGGCGACTGTTCAGGCAGCCCCAACTCCCTGACAAACTCACCCGGCGCAATCGTGCCTTTCGCCGAACGAAACAGCCCACGCATGACCACCACACCGATCACCCGTCCCTTGCTCACGAAGCGATGCTCCATGAAGCTCCATTTGTCGTCCCAGCCAAGCATCCGGCTGTGAATTTCAAACGTTTCAAACAGCTTCAGCTCACGCCGAAATTTGCCCCACGTATCGCCAACGATCGGCAACGCTTTAGCGCGCAACGCCACCCGAAACGCGCCACTGCGCAACACAAAATCCATGCGCCCGACATCAGCCATGGTGAAGTAGCGACCATTGGTGACATGCCGATTCAAATCGAGATCCAGCGGCCACACGCGCATGCGGATCACGGTGGATTCCAGCGCATTGACCGGCTTGCGCCACGGTCGGCGAAAAAGCATGCAGAGCAATCGAAACCACAGATTCATCAGTACGTCAGCCAGTTGAAAAGAGCGCTGCACTCTAGCGAGCCGGGCGATGGCGAGGTAGGTGCGTAAATGACTTTTTTGGACGGAACAGTGCATTCCGATCATTGCCGGGTGGGTGCTGGATCGGTAGCCCGTTCAACCGGCGGATAAACAGGAAATAATCGGGATGTTTATATGAAGCCTGCCGTTACCACCGAAGCCCTACAACGCCTTGCGCCATCGCCTACGAGTACGCCAGAATCCGCCGGCTTGTGCGTCTAGAGCGCGGGTTCTATCGTCTGTCGGTCACTGAAAATCAGTGATCGGGTTTGGTAGCCCTGAGTTCTCGTAGATTGCATAAGCATCATGATTTGCAGTGTCTGTTCGACACGGCTTTATGGTGGTCATGCACAGGGCGTCTTCGGGCGCGCCGGTTTTCTACGTCCCGGTCTACCAACCTGCGCATGGCCGCCACCCTCGTTTGGTAGCGAGAGTGATGGCTCCCTTTTTTGACGTAGGAGCTTCACCATGATCAAACCAACACCCAACCCGCCAGAAACCGACCTCGCATCCCCCTACGAATCCCTCGATTCGAAAAAACTCCACGAAGCCGCCGAACGCGCCCTCGACCATTACCTGTCCCCGGCCACCCAAATCATGGCCAGCCCCCACAAACCCGAACCCATGTACCTCGCCAACCCGAAGTGCGACACCGAATCCCTGCTCGCCAACGCCAGCGAAACCCTCGGCTCCGCCAGCGAAATGCTCAACAACTTCGCCGCCATGCTCGACACCTCCCACCGCAAAACCGCACTGGGCATCGCCCAAGTCGTCATGCTCGGCGAACTCGCCGTAAACCAGGCCCTCGACAACGTCGAATTACAGGGATAGGCATTAGCCAACTGTGGCGAAGGTGTAAGCGTCGCCACAGTGGAGTGCTGCCGGTTACTAAAAGTTGTTTTTGTCCGTCAGCTATTAATCAAACTGTATTTGTTCTTTTTCAGGTCGCTCTAGTGCTATATCTGTGGGTGGCTGTTCTTTTATCGGGTCTGTTTTAAGTCTTATTTCTCCCGTGACTTTTGCAAGTCTCAACGCGATTGCCGCACCGAGTAAAATTGACGCTGCGTATTTTATTATGTCAAAGATTTTTTCGAAGTGCCTGAAGTCGGATCTTGCTTTCTCAATTGAGTCGCTTTGTATTACATATTTGGCGTGATCTTGGATTAGGTCGTCAAATCTTTCTTTTATCAAAGGGTTGTTAAATCTAATTATTCCTTTGTTCTCATCGGTAAAATAACGGACGATTTTCAAGTCAATTTGCGTTTTAGTCGGCTCATCAGGTCTGATTTTTCTAAACTCCTCGCACGCCGAAGCCAGCTCTTTGGAAAGAGCTGTCACGTGATTGTTTGCTGACGGTGGGAGACAAATCGGGGGGTCGCTAAGCCTCGCAGCTGCCATGTTGAGATTTTGGCTCGTGAGCCGACCGATGCTTTCTTCCATGTTTATAGTGGATTGATTGATCGCTGTTCCCGCTTGGATTGATTGGATGACAAATCCAAAAGCTCCAATTGTAATCCACCAATAATCAGCTTTTTTCCAACCAATATCATCCAGGCGCGTCGGAAGGTACTTGGTTTTCCTGACAAGCCACCAGTAAAAAACATAGTATAGAAAGGCTATGCTTACTGCGATGATGCATGCAATTAACATCATTTGCATGATCGGATCGTACCCCATGTTAGTGCTCCTTTGTTCTTCGAAAATTCGGTAGTTCTCCTTATCGGCAGAGATTTATTTTGCTACAGGCATAGATGCAGATATGGTGCTGTCATCCAGTGGGTGGTCGTTAAATGTAGGTCTCATTAATTGGGGGCTGGGCTGACTTTTCTGAAGCTAAAAAATGATCTGAAGTACGACACCGAATCCATTCTTGCCTACGTCAGCGAAGCCTTCGACACAGACGGTTTTCTCAACTGTGCTGGCACAGAGCCACGCCTTGCGCCTCCAAGCCTCGGCTGTCACCCTTCGGCCCGTTCTTCAAGGATCAGAACAAGGAATCAAGGATTGAGTGGCTACGTTCCCAACCCCCCGAAAAACTACCGCTACGAAGAAGCCAAACCCGTCGATATTCATGCCCAGCGTTGGGCTGAGTATGAGAAACATGGGAAAGAGCCTGCGCGCGAGCCCGAGAAAATCGGGATTGCGTTGAGGATTGGGGTTTTCTTTGATGGTACTGGCAACAATGCGAACAACACGGCAGCAGGGTTGCTGTGTGGTGCGCAGCATCCGATTGCGCCGCAGGATATTCCTGCTAGCTGTCAGCCCTATATGGGGGATCCGGACAGCAGCTATGGTGCTGGCCCTACCAATGTTAAAAAACTGAGTGAGCTTTACGACGCCCCAGAGGGAGCCGAAGGTGAGGGGCTCCGAAAGCAAGCTTTCCGCATGATTTATGTAGAGGGCATTGGTACCCAAGCGGGTAAGCAAGATAGCACCTTCGGAGGTGGCACTGGGCGAGGTGAGACCGGAGTTGCAAGTAGGGTTCAGTCTTCGTTTGCATCGATCAAATTACGTATCAAAGAACTCTTGAACGATAACCCGGGTAGCGAAGTGACTTCGCTGACCTTCGACACATTTGGATTTAGCCGGGGTGCAGCTGCTGCCCGGCACTTTTGCAATGAAGTCGTGCGTGGCAAGCAAGGTCCCTTAGGTGAAGTGCTACGTAGCAATCCTGAAGCGTTCAGCAAGACCTTTATTGATCAATACAATGCCGATATCAGAATGGGCTTTATTGGGCTGTTCGATACAGTTCCGTCTATAGCTGGCTGGTCCAATTTCGGCAACGTGAAAAGCCCCATTGCAACGGGCATCAAGCTTTACCTGGATCGTCGTTTTTTCACCGATGTCGTCCATTTGGTCGCGCGTGATGAATGCCGAGGCAACTTTGCCCTCAGCCGTGTAAAACCTGCTCATCTGGAGATCACTTTGCCAGGTGTTCACTCCGATATCGGAGGTAGTTATCTCGACGAAGCGCAGGAATGTGTGCTTGTCAGCCCTATGCAAGCACTAGAAGTCCCTCTCCAAACGGATGTTCTCACCACTTCGATTTACCGCGATGCGGTGACAGTAAAAAATCAGTGGATCGCGGATGGCTGGCCGTCCGAGATGCTGGAAATCGTCACGCCACCTGCGCTGCTGATGCCGAACAGTCCGCAAGACCGTATGAGCCCACGTGTCAAACACGTGTATGCCGCCGTACAGCTCAAGCGTCCGGTCAGTGGCTTGCTGTCCCGAGTCTATCTGCGTGTGATGCATAAAATGGCGAAGGACAAAGGCGTTCGGTTCAACGACATTTCAGACACGCCTGATCTGGCGCTACCGTCAGAACTTCAAGCTATGTGTGATCGATTTGTCTCTGGTGACTACAGAACTACGCCAGAAGAAGAGCGAATGCTCAAACTCAAGTACATTCACACGTCCGCAAACTGGAACCATCCACTAGGCCGAAGAGATGGAAGCGGTGTGAGAGCGGTGTACATCAACGCCCCCACCCCTGACGGCATACGCGTACAACATCCCCACGTACCCGACTGGACGCTTTTTTGATGAGACTTCTAACAAGCCTGCTCTGTGCAGTCCTCATGACCGGTTGTCATGCCGATCCGCTTTCAACAAAAAATGATCCGAAGTCTCCATGGTGGGAGCTTGCGTTCACCGAGCCTCATTACATGAAGGTTTGGGTAGAGGACACCGCCGTAGAAGACATCAAGGGCGAGACGTTCTTGCACACTGGCGGAGGATCCGCATCAGGCGGCCAACCGGAAGACGGCACCGACTCTGCTCGTGGTTGGCACGGCGTTGGAAGCACCGGAAAAAGTGTTGTTGGTGCGGATCTTCCCAAACGGATCTATGTCCGTTGGCAATCAATTGTTGAACCCCAAACGTACAAGGCCTGGGTAGATATCCCAGAGGAAGCCAGACAACTCATGCTCGAGTCCGTCAATCAGCGCTGCGCAAAAACACCCGAACAAGAGGGGCGCTATAACGCGTCTCTCTACTTGGGTCTGGCGCCCGGTGGTGTCGTGCAAGTCTGGGTTCGAGACTCATGCCACCATCCTGTCAAAGTCGCCAGAGCACAGGCAGAGGTCGAACCGCTGGGGCCTAGTCAAGGTAAGAACCAAGGGCGCTATGCGTATCCCGTCAGCGAAAAGTCCAGGCGGTATATCGATAAATTCGGCATCCCGTACGGGAGTTGGTAATCCTTAAGCCAATGAAACAACTCATAACGATACTTTGCGTTTTGCTGATCTCAGGGTGCCAAGAAACTGATCCACTCTCAGCCAAAAATGACCCGAAGTCCGAATGGTGGGAGCTGGCGTTTATTGAGCCGGACTACATGAAGGTCTGGGTTGAAAACAGTTCTGTTCAAGACGTTAACAACCGGATTTTCTACAAAACCGGCGGCGGCACCGCTGCAGGGGGAGAGCCTGAAGATGGAACAGAGTCAGCCCGGGGATGGACTGGCGGGGTTGGCGGCAGCGGGAGGAGGGTGATAGGAGCAGACCTACCCGTTCGCATCTGGGTCCGTTGGCAATCAATCGTCGAACAGAAAACCTGGCAAGCATGGGTAGATATTCCGGAAGAGGCCAGGCAGTTGATGGTGACGTCCGTCAATCAGCGCTGCCCGCGAACTCCTGATCGGCAGGCAAGATTCATGGCATCGGTTTATCTCGGCCTGGCTCCCGGCGGTGTCGTGCAGGTTTGGGTAAGAGACTCATGTCATCACCCAGTTAAGGTCGCGCGAGCACAGGCGGAAATTGAGCCACTGGGGCCGAGTCAAGGTAAGAACGAAGGGCGGTACGCCTATCCTGTGAGTGAAAAGGCTAAGCGGTATATCGACAAGTACGGCATTCCATATGGAAGTTGGTAGTCGTGACAAATACTTGAATGGATCATTTGTAATGAAAGCAACGATTGCACTGCTGGGCGCATTATTGTTGTCCGGCTGCCAAAGCAGTGGCCCAGAAACAGGCGAAAATGACCCTAAATATCCATGGTGGGAATTAGTGTTCGTTCAGCCGAATTACATGAAGGTCTGGGTAGAGGACAGCTCCGTCCAAGACATCAATAACAGAGTCTTCTTTAGAGCTGGCAAGAGCACTGCAGCCAGCGGAGAGCCCGATATCAGCACAGAGTCTGCCCGTAGTTGGGGGACCGTGTCGGGGAGTGGGATACCTGTGACGGGCGCCGACCTTCCAAAACTGATCTTTGTCCGCTGGCAATCCATAACAGAGCAAAAAACCTACAAAGGCTTCATCGAAATTCCGGAAGAGGGCAGGCAACTGATGGTGAAGTCAACACACCAGCGTTGCCCGGAAACACCGGAGAAAACTGCTCGCTTTATGGCGTCACTCTACGTAGGGCTCGCTCCGGGCGGCGTGCTCAAAACATGGGTTAGAGATTCATGTCGAAAACCGGTTGAGATTTCTCGCGGTCAAGGAGAGATAGAGCCTTTGGGGCCGGAACAAGGGAAGCACGGTGGTCGTTATGCCTATCCGGTAAGTGAGAAGGCTAAGCGGTATGTCGAAAAGTACGGCATTCCGTATGGGAGTTGGTAGGCGACACTTCTCTTGCTTGCCTTTCAGGACGTTTGTCTTGAGTGAGTCACCTTTTTGACAGCTATCGCGTCAATGCTGAGCTCAACGAAGGTTCGCTTTCGGCCAATAGCTGTCTGTCGTAATCGACCGAAACCGACCCAGAGCGGACGTTGTCACTGCACCCTGCGTCTAGTAAAAAGGTCATCTCCAGTTCCAGGCACTGAAACGAATTATGACTACTGACTATGGTCAACGTGTTTGTACTCGATGCGGCGATTCAATTACTGGTTACTGTCCATCAATTGAAACGCTCGCGATCATCGGGGCTTTCCACGAGAAGGGTGATCAGGCAGTAGTAGATGAGATAGTCCGCCGAGAAAATATTGATCCTAATGTTGTCTGGGAATATTTCCGCCATCGGATGAGGCCTCTTTGCGAGCAAAAAAATGCTCGATGCTCATTCTGCGGAGGGCAGTTGAGGACTTGGCGTGCGCGTCAATGCATGCACTGTTTTAGGGAGTGGCACTGACGCACGGTGATTATCGAGCTGAATTTTCAGATTCTGAACTGCATTTGTACGACTTTCGACTGACCGCTACGTGGCCGGAAGCCGCCGTACCTGGCCTACCGTTTTCGGCCAAAAGCTGTACTTGCAAAGGCTAGTGGCAAAACAGTAATTTTAAGATAAGGCCGACGGAAAATGGCCGCCAGCGGGTCATTCGATGGGGATGCCACGTATGCCCACTTCTCTAACCTTTAGGTACCACAATGAGGTCGTATCGCAAGTTGATTTCAGCAATAGAGGCGTTTGATCGCTGGGAGCAGCCATGGGAGTTTTATGAGTCGATATCATCTGCACCATCACTCGACACAAATGACCTCGAACAACTGCGGCGTGCCTGGGGTACTGCGATAGAGAGAGAAGGTTGGCTTGCGAGCAAGGACTTTGCCGATGGCTGCTCGCTTGCAGATGCTCGTCTTGCGTCGCGATTCCCATGGCTATCGAACAAAGCACGACAGCAGCTTGTCAACGGCGCTTCCTACCAATGGCTGTAACGCTTAACAGCTCGCCGAAGGCTGGATAAATGTTGGTGCATCTGGTTCAACAGTCAATTATCTGAATGATAGTCATGGTCGGTTCCAGCCCTTCGCTACAAGGGAGAAACTGGCAGAGATCGGCCAGAAGCGGAGGTTCACAAGCGGCAGCTACCGACCTATAACTGGCTTTCGTTCGGGGCAGCAATCGGCCATAAGCGGTCGTTCGCAAGCGACCGGTTGAATCCGCAGCCATAAGCGGGCAGTTACGAAATATCATGAGAAGTAATGACGGGACTGAGATGGGGGTGGCCTGCCAAAAATTGGACGATTCAAACATTCCGACTACTCTCTCGAAGTGATATCACTTCGATATCTTCTAATCGAATGGAGGCAGCGATGGCATCAGTCTTGATAACGTACGATCTAATTACCCCAGGAAAGAAATACACAGAGCTTCACGATGCAATAAAGGCGTTGGGCTCCTGGTGGCATTGTGTCGATTCAACTTGGATAGTTAAGTCAGATTTTTCACTTGTGCAGATCCGTGACGAGCTAAAAAAGCATATCGATTCGAATGACAAGCTGTTGGTTTTAGGGCTCTCAGGTGCCGGGGCATGGGTTGGATTAGACAAAAATTGTTCTGATTGGCTTACCAATAATCTTTAGATTATTTTGCCCTCTTTGCAGGGGGGATTACCGATGCAAGAACGTATTTTTTCATTATGAAAGCAGCCTCAGAGCAGTGGCTTATGCAGGAGGGGCGTAACTGCTAGAAGCCGACGATTTGAACGCGAAAGGGAACTCCCATCCGCACTCAGCCATCAAGCGTTTAAAAAGTTTTTGCTGATCGTCTAACTCCTTATGGTCAGCTAAATCTAAATAATAATTCAGTCCGGCATGTTCATAATAAACTAGCCATTCTCCTGTTAACGCGCCTCTATTCTTTCTTGCCTCAAATCCTTCATAGACGAGTGCATGGGATATACGATTGGCCTTAGCTATCCAGTAACTTTCGATGTCTGTATCATCTTCGTCCGTCATCAAAACCTCATGTAGTTTCGTCTTCAGCAACCCCTTTTTACTGCGTAATCGCCGAACCATTTATTCAAAAAATTTTGGGGTAGATGCTTCGCGTCGAAGTAATGCTTGTGCCAGAAACTTCCCAGAATGGGCCCTCTGAATTTTTCAGCTGCTTTTGTTCCCGTAGGGCGGCTGGTTGGCGTTTTTTCGAGCAATGCTATCTCATCTAATACCGAAAATTTATTGATCATTCTGCGCGATGAGAGGTATTGGAGTCGCAATGCTAGACATTGACTCATGCGATATGCGTAAGGCTGCGATAGACATACATTTTTTTTCAACAATAGTGATTCATATCGATGCAGCAAGGGCATTAAATTGCTCCTGTCAGTATTTGCAAAGAAGAAAATAAAATATAAGAAAGGGGCTGATTTATTTCTCAGATGCGGAAAATAAATTAGCCTTCTTTTCTTCGTCCAATTTTCTGTCATAGACAGCGATTAACCAAAGCAATCTCGGGAAATACTTCTATCGTCAAATCATATTAGGCCGTGCTTGAGCTGACTACTTTTTCTCTATAGTAATTCGCCAATAGCTGGTTTGCGCTTTCGAAGCGTTCCTTATCCTCACTATCTTGTATTACAGCGTGCCTCAAAGAAGAGATTTCATCTGCAGAGTAATACTGCGACAGTATCTCAAATAATTTATTGTCCTCAAGAAGTTCCTTGAACGTGCTTCTTGAAGAAATCAGTGCCCCCCCACCATGCGGCCTGGTTTTAAAGGTGTCTTCAATTAGTTTGTAAAAAACTTTAATATTGCCTTTTTTACGCTCGCTAAGCGCCAAATAATTCCTGAAGAGGGTTAAGTCCCTCTCAAAACTTCTTTCATGGGCTCTTATAAACTTTGCACACAAATGGTACTGACCTGAGTAGTATAGCCACTGTATTTTATAGATAAATCGATCCCTATCCAATTCGTGATGATTTAACACAAGAGCTTGCAGCAGGGAAAACAACTTATAAATTTCGTAAAAATTACGACGCCGATAGCTTAAAGATGGATCAAATGGACGGAGTATCTGTCCACCAATATTTACCTCACAATCCTTTTTGATATGGCGCTCACTGAAATGGTATATGCGAATTTTTTCCCTTATACTCTCAAGAAGAACAAGCTCTTCAGCGGTGGCGTATGTATGGAATACAAGTACTTTATTACATAGCTCGTCAATATTCATTGAGCGATCCAGTATATCCTCGCCTACGACAAGGAGAGCATCCCTCGTGCGAAGATCATAAAGATAAGTTTCGTTAAGGCATTTGTTCTGAAGCCCTAGCTTTATGTCGTCCTCGGACAGATTTCCTGAACGTATTTTTGCTTGGAAGAAAGAAGGGCTGTGTAAATTATGAGCCATTATTAAATCAAACAATGAGAAAAGCTTCTTATATGTTTCAAACAGCGTCAGCTCAATGATCGGTCGTAGTTTTTTACGTCGCTTCTGCTCTGGCTGATAAGAAAACACCCACCAAAAAATAATTGCCGCGATTACTGATAGAAGAATCGGGAGCAAAATGTTACTTTGCTTCGCCCATAGGTCAGCTGCTCCGAACCACTCTCGCCACTGGTCGTAATTCATTTTAACCCCTCTCGCTCAGTGATCATCTCTGCTCCATTTTTTTAATTTACAACAAAAAGGGGCTGATTTATTCCTCAGCAAATAAATCAGTCCCCTTTTCTGCACTCAAAGATGTGAATGATTGCTTCTGGCTGTTAGCGGTCGCTTGTGAGCGTCCGCTAATGTCCGTAAGCAGCCAGTGGCTCATGAATGCTTTCGGCCCATTGCTACCCTTCACAGAGGACAGCTATGGGCAAAAGCAGTCAGAAGAAAAAATCTAAAGCATCAACTAAACTTGGAGCGATTCAAAGCGCCATAAATTAATAATTAAATTTATTGTAGATGCTTCCATGTTGCGGTGTCTATTACTATAGACAGCTCTTTTGATGTGAACTCAAGATTTTCCAAGTCAGTTGTATCCATTGGGATGTTATTTTTTACCGATATCAGCCTTTGCCGAATTGACACTAAAGAGTAAATCATAGCTTTTTCTGCGGAAAGGATTCTTCTGTGGTACCTGTTTTGATCGTCCTTGCTGAAAGATTCCCCATTATATGCCTTGTTATGAGCGGTATCGCGCATATCCTCATAAATCTGAGTTATTCTATTCTCGATCTTTGATACATGAGAAAGCCCGGAAATAGCTATGTCGATTGAGTATTTTTGATTCTCGGATAATCTCGTATAGGATTTTTCGACATCGTCTTCCATTTTTGAAACTTTCAAGTAAGGCTGCATGAAAGCAGTATCATCATTTTTTTCTTTTTTTATATATTCTTGTCGATCGATAGACGTTTGATTCAGTGTTTTAATTGCCGTACCCAAACTACGTATTGCGCTATCAATCTTAACCATTAGTTTCTTCTTGCAAAGCCATGTCTCGATGTATTTCTTAAGAAGCTCGTTCAGTGGTGATATCATAAAGCCCACGAGCGCAGCAAAAAGTACCTTATATGTCTCGTCCATTTTCTTCCTTGAGAGTTTAAGTAGTGATTAGGTTTCTGGTTAGGATTTATGCTTTCGGCAACAAAGTCAATAGCGTTCTTCTTGACGGCGTGGCAAGGCGTGATTGAAAACTAGTAAACGGTGAGTACTTATCATCCGGGAGAGGTGTAAATCGCTTTCAGGTAGGGGGCCTTTAGTGGCAACTTTACATGAATAATCGGATTGTCCGCTTCTGGCCGAAAGCAGCCCATCCCTAATTCCCTATCAGTCCGATAACTGCCAGATCAACGGAATCTCTTAGCAGTATCAATCAGCAACAATCTCAAACGCAGCACTCCCCAAAACCTCCCCATTCACCAAAACCCTAACCCCATGCCGCCCCAAAAAATGCTTCCGCGTCGTAAAATCCCGAATCACCTGCCGCCTCCCCACAACCACTTCCCCAAACCCCGTCAACTCCACCGTCTTCAATTTAAAAACCTTCCCCGAAACCCCGCCATTCGCCTTCACATAGTCAATCGCATAATCAATCACCAACCGCTGTTCATGCGCCACCGTCGACTTCACCGTAAACGACAACGTTATCGCCTCACCCAACCGAACTACTGCTGGCTCAACCCGCACATCCAGCAACTCAACCTCAGCCTTGGCCCCCGCACCAATCACCGTCAGCGCACGCAGATCTCCCTGTTTGATCAAACTGCGCAACGCATGCTTGGCAATCCACGCCGTGTGTTTGTTTTCCAGCGACCAGCCTTCAATCGTGTCCAGCACCCATTCAGGATGCTCTTTGGTCACGTCATTCAGATGATTCGCCACGGACTTGCGTACGTACAGACTCTCGTCGGTCTTCAACCGATCGAGGATGCCGGCGGTCAGTTGCGGGTTGGCTTGCACGGCTTCCAGGCGGAATGACCAGGGCAGGCGGGGGCGGGTGCCTTCGCTGGCGAGGCGGCGGACGTGGTGGTTTTCGTCTTGGGTCCAGTCGTGCATGAGTTCCAGCGAGCGTTCGAGGTCGCTGCGCAGAAAGTGGCGGATGGCGAATTCGGAGGAGCCGAAGGTGGTGAAGTATTTCAGTGCTTGCATGGAGGTATCGAACGCGTGGCCGCCGTAGCTGGCGACGTAGTGCGGCAGGCACATGCTGACGAATCCGCTGTTGAGGCGGGGGGCGAGTTCGCGCAGGACTTCGAGGGAATCTTCGTAGTCCAGTGGCAGCACGGCGTGCAGGCTTTCGCTGACGCGAGCCATGCGTTGCATCACCGACAATTCCGCCAGCCCTAGGTTGGCGTGCTTGAGAAACGCCTTGGCCTTGAACGCCGGGTACACGGCGCTCATTTCGCTGGCGATGTGTTGCAGGCGTTCGGCGTTGAAGATTTCCTTTAACGCCGGGGCGGCGGTGTCGGTGGTGCTCATGGTCAGGTCATCGGGGTGCTGACGAACGCTTCGAGGGTTTCGGCGTACGCGGTGTATTGGGCGATGTGCGGGTAGCGGCGGGTGTCGATCTGGTCGGGGACGACGAGGTCGGTGAAACTCCACGCCACGGCGAGGCTGATGCCAGCCTGGGTGAGGGTGCCGTCGGTGGGCAGGCCGGTTTTTTCCAGGTCCTGTTCGAGGGCGGTGAAGGCGGCGGCGAGTTGGCCTTCGACGCGTTCGACCCACGGTTGGTATTGAATGTCAGCCGGGCGCAGGTTGCGTTCGTAATAGAGTTGCACGGCTTTTTCGCAGGCGGCGAGGCTGAGGCCGATCAGGCGCAGGGCGTGGGCGCGTTGTTTGAGGTCGCTCGGCAGCAGGCTTTTGCCGCTGGCGGCTTCGAGGTAGTCGAGGATGAGGGTGGAGTCCATCAGGACCACGCCGTCGTCGAGGATCAGCGTGGGCGCCTTGACCACCGGGTTGATCTGCTGGAATTGCTCGAAGTGGCGGAACACCGAGACCGATTCATGTTCGAGGTCGATGCCGAGGCGTTTGGCGGAGATCGCCACGCGGCGCACGTAAGGGGAGTCGAGCATGCCGATCAGTTTCATGACGCGTTCCTTCAAGTCGAACCGGTGGGAAGGCATAACCTAGCCGAGCCTGAGGTAAATGTCAGTCGTCAAAACCGGCTTGTTCGTGAATCTCATCCACATTCAATTCCAGTCGATACGCCACCGCCACGAACAACGCCTGACACAAACACAAGGTCGCGCTCAGCGAACGGAACGCCAGTGCGCTGCCCTCATTCACCAGCAGCAGACTGTTGGCGTTTTTAGCCAAGGGCGAAAGGTGGCTGTCGGTGAGGATCAGGGTGTTGGCCTGTTGCTGGCGGGCGTAGCGCAGGCAGTGTTGGGTTTCCTTGGCGTAGGGGGTGAAGCTGATGGCGATCACCAAATCACCGCTACGCACGCTGCGCATCTGCTCGCGATAGCTACCCCCCAGCCCGGAAACCAAGTGAATGCGCTTGTGAGTGTGTTGCAAGTTGTAAACGAGGTAGTCGGCGACGGCGAAGGAGCGGCGTACGCCGACGACATAGATGTTGTCGGCGTTGACAATCAGGTCGACGGCTTTTTCGAACGCGACGTCGTCGAGTTCGCGGCCCAGGCGTTCGATGCCGGAGCGAGTGGCGTCGATGCATTCGCGGGCGAGGTCGCCGTCGCTGGCTTGCTGCGACTGGTTGGCGATCATGCTGCGGATGCGTTGCTGGTAGTTGTGCACCGGCGAGGCTTTGTGGGTGTAGGCGGCGCGGAACAGCGCCTGCATTTCGCTGAAGCCGCTGAAACCGAAGCGCTGCGAGAAACGTACGATGGCGGACGGATGCACCTCGCATTCCCGGGCGATGTCGCTGATGCGATCGACCATGATCCGGTCGCTTTGCTGGCTCATGTAGCTGGCGATGCGCTTGAGTTGGCGCGGCAGGGTGTCGTATTCGTCGGTGATCAGTTGCAGCAGACGCTCGGCATTGATCGGGGGGCTGGCGAGGGGGCGCTCGTCGTTGGCCGGCAGATCGGGGCGGGGCATAAGTTATCCTTCGGGCTGATCGTTCAACCTGTGGCGAGGGAGCTTGCTCCCGCTGGACTGCGCAGCAGGCCCAAAAATAGGGGCCGCTTCGCGACCCAGCGGGAGCAAGCTCCCTCGCCACAAAGTGCTGGGTTGTGGCTGATGTTAGGAGGGCTTTTGGGGTTCTGCTTGGCTGAAACGATGCACCGGGAGTAGAAAAAATCGCGATGAGACGCCAGCGGTTAGCCGTTTGTCTTCTATATACAGCCGTTGGACTGAATTTCTTGCTATAAACGCACTCCGATGACCGCCATGAAGCCTGTGTCAGACCCGTTTACGGCTGTTGTCGGACAAATTCCCGGTATTTACAGTTGCTGAGGCCTCAAACGGGCCTTAGACTGCCGCCCCTTCGTAAATTGAGTGCCGGGTGGCGTTTGCAATAAACGATGCCTTTTCGTCGACCGGACACGGTTCGCCGGAACGCTCCCTATTTCGCCTTAATGCACGTTTTTTTATAGAGATATCAATGACAAAGGACAAGTTGCTGGCCATGCCGGCAGATGACTACATGAATGCCGAGCAACACGCTTTCTTCACTGAGCTGTTGCAGAACATGAAAGTCGAAACCCACGAGCGCATTGAGCAAAACCGTATCGCCATCGAAAGCCTGGACACTCCGGCCGACCCGGCGGACGCGGCTTCGGTTGAAGAAGAGCGCACCTGGCTGGTGAACGCGATCGATCGCGACCAGCGCATGCTGCCGCAACTGGAACAAGCCCTTGAGCGCATCAAGGAAGACAGTTTTGGCTGGTGCGACGACAGCGGCGAGGCCATCGGCCTGAAACGCCTGCTGATCAGTCCGACCACCAAGTACTGCATCGAAGCTCAAGAGCGTCACGAGCAGATCGACAAGCACCAGCGTCAGGCCTGATTCCATGGCTGCCCCCTGAATCGGGGGCGCCTGCAAAAGATCGCAGCCTTCGGCAGCTCCTACAGTGGTTCACGTAAACCCATGTAGGAGCTGCCGAAGGCTGCGATCTTTGCTTTTGCTCGTCCGCGATATCTTGCGCGTCGTTCCATTGACCTGCTGCAGACTCCACGACTAACGGACCATGGATAATGGCGTTCTAGTGGCGTTTAATGCAGTCACAACAATGAGAACAAGCGTGGGGTGTTGATATGACGAGAGATGGATCTCTGGTTGGGGCTTTGCCCGCACCAGTGCTGTTGCCGAAAAACCGCTGGATCGCTCCGACCCTGCAAAGCATCGCCCTGATGCTGTTGCTCGCCGGCATGACGCTGGGTGGATGGTCGCTGTACATCGGCCTGCCGCTGGCTGTGCTGATTGTCTGGCTGCCACGCCTGCGCTCGCGGGCCATCCCTGATGCTGCGCCTGTCGATGCCGGCAGCGCGATTTCCGGACTCACCCGCGATCTTTCCTACACCACCAGTCATAACGCACTGTCAGCTGCCGGTGTGGCGTTTTCCGTCAAGCAACTGGCGAGCAAACTCGAATCGCAACTCGACGCGGCGGCGCAGATTGTCAGCAACGCCGAAGTGATGATCGCCACCGAACACGCCACTTCGCAGCTCAGCCGTGAAGCGCTGGACGCCGCCAGCGAGGCGCATCACAGCAGCGCGGCGGGGCGCACCGAACTGGTGGACTCGATTGCGCGCATGCATCAACTCAGTCAACGCGCCAATGCCAGCCGTGAGCTGATCGAAGCCTTGAGCCTGCGCAGCGATGACATTCAACGGGTGACGCTGGTGATTCAGTCCATCGCCAGCCAGACCAATCTGCTGGCCCTCAACGCGGCGATTGAAGCGGCGCGGGCGGGTGAGCATGGCCGTGGTTTTGCGGTGGTGGCGGATGAGGTGCGCGGTCTGGCAGCGCGGACGGCCTCGGCGACCGGCGAGGTCGGGGAGATGGTCGCCGATATTCAGCAGCGCACGGCGCAAGTGGTGGAGCAGATCCGCGAGTTGTCCAGCGATCTGCAGATCGGTGTCGAACAAGTTGAAAACACCGGCCAGCATCTGCAAAACATCGCGCGGCTGGCGGCCGGGGTGGAAACTCAGGTCGGTGAAATCGCCCGCGGCGCGGAAACCAATCGCGAGCAGCTCGACAGCCTGTTCAAGGCCATCGAGCAGATGCGCAGTGATCTGGCCATTAGCGATCAGCAGACCCGACGTCTGGCCGAGGCCGCTGTGCAGATGGAAGGGCAGGCGGAAACCATCAGCGAGCGTCTGGCCGAAGTCGGTCTGGATGACTATCACCAGCGCATCTATGACCTGGCGCGTGAGGGCGCGAGTCAGATTGCGGCGCGGTTCGAGGCGGATGTCGAGCAGGGGCGGATCAGCCTTGAGGATTTGTTCGACCGTCAATATCAACCGATTCCCGGGACGCAACCGGCGAAGTTTCAGACTCGTTTCGACCGCTACACCGATCAGGTATTGCCGACGATTCAGGAGCCGTTGCTGCCGCGTCATGAAGGGTTGGTGTTCGCCATCGCCTGCACGCCGCAAGGTTATGTGCCGACGCATAACCTGGCGTTCAGTCAGCCGTTGACCGGTGACCAGCAGGTCGACGCGGTGGGTAACCGCACAAAACGCAAGTTCGCCGACCGCACCGGGATTCGCTGCGGCAGCCATCAACAGGCGGTGTTGCTGCAGACCTACACCCGTGACACCGGGGAACTGATGCACGACTTGTCGGTGCCGATCATGGTCAAGGGCCGGCATTGGGGCGGTCTGCGCCTGGGTTACAAGCCGGAGAATCCGCGCTGATCGATTGTTACCGCTCGCGCAATGAATCTGTGCACGGGCGTTGCTGTTTCCTCTGCGATGAAGTCATTAACATGGCCGTTAGTTAGGTAGCTAATGAAATCGAGAGGTCAGTATGTGCAGAGTCGATGTCGCGGTGATGATTGGCAGTGGTGTGCCCGCCGGATTGCGCGCGATGGGCCAGAGCGTGTGCTGGGTGGTGTTGCTCAATGGTGAGCGGCGCGGCACCGCGTTCGCCAGTCGCGACGAGGCGGAGGAGTGCAAGGCTGCCTGGCTCGCGCAACTGATGGCCGAGCCTGGCGACAGCCTGCACTGACATTTATTAACGTCCGTCGTGCAGGCGTACGTTCAATTCATCGACCATCACCGCTTCTTCGCCGTCGGCGCGCAGCCACTCCTTCAGAAGTTGCGCCTGTTGCGGTGTCCAGAACTCGGCATCGATCAACTTGGTGTTGGCATCCAGCGGATGCGTTTCGATGAAATCGTCGATGGCCCCGTTTTCCGATGGCAGGCCCAGTTGGTCGAACAGGGTTTTCAGATCATATGCAGGCAGTTCCATCGTGTACTCCTTTTGCGTGTGCCGGAATGGCGCTGTCGCTCGCTCTTTATCTGAGGCAACCGTTGGACAAGAGTTCGATTCGTGATTCAAGCGAGCGGGCGAGGGCGCACGCTTCGTTATGGTCTTCGCGGAAACCTCTTACACGACCGGTGGAAGATTCCTTGATATGAAAGAACGCGTTACCCGCCGGAACTACTTGAAATCGCGGTCTGGGACTGCCTGCTCCGTGCTCCGCAAGTTCAGCCAGATCGGTGCCTTGCAGCACGAACGGCGTGTCGATGACTGGTTTGGAGGGTTGGGCAAAGTGAGTCAGAGTGCACATATGAAGTCCTTTTCATGAGATAGCCGACGGTTACAGGTCGGTTCGGGTAGTCGGAAGCAGCATCGCTGCTCTAGAATCGCCAGCGTCTGTTGACGACAGGTGCCTATCTAAAGCAATTTTTTACCGGCGATATGTCGGAAAAGGGCT
Organism: Pseudomonas sp. GM30; assembly: GCF_000282275.2. Taxonomy (NCBI): domain Bacteria; kingdom Pseudomonadati; phylum Pseudomonadota; class Gammaproteobacteria; order Pseudomonadales; family Pseudomonadaceae; genus Pseudomonas; species Pseudomonas sp. GM30. Next base: position 315,050 of record NZ_AKJP02000022.1, on the reverse strand, counting down.
TTTTTTCGTCAGTTTTTTCCCTAAAGTTTGTAGTCCGTCTTCGTTGCGCTTCAATGAAGATTTTTCCTTCAAGGTTTGGCGAACGTCGAGGCAAGTTTCTCGCCTGACTTTCCAGTAGTCTTGCGAACCCTTGATGAATGGGCGTTCTGCTTGTTTCAGGTTTACTGAAGTCATTCGGTAACAGCATCGGCCTGGCCGTTTTTTTGCCGTGCGCGTTTTGGCGCAGGGTACTTTTCAGATGTGGGGATGTTTCTTTGGCAGTCAGTAATCTCGATATGCATGCTTTGTTCGTGTTGGGTGATTTGCGTGCAAAGCTGGTCAAGCTGTTCCAATCGCGTTTTGTTTACATCACCGAACAGAACGCCGAAGGTATTTACGTGGCCGAGATCGACACCGAAAGTGCATTGGTGGTCGATGACAAACCGGGACTCAAGCTCAAGGTCGGCGATCATTTCAGCGCTGCCGTGCTGCCCAGTCGTGAAGGCGGCAAGATGGACATCCGTTTTCGCGAAATCAAACTGACAGTGTACGGCCTGGGCGATTACGCTTTTGTCGATACAGCGGACGGCCACGCGATCCTGTTCAAGGAAGGCCACAGCGTGGTGACGGTGTTTGCCGCGCACCAGCAACTGCAGGAAGGCCTGACCAAGACCCTGAAAGCCGTTACCGGTAAAGCGGCAAAGTGGCGCAAGGGCGAACTGATCACGTTCAAGGCCAGCGAGTGATCGGAGATTTGAGTCGCGCCGACTTCCATTCGCGGAACCTCGACCGCGCGCGTGAAGAGGCCTTGCGCTTGTTCAACGCCAAAGCCGAATTGCAGGGCGCCTGGCTGAGTTGGGTGGCAGCGCAGATTTACACCTTGCGGCCTGCGGAATACGCCAGCATGGTCAGACGCGAGCTGCAAAGCTTGCAGGAAAAGTCTGAAACGTAACCTCGCCGGGATTGGGCCCCGGAAAAACCAGGAACCTCGGCTACAGTCAGTTGACTGAGTATTCAGAGGCTTGCGGTCTTCTGCCAGGCCATCCTGCTATTGCTGTGAACAGCACGAGGTGCAAAGCATGAAAGGAATTCGACGGCTATTGGCCGCCAGCGTGGTTTCGTTCGGTGTGCTGACGGCCGCGCAGCCGGCAGCGGCGGCACAGGCCCCCATTCATTTTGCCGACCTGAACTGGGAAAGCGGCAGCCTGATCACCGATGTCCTGCGGATCATCGTCGAAAAGGGCTATGGCCTGCCGACCGATACACTGCCGGGCACCACCATCACCCTGGAAACCGCGCTGGCCAACAATGACATTCAGGTCATTGGCGAAGAGTGGGCCGGGCGCAGTCCGGTGTGGGTCAAGGCTGAAGCGGAAGGCAAGGTCGCCAGTCTCGGCGATACGGTCAAGGGTGCCACCGAAGGCTGGTGGGTGCCGGAGTACGTGATCAAGGGTGACCCGGCCAAAGGTATCAAGCCGCTGGCACCGGACTTGCGCAGCGTCAGTGATCTGAAGAAATACAAGGACGTGTTCAAGGACCCGGAAAACCCGAGCAAGGGTCGGTTCCTCAACAGCCCGATCGGCTGGACCTCTGAAGTGGTGAACAAACAGAAGCTGACCGCTTACGGCCTGCAGGACGATTACACCAATTTCCGCAGTGGCTCGGGTGCGGCGCTGGATGCCGAGATCAGCTCTTCGATTCGCCGGGGCAAACCGGTGCTGTTCTATTACTGGTCGCCGACGCCATTGCTGGGCAAATTCAAACTGGTGCAGCTGGAAGAGCCACCGTTCGATGCCGAAGCGTGGAAGACCCTGACCGATGCCGATAACCCCAATCCGAAACCGACCCGTTCGCTGGCGTCGAAGCTGTCGATTGGCGTGTCTACACCGTTCCAGAAGCAGTATCCGCAGATTGCCGATTTCTTCAGCAAGGTGGATTTCCCGATCGAGCCGCTGAACAAGGCGTTGGCCGAGATGAGCGAGAAGCACACCGCGCCACGCCAGGCGGCGGGAGCGTTCATGAAGGCACACCCGGAGGTGTGGCAGGCGTGGGTGCCGAAGGAGGTGGCGGAGAAGGTCTCCGCTGATCTGAAATGAGATGGGCTTCTGTGGCGAGGGAGCTTGCTCCCGCTCGGCTGCGGAGCAGTCGCTATCTCGGAAAATGCGGTTTTAATGATTAACCGCGTCAGCCGATTTCAGGGCTGCTTCGCAACCCAGCGGGAGCAAGCTCCCTCGCCACAGGATAAGTGTCGACTCAGAATCGAGTCTGCACCGCCAATTCAAAGGTACGCGGCGTACCCAGATAGTACGCCGGCGATACATGCGCAAACTCGGCATACACCTCGTTGGTCAGGTTGCGCACCCGGCCAGTGACGGTGGTGTGCGAGTCGACCTTGTAACTGAGGAAGCTGCCGAACAGCGTGTACGACGGCACGGTCATGGTGTTCGCCGTGTCCGCATACACCGACGCCACATACCGGGCATCGACCCCAGCTTGCCATTGCGGCGAAAAATCATAAGTCAGCCATAGATTGCCGACCCGATCCGGGACGTTGGTCGGTGTGTTGCCCTTGCGTGAAACCACCACGCCGGCGGCGTTCTTTTCGGTGAAGTCGTCGTATTGCGCATCGACCCAGGCGAAGTTGCCTTCGGCCAACAGCTTGTCGGTGATCCGCAGGGAGCTGGCGACCTCGATGCCTTTCGAGGTTTGCTGCCCCACTGGAATGCTGCTGGTCGGATCCAGTGGATCGGTCACGGCGAAGTCCTTGCGCTCGATGGTGTAGGCAGCGACTGTCGCCGAGCCACGGCCATCGAGGTAGTCGAACTTGCTGCCGATTTCCCATTGCTTGCCGGTCGACACGTCGAAGTCCTGCGTGCCGTTCGGTTGCTCGGCGGCGGTGCTGTATTGCAGGTAAACGTTGGCGGATGGAATGAACTGGTAGGTCAGGCCGACGCGCCCGGTGACCGGCTCCCAACTGCGCTTGAGGTGTTTGGGATTGCTCGCCGTCACCGTGCGATGGTTGGTCACGTCGAGGTCGATGTCGTCGTATCGCAGGCCGGTGAGCAACGCCAGTTTGTCGGTCAGTGCCAGGCGGTTTTCCACGAACAGCGCCTTGGTCGTGACCTCGTTGGTCTTGTCGCTGATCAGGGTCGGGTTGGTGCCGGGGATGTCATAGAAATGCCCGGGTCGGTAATTGTTCGGATCGACCGTGCTCGCGCCTTTGATGTTCAACGGCGAGTTGGTGGTCTGGTTGACCTTGTACTCGAATCCGCCGGACCAGGTGGTGTCGAGGCCGAACAGGGTGTTGTCGTGGCGCAGTTCGAACTGGTTGCCGTTCTGCTCGCCCTGATGCCGCACTTGATAGGCGGTGGAGCGGTTAACCGCCGAGTTGTCGGCGTTGTACTGATAGGTCTCTAGGTTGCGGTAGTCGCGCTGGCTGTCGAGGTGATACAGCGTATTGCGCAGAGTGGTGCTGTCGTTGATCCGGTAGTCGATGATCGAGCGCACCCAGATCGTGCGCTGTTCGTAGCGCCCATCCTCGACGTTGTAGTTGTTGAAGCGATTGTGTTTGTCGATCTTCAGTTCGCCAGCCTTGGGGTTGAGTACCGGCGTGCCCCAATACGGGCTGTCTTCGTGTTCGTCCTGATATTCCAGGGCCAGGGTGTGGGACAGGTCCGGCGTGAGATCGCTGAGCAACGAGAACGCCACGCTCCAGGCATCGCGCTGCTGGCGGTCGATGTAGCCGTTGCTGGTGTTGTGACTGACGTCGAGCCGCGCGTAGTGCTGCACGTCGGCGCTCGGGTCAGTCAGCGCATGGTTGAGGCCGAACGCAGTTTCGGTGGTGTCGTAACTGCCGTAGCTGACGCGACCTTCGGCGGCTTGTTCGTCGCGAGTTGCCAGTTTGGTCACGTAGTTCAGCGAACCTCCCACCGAGCCTGCGCCGTTGATCAGCGACGACGGGCCGCCGACCAGTTCGACTCGATCATAGATCCATGAATCCACCGGTCGGGCGAGACCGCCGGAGACGTTGATGCCATTGAACATCTGGGTGATCTGGCTGCTGGTGAAGCCGCGATAGGAGACGAATCCGCCAAAGCCTGGCGGCGCGCTGGCATTGACCCCGGGCAGGGTGTTGGCGGCGTCCTGGAAGTTCTGTGCGCCGTGACGTTCGATGTCGTTGCGGTTGGCGACGGCCACCGAGGCCGGCGTGTCGCGCACGCTGAGGCCGAGGCGCGAGGCCATGCCGCTGGATTGGTCGAGGCTCAGGCCTGGTTCGCTGGTGGATTCGCCGTCGATGGTGATTGGCGCCAGGTCCACGGTGGATTGCGCCCAGGCGTTAATGGACAGGCAGCCGCACAGGCTCGCCAGCAGAGGAATATGTTTCATCGTTGAATCCTGAATGCTTGTCTGGGAATCAGCGCACAGGCAAACGCCGCGCGTTGGCGCAGTGGGCTGACAAATCAAAAAGGCAAAGACACTCAGGCGAGCGGCGGGGCGCGAGGGTTGGCCGAAGGCCAGGTGAAGCGGGCGGGGAGGTCGGCGCTGACGATGGGTGCCAGCGGCGGGCTGTGTTGCTCGGGCAGCACCGCGAGGGTCAGGCTGGAGTTGAACGCCGGGCCCATGCCGCCACCGACCGAGCACAGCGGGCAGCCGAACGCCTTGGACAGGGTCGGCAATTGTTCTTCGCTGGGATTACTGGTCAGCGGCGCTTGATTGGCCGGATCGACCGTACAGAACTGGCCGCCGATGCCGTTGAGCTGCATCCCGACCATTTGCCCGTGACCGATGCTGCAGGCGAACACGTTGAACAGGACGCAGCAATAAAGCATCCAGGCCATCAGTGAGCGATCGGAACGGGTGAATTTCATGGGGCGGCACTTTACCGTACCGCTGATCGGTCGTGCACTTCAAAAAATGCCAACTAGGATGTTTTGTTCAAATCCCTCGAAAGGATTCTCGACCATGACCTTTGTGTTGGCTCAATGGCTGGTGACGATATTTGCGGCAATCGCCCTGGTACACGTGTATTGGGCGCTGGGTGGGCAATGGGCGGCGGTGGCGGCGGTACCGCAAGTGCCGGTGCAAGGACTGGTGGTGACGGTGCGACCGGCGTTCAAACCGTCAGGCTGGATCACTTTGTTGGTGGCGGCGGCATTATTGGTGATCGCCGCGCTGGTGTGCATGCGCGTCGGCTGGGGCATGCCGGCGGTGCATCACAAGGCGCTGCAATGGGTGATCAGTGCGATTGCGTTGCTGATGTTTGCCCGGGCGATCGGCGATTCGAATCTGGTGGGGTTTTTCAAGGAAGTGAAAGGGTCGCGGTTTGCGCGACTGGATACCTGGGTGTATTCGCCGCTGTGTCTGGTGCTGGGGGCGGGGTTGTTGGCGGTAGCTTGGGTCTGACCCGGTTCATGTGTTGGCAATACCGGCCTCTTCGCGGGCAAGCCCGCTCCCACAGTGATTGTGGGTGTTCACAAGTAATGGGCTCCATCCAAAACCCTGTGGGAGCGGGCTTGCCCGCGAAGAGGCCTGCCCAGACACCGCCGAATTAACTACCGCTCTCGGTCCTGCGACTGCTCACCTCAGCCGGCACATCATCCCCGGCCATGCGCTTGCGGAACAAAGCCGCCCGCGCCAGCAGCAGGGTAGTCACCGGCACGGTGATCGCCAGCAGGATCGGAATCAGCCAGGCATGCATCACCGGCCCCGACTTGAGTGCCGAGAAACAGATGATCGACGCCAGTGCCACGCACCACGCGCCGATTGTCGAGGCCAGCGCCGGTGGGTGCATGCGCTGGAAGTAATCCTTCATGCGCAGCAATCCGGTCGCGCCAATCAGCGCAAACACCCCGCTGAGCACCAGCAGGATCGCCACCGGAATCTCCACCCACAACGACAATTGCGCATTCATTCGATCACCTCGCCACGCAGCAGGAATTTCGCCAGGGCAAACGAGCCGACGAAGCCGAACAGCGCGATCAGCAGCGCCGCCTCGAAATAAGTGTCACTGGAATAGCGAATACCCAGGGTCAGCATCATCAGCATGGCGATGATGTACAGGTAATCCAGCGCGAGTACCCGATCCTGTGCCGACGGTCCCTTGAACAGGCGAATCAAGGTCAGGACCATTGCCAGCGAGAACAGGAACAGCGTCAGCAGAATCGCGTTCGACAGCAGCGGGCTCATTCGAAAATCTCCATCAACGGCTGCTCGTAGGCAGTCTTGAAGTGGTGGATGAAGTGCGCCTCGTCATCCAGATCCCAAACGTGCAGCAGCAGAATGCTGCGATCCAGCGCCAGCTCCGACCACACGGTGCCCGGCACCACGGTGCAGATCATCGCCAGCGCGGCCAGACCGTTGGCGTCGCGCAGGTCCAGCGGCACTTTGACGAAGCCTGAGCGCGGCGGCCGGCGACCGGCATTGAGCACGCCCCAGGCGACGATCAGATTGGACATCACCACATCACGGCCCACCATTACGAACAGGCGCAAAATCGTCAGCGGGCGGCGGATGCGCACCTGTTTCGGGCGCAGCTTGCGCATCATCAACGGTGCGGCGAAGCCGAGTATTGCGCCGAGCAGCAGGTTGCCCGGGCTGACGGACAGGTTCAGCGTCAGCCACAAAACCCACAACGCCAGTGACAGCAACGGTGCCGGAAATACGCGCTTCATGGCTGCACCTCCAGCATCGCCGCTTTGGCTTCAGGACTTGGCACGGCGCGGGTGCCGAGCACCGCCATCACGTATTGCTGCGGGTTGTTCAGCGCGTCGGCGGTGGCCTGGGTGTAACGCAGCAGCGGTTCGGCCTTGAAGGTCAGCGCGATGCTCAATCCCAGCAACAGGAAGATCGGCGCACACTCAAGCTTGCGCAGCAGCGGCGACGGGCGCTCTTCAGGCGTCCAGAAACGCTGGACGCCCATGCGCGCAAATGCCATCAGCGAAGCCAGTCCGGAGAGGATCAGCAGCGCCAGCAGCGCCCATGCAGCGTTCGAGATCGGCGCTTCGCCGCCCAGCCCCAGCGGATTAAGCAGCGCACCGATCAGGTTGAGCTTGCCGATGAATCCGGACAGCGGCGGCATGCCGATGATCAGCAGCGCACAGGCAATGAAGCTCAGGCCGAGAAACGCCATGGTCCACGGAATGACCTGACCGACCACGGCTTTTTGCTCGTCATCGAGGTTGATGCCTTTGGGCGGTTGCAGCGATTCCTGCGGACGCGGCAGCAACTCGCTTTCATCCTCCAGCGGAATCTCGTTGGCCGAACGCGAGCGCTCGATCAACTCCGCCAGCAGGAACAGTGCACTCAGGGCGAGAGTCGAGCTGACCAGATAGAACAGCGCCGCGCCGATCAGGTTCGGCTGAGCGAAACCCACCGCCGACAGCAGAATCCCGGCCGACACCAGAATGCTCAGGCTGGCCATCCGCTCCAGGCGTTGCGCGGCGAGAATCGCCAGCGCCGCGCAGGCGATGGTCGCCATGCCGCCGTAGATCAGCCAGTCGCCACCGAAGAACGCCGAAGCCCCAGCCTGCCCGGAGAACAGCAGCGTCCACAGACGCAGCAGGGTGTAGACGCCGACCTTGGTCATGATTGCGAACATCGCCGCCACCGGCGCACTGGCCGAGGAGTAGGCCGGCACCAGCCAGAAGTTCAGCGGCCACATGCCGGCCTTGGCCAGGAATGCCACGGCGAGAATCCCCGCGCCGGCATGCAGCAAGCCACGATCGGCTTCCGGCACCAGCGGGATCTTCAGCGCCAGATCGGCCATGTTCAGCGTGCCGGTGACGCCATAGATCAGCGCCGCGCCAATCAGGAACAGCGACGAAGCCAGCAGGTTGATCGAGATGTAATGCAGCCCCGACGACACCCGCGCCCGACCCGAGCCGTGCAGCAACAGGCCATACGAGGCGGCGAGCAGCACTTCGAAGAACACGAACAGGTTGAACAGGTCGGCGGTGAGGAAGGCGCCGTACAGGCCCATCAGTTGAATCTGGAACAACGCGTGGAAGCTTGATCCCGCGCCGTCCCAGCGTGCCATGGCGAACAGCAGGGCGCTGACACCGATGATCCCGGTCAGTACCAGCATCAAGGCCGACAGGCGATCGACCACCAGCACGATGCCGAACGGCGCCTGCCAGTTGCCCGGTAGGTACACGCCAATGGAGCCGGGCACGCCGGTGGTTTGCGTCCACTGCAGCAGCATCACCGAAATGAACAGGCCGACGAGGCTCGAGAACAGGTTGATTTTCGCCTTCAGTGGCCGGTGCTTCTCGCCGAGCATCAACATGATCGCGGCGGTCAGCAGCGGCAGCAGGATCGGTGCGGCGATCAGGTGGGTCATCGCCATCATTCCTTGGGCTCCCGGCCGTCGACGTGGTCGGTGCCGGTCAGGCCCCGCGACGCGAGCAACACCACCAGGAACAGCGCAGTCATGGCGAAGCTGATGACGATGGCGGTCAGCACCAGGGCCTGCGGCAGCGGATCGGTGTAGTGCAGCAAATCCTGGGTCACGCCGTCCTTGATCACCGGTTCTTTACCGATGAACAGGCTGCCCATGCTGAATATGAACAGGTTGACCGCGTAGGACAGCAGGCACAGGCCCATGACCACCTGAAATGTCCGTGGCCGCAATACCAGCCACACGCCGGACGCGGCGAGCACGCCGATGGCGATTGCGATGACTTCTTCCATCAGACGGCTCCTTTGCTGGCGACGGACTTGGGCAGTGACGCGGTCTTGTGACCCCGCACCGATTGGTGGGCGAGGGCGGTCAGGATCAGCAACGTCGAACCGACCACCACGGCGTACACGCCGATGTCGAAGAACAGTGCGCTGGCGATATGGATCTCGCCCAGCAGCGGCAAGGCGAAATGCCAGGTGTGGGTGGTCAGGAACGGATAACCGACCGCCATCGCCCCAAGACCGGTGGCGGTGGCGAACAGCAGGCCAGTGCCCATCCAGCGCAGCGGTCGCAGGCTCATTTGCGCCTCGACCCACTGCGTACCGGCGACCATGTATTGCAGGATGAACGCCACCGACATCACCAGGCCTGCAACGAAACCGCCGCCCGGCTGGTTATGGCCACGCATGAACAGGTAGAACGACACCACCAGCGCAATCGGCAGCAACAGGCGCACCAGCACCGCGGGCACCATCATGAAGCCCAGCGCGGTGTCGCTGGCGCTGCGCGGGTTGACCAGATCGGTGACCACGTCCGGCGCGAGCAGGCGTTGTTGGGCCGGCAACTGCAGGCTTTCTTTTGGCGGGCGGAAACGTCGCAGCAGGGCGAACACGGTCAGCGCCACGGCCACCAGCACGGTGATTTCACCGAGGGTGTCGAAGCCACGGAAGTCCACCAGCATCACGTTGACCACGTTGCTGCCACCGCCCTCGGGCATGGCCCGGCTGAGGTAGAACGAGGAAATGTCGTTGGGCGTCTGCCGCGTCAGCATTGCGTAGGACAACAGCGCCATGCCGGCACCGACGGCAATCGACAGCAGCAAGTCGCGCAAGCGCCGTACCCGGGCCTTGCGCAGGCTCGACGGCAATGGCGAGACTTCTTCGATGCGTCGTGGCAGCCAGCGCAGGCCGAGCAGGATCAGCACCGTGGTCACCACTTCCACCGCCAGTTGCGTCAGCGCCAGATCCGGCGCCGAGAACCAGACGAAGGTCACGCAGGTCATCAGCCCGCAGACGCTGACCATGGTCAGGGCCGCGAGACGGTGATACTTGGCTTGCCACGCGGCGCCGAGGGCGCAGGCAATCGCCAGCAGCCACAGGGTGACGAACACGATGGAACCCGGAATCTTCGGCCGGTCGCCCCAGCTCAGGCTGCTGTGCAGCATCGGGATCAGGCCGGCGAGGACCGCCGCCAACACCATCAGGAACAGTTGCATCTGCAGGCGGCGGGTGCCAAGTCGGCGTTCGACCCGGCGGGCCATGCGCATCATCAGCACCAGACTGCGCTCGAACAGGCGCTTGCCGTTGAAGCGGCCCACCAGCGGCGGGTATTTGAAGCGGCCACGCTTGAGCTGGTTGCGCAGCAGCAGATAGACCACGATGCCGCCGGACATGGCGATCAGGCTCATGATCATCGGCGCGTTCAGACCGTGCCAGATCGCCAGACTGTACTCAGGCAGCGTTCCACCCACCACTGGCAGTGCGGCGGCCGCGAGCAGCGGGCCGACCACTTGCGCCGGGAAGATCCCGACGATCAGGCAGGTGAACACCAGCAGTTCGACCGGCGCACGCATCCAGCGCGGTGGTTCGTGCGGGGTGTGCGGCAGATCGGTAGCGGTCGGGCCGAAGAACACGTCGACGGTGAAGCGCAGCGAGTAGGCGACGCTGAAGGTCCCGGCGATGGTCGCGACAATCGGCAACGCCGCTTCAACCCACGCGGTGGCGTTGATGAACACGGTTTCGGCGAAAAACATTTCTTTCGACAGGAAGCCGTTGAGCAACGGCACGCCAGCCATCGACGCACTGGCAACCATCGCCAATGTGGCGGTGAACGGAATCAGTTTGATCAGACCGCTGAGCTTGCGGATGTCGCGGGTGCCGCTTTCGTGGTCGATGATCCCGGCGGCCATGAATAGCGACGCCTTGAAGGTCGCGTGGTTGAGGATGTGAAACACCGCCGCGACGGCTGCCAGCGGACTGTTCAGGCCCAGCAAAAGAGTGATCAGGCCGAGGTGGCTGATGGTCGAGTAGGCCAGCAGACCCTTGAGGTCGTTCTGGAACATCGCGCAATACGCGCCGAGCAACAGCGTACACGCACCGGCGCCGCTGACGATGTAGAACCATTCTTCACTGCCGGACAGCGACGGCCACAGGCGCGCAAGCAGGAACACTCCAGCCTTGACCATGGTCGCCGAGTGCAGATAAGCCGAAACCGGGGTGGGCGCCGCCATGGCGTGCGGCAGCCAGAAGTGGAAAGGGAACTGGGCGCTTTTGCTGAGGGCGCCGATAAGGATTAGGGGAAGCAGGATAGGGTAGAGGGCATGTGCGCGAATCTGATCGCCGGCGGCCAGGACCTTGTCCAGGTCATAGCTGCCGACGACATGGCCGAGAATCATGACCCCCGCCAGCAGGCACAATCCCCCGGCACCGGTGACCATCAGCGCCATATAGGCGCCACGCCGGGCATCGGCGCGGTGGTGCCAGTAGCCAATCAACAGGAACGAGAAGAGGCTGGTCAGCTCCCAGAAGAACACGATCTGGATCAGGTTGCCGGAGATTACCAGCCCGAGCATGGCGCCCATGAACGCCAGGAAAAAGGCGAAGAAGCGCGGCACCGGATCGTCCGGCGACATGTAATAACGCGCATACAAAGAGACCAGGGCGCCGATGCCCAGCACCAGCAGCGAGAACAGCCAGGCGAAGCCGTCCATGCGCAGGACGAAGTTCAAACCGAGGCTGGGCAGCCACATGAATTCTTCGCGGATCACCCCGCCGTGGGCGATTTGCGGGTACAACAGCGCGACCTGCACGGTGCCGATCAGAGCGACCAGACCTGCCAACAGGGATTCGGTATTACGCGCGTTGTGTGGCAGCACCGCTGCCAGACAGCTGCCAATGAATGGCAGAAGCAGTAGAACTATCAGGGACATAGGCTTCTAATCTGCGGAAGTTTGTGAAGCATCATACGTGCCAGCTCCCTGATTACCAAACGCCAGGATGTCTCAGAATCCTACAAAGTAGTCTGGAATTTTCTGTTTGGCATTGTTTCAGGTAGATGGATGTTGCCTGGGATGGCCTCATCGCGAGCAGGCTCACTCCTACAGGGGAAACGTATTTCAATTGTAGGAGTGAGCCTGCTCGCGATGGCTATGGTTCAGGCTCTCGAGATATTGCGGATTAACCTTGGGTTTCCCGCTCCAGCTCAGCATCCACTTCGTCAACCTTACCCTTGGTCTTCAATTCACTGACAATCACCGCCGCCACAATCAACCCGGCGCCAACCAAGGCAATCGCCGGCAGACGCTCCCCGGCAATCCGCCCGACGATGCCGGCCCACACCGGTTCACCGGCATAGATCAAGGTTGCCCGGGTCGGCGAAACGCTTTTCTGCGCCCAGTTCATCGCCACCTGAATCGCCGCACTTGCCGCGCCGAGGCCCAGAGCAGTCACCAGTAATGTCCAGGAAAAATCCGGGAGTGCTTCACCGGTCGGCACCACCAGCAGGAACGACAGCACCGAGGTCGCCGCCAGTTGCACCACGGTCACCCGGCGCACATCGACCTGACCGGCGTAGGTGCTGATCAAAATGATCTCGGCAGCAATCGCGATGGCGCTGATCAACGTGGCGATTTCACCGGGGCTGAAATTCAGCGACGCCCCGGAAGGCCCGGACAGCAGCATCAAACCGGTAAACGCCAGCATGATGCCAATGCTCGGCATCAGTCCCGGGCGACGGCCCAGCACCAGCCATTGCAGCAACGGCACGAAGGGCACGTACAGCGCGGTGATGAATGCCGACTGGCTGCTCGGGATCGTTTGCAGGCCCACCGTCTGCAGGCCGTAACCGAGCATGATTGCCACACCGATGAAGGCGCCGGCCTTGAGTTCAAATAACGTGAGTTCACGCAAGTGACGCCAGGAGAACAGCGCGACGATGCACGCCGCAGCGGCAAAGCGCAGGCCGACAAAAAACATCGGGCCGCTGACGGTCATCGCGTGTTGCACCAGCAGGAACGTGCCGCCCCAGACCATGGTGATCAGCACCAGCACGCACTCGGCCTTGCTGAAGCGGGAGAAGCGGAGAGAGGTGGAAGATTCGTTCACTGACGTCATGACCTTGCGCACTATAAAAGGCAGGACGCACAATGCGCCCAACGTTGCGCAGTATACTGCCCAACCCCACCGAGTGAGCAATATAGTGCACAAAGATTCCAGCCAACGGGCGTCCGTCCTGCAACACGTCAGTCACAACGTCCGGCGCCTGCGCCACGCTGCCGACATGAGCCAGACCGCGCTGGCGGAAAAGTCCGGCGTCAGTCGGCGCATGCTGGTGGCGATCGAGGCCGGGGAAAAAAACGTCAGCCTGACCACCCTGGACCGTGTCGCCGAAGCGCTCGACGTCGCCTTCAGCGACCTGATCCAGGCCCCCGATGCCCGCGATACCAGCCGCATCAACGAGGTGGCCTGGGCCGGCGTCATTCCGGGGAGTAAAGCGGTGCTGTTGTCCAAGGCCACCGCCACCCGCGAGGTCGAACAGTGGGAATGGTGCCTGCAGCCGGGCGAAATCTATCCCTCACAACCGGACGCCGATGGCTGGAGTGAACAGATTTATGTGTTCGAAGGTTGCCTGACGCTGACGGTCGGCGATGTGACCAACACCATTTCCTCTGGCGAGTTTTTCATGTTTGCCAGCAACCAGCCGCACGGCTATCGCAACGACGGAACGGTCGCGGTGCGGTTTGTGCGTAATGTAGTGATATGAAATGAATCAGAACGCAGACATCCTGATCATCGGCGGTGGCCTCAGTGGCACGATGCTGGCCGTGCAATTGCTGCGACTGCCCGGCCAGCGCCGGATCCAGATCATCGAACCGCGCGCCGAGCTCGGTCGCGGTGAAGCCTACAGCGCCGTCGAGCTGGGCCATACGCTCAACGGCAATGCGGCGCGCATGAGTGTCGACCCGGACAACCCCGATGACCTGACTCAATGGCTGACCGCGCACATTGCCGCCGGTGGCTGGCCGGAATCTGCCGAGCAGAATGTGCCGATCAGTGAGCTGTTCCCGCCGCGCGGGCTGTTTGGCGTTTATGTGCAGCAGCGTTTGGCCGAGGCGCGCGTCGTTGGTGCGCGGCACGGTTCGACCGTCGAGCATGTTTGCGCCGAAGTCGTCGATCTGCAAACCGATACCGATTCGGTGCAAGTGAGTTTGAACAATGGGCAGACTCTGCGCTGTGCCTACGCCGTGCTCGCCACGGGCATGTTCCCCGCCGCTCGCACGCCGCAGAAAGAGTCCAGCGGCCTGAACGCCGCAGCGCTTGATCCGTGGGATGTCGCCGCCATGCGCCAGCTCGATCCGCAGTCGACCGTGCTGATCATCGGCTCCGGTCTGACCATGGTCGATGCGGTGGTTTCGCTGGAGCAGGCCGGGCATCGCGGGCCGATCAAAGTGTTTTCCCGTCACGGACTGTTGCCCCATGTGCGGCGCCAACCACCGGCGTGGGTGGATTTTCTTGCCGAAGATCAGAGCATCCGCACACCGCGACAGTTGTTGCGCGAACTGCGCAGGCATTGCCGCGAGGCGATCGCTCAGGGCATTGATTGGCAGGCGCCGCTGGACACGGTGCGGGCGCATATCGGACGGCTGTGGAGTCAGGCGACTGACGTGCAGCGTCGACAATTCGTACGCCATGTACGGCCGTGGTGGGAGAGTCATCATCACCGGTCACCGCCGTTGAGTGCTCAGTTGGTTGAGCGCTTGTACAACGAGGGGCGGTTGCGGATTCAGGCGGCGTCGTACAAGGGGCTTGAGCCGTCTGCGGGCCAGGGTGTGAGTATTCGCATTCGACGCCGGGGCGAGGCGCAAACCTGTGTGATGCATGGCGCAGCGCTGATCAACTCCAGTGGCATCGAGTACGACTGGCGCCGAGTCGCGCGACCGCTGCCACAGCAGTTGCTGGCGCGCGGACTGGTGCGGCCGGGGCCGTTGGCGCTGGGGATTGCGGCGGCGGTGAACGGTGCGGTGCTGGACGCTGAAGGGCAGGCCGGCCGCCGATTGTTCGCGATGGGGCCACCGCTGCGCGGGATGTGGTGGGAGAGCACGGCGGTGACCGATGTGGCGTTGCAGGCGAAGATGCTGGCGGCGCGGCTGGTGGGTTGAAGCAGCCGGCTTGCACAGATCCCTGTAGGAGTGAGCCTGCTCGCGAAAGCGGTGGGTCTGTCACATCATTGCTGAAGGGGCTGACGCCATCGCGAGCAGGCTCACTCCTACAATTGAACGGGGCGTGTCAGTCAGCGCGGCAGCGCATTCATCAGCCAGCGCTGGCGAATCTGCTCCAGGCGCCCGTCGGCGCGCAAGGTTTCCAGCGCCTGTTGCCAGCGTTTGACCTGAGCCGGATCGTTCTGCAGCGAAAAGGCGATGTAGGTGTCCTGTTTCATCAGTGACATCTGATACTGCAACCGCCCCGGCTCCATGCCCTGGGTGCGGGCCAGGGCGGCGGTGGACAGGGTGTCGGAGACCACGAAGTCGGTTCGGCCCAGACTGAACAGGCGCATCATCTGCTCAGGGGTTTCGACACCGTCGAGGTTTTTCAGGTTTTGCCGTTGCAGGTAGCTGTAGATCAGCCATTTGCGCGGCACGCTGATGCGCCCGGCCTGATCCGCCTCTTGCAGTGAGCGTACCGGTGGCTGGCTGTATGCGTGGCCGTAGAGGGCGGTTTCGACTTCTATCAGCGGCCCGACCCACTGGTAACGATCATCGCGCTCGTCGGTGCGCAAAACCGTGAAAACGCCCGTATTCGGGGTCTCGCTGGCGGTGCGCAGGGCACGCAGCAACGGTACTTGTTGCAGCACGATCCGGTCACCGGTCTGTTCGGCCAGCGCGCGCACTACATCCACGCCATAACCCACCAGTTGATCGCCTTGTTGAAAATGCAGGGGCGGGTGATTGTCGGTGAGCAGTTGCAGGTCCGCCGCATTGGCCGCCAAGGCCAGGAGTGACAGCAGACACGCGGCAATCCGTTTCATGAATCGTCCCTGAAAAATTGAGCGCGAAGCTTAGTACGGGCCGGGGGTGGCTGTCGTGAGGAATGTGCGGGGCTTTTGCGTCAGAAACCAAGGCGGATTGGCAGAGCCAGGCGCAGACAAAACCGTTGCTGGCGATAGTGGTGGAGTCAACATTTGAAGTGACGGACCTGACCTGTTCGCGAGCAAGCTCGCTCCCACTTTGGTTTGTGGTGTGCCTGGCATTTGTGGCTGATACAGGACCTGTGGGAGCGAGCTTGCTCGCGAAAGCGCAGTGTCAGTCAGCATTGATGTCACTGACCGAATGCCTTCGCGAGCAAGCTCGCTCCCACATTGGTTTGTGGTGTGGGGTGTGGTGGCTGGAGGGTTATGCCACCACGCGATAGCACGGCACATACGCCGCGCCGCCCGGCAGTTTCATTCGGTGCTGGGCGACGAAGGCTTTGAGCAGTGCGTCGAGTGGTTGCATGATCGCCGCGTCACCGCGGATCTGATACGGCCCGTGTTCTTCGATCAAACGGATGCCCTTGTCCTTGACGTTGCCGGCGACGATCCCGGAGAACGCGCGGCGCAGGTTGGCGGCCAGTTCGTGAGGCGGCTGGTCGCGGTGCAGCTTGAGGTTGGCCATGTTTTCGTGGGTTGGATCGAACGGGCGCTGGAAGCTTTCGTCGATCTTCAGCAGCCAGTTGAAGTGGAACGCGTCGTTGCGCTCGCGGCGGAACTGCTTCACCGCTTTGAGGCCGGCGGTCATCTGCCGCGCGACTTCGGCCGGGTCGTCGATGATGATCTCGTAGTGCTGCTTCGCCGCATCGCCGAGGGTGGCGGTGACGAAGGCGTCGAGTTGCTCCAGATACGGCGCGGCATGTTTCGGCCCGGTCAGGATCACCGGGAACGGCAGGCCTTCGTTGTCCGGGTGCATCAGGATGCCCAGCAGGTACAGGAACTCTTCGGCAGTGCCGGCGCCGCCCGGGAAGATGATGATGCCGTGGCCGACACGGACGAACGCTTCCAGGCGTTTTTCGATGTCCGGCAGGATCACCAGCTCATTGACGATCGGGTTCGGCGCTTCGGCGGCGATGATCCCCGGTTCGGTCAGGCCGAGGTAGCGCCCGCCATGAATGCGCTGCTTGGCGTGGGCGATGGTCGCGCCTTTCATCGGGCCTTTCATCACGCCGGGGCCGCAACCGGTGCAGATGTCGAGGCTGCGCAGGCCCAGTTCGTGGCCGACTTTCTTGGTGTACTTGTATTCTTCGGTGTTGATCGAGTGACCGCCCCAGCACACGACGATTTTCGGCTCCACACCGGGGCGCAGGGTGCGCGCGTTGCGCAACAGGTGGAAGACGTAGTCGCTGATGCCTTGCGAGGTGCTGAGGTCGATGCGTTGGCTGTCGAGTTCGTTTTCGGTGTAGACGATGTCACGCAGGGCGCTGAACAGCATCTCGCGGGTGCTGGCGATCATTTCGCCGTCGACGAAGGCGTCGGCCGGGGCGTTCAGCAGTTCGAGGCGCACGCCGCGATCCTGCTGGTGAATGCGGATTTCGAAGTCCTTGTAGGCTTCCAGAATGGTTTTTGCGTTGTCGACATGGGC
Source organism: Pseudomonas sp. GM30 (assembly GCF_000282275.2). Taxonomy (NCBI): domain Bacteria; kingdom Pseudomonadati; phylum Pseudomonadota; class Gammaproteobacteria; order Pseudomonadales; family Pseudomonadaceae; genus Pseudomonas; species Pseudomonas sp. GM30. The sequence goes on along the minus strand of NZ_AKJP02000022.1, from coordinate 297,786 downwards.
GCCGGTATTGAGGATGGCCAGGGCGCACTGGCGGAAGAGGGTGTAGGTGCTGCCGGATCCGGCTTCGCTCAGTTGCTGCACTTCACGTTGAGAAAGGGTTTCCAGGCTGCCTTTCGGGCTGACCGAGGCGTTGATTACGTGTCGTTGGGTCATGCAATGATCCTTAAAACGATGTCATTCCAATGGCAGGTAAATGGCATCCGAATAGTGTGTATCCATGAATGAAGATGGCACGATCTGCGCTGTACCGCCATGTCCCCGTTGGACGCTGAAGAGATGAAAAGGGCCCCCAGCATAGCTAAATCGCGGAGAGAGGCGATAATGCGCAGCGAGTTTTTTCCGTTGCCCTTTTTATCGCTCAAGGAAGTCATGCCTGATGATCGAGATCCAGCCGATGGACCCAGCAACGTTTCGCCAGCAGACCCGCCGCAGCACGATCATCATCGCGGTGCTGTTCCTGGTGCTGGCGATGGCGCTTTCGACGGCGGCGGTGGCGCTGTTCGGCGAACCCGGCGGCGATAACCTGCGGTTCAATGTCGGCGGAGTGTTTGTCGCGTTTCTGCTGACGGCGGCGCTGATGCGCGGGCAGTTCTGGCAGCAGCCGTGGATGGCCCCGGCGGTTTACAGCTGGCGGCTCAAGCGCAGCCTCATGAGCGTGACCAACGTGATGCACCAAGTGACCCCAGCAGTCGAGCAGAACGATCCGACCGCCATGAAGGTGCTGCGTTTCTATCATCTGGGACTGACCCAGATGCACGAACTGGACGGTAACTCCAGCGATCACGCGCAATTGCACCGTGAAGTCGAAGCGCACAAGGAGCGGATGCTGGCGTTGGGTCTGGAGATCGACCAGAAACGCCTGGATCCGGCCTGGCTGGCAGCCTTGAAACCCACCGCGCGTTAAAACGGAATACGGCTGGCGCGGCGCAGTTTCCACGCACGGGCCAGGCGCCCGTAGACCAGCAGGTTGATCACCAGCACCACACTGCCTAGCATCAATTGAATCTGCGGCGTCAGACCTGCGGGATAGATGATCGGCCAGATGTAGTGCTCGATGAAGCCGCCGGCGTATTCGGTCTGCCCGGCGGCGTGGCGCATCAGGTTTTCCCAGTAGGTCAGCGGACAGGTCAGGTGCAACACCTCGACCGCCACGCCCCATGCAGCCGCCGGCAGATGCAACCACATCAGGCGTGGCCACTTGAGCACCAGCAACCCGCCGAACAGCACGAACAGAATGAATGACAGGTGGAACAGCACCAGCCCGTCGGCTGCGATTCGGTACAGCATGTCGTCTCCCTGACGCGGTTGTGAAGGTCTCCATGGTACGCCGACAGCAACGCCGGGGCGCGGTGATTTGGCGCAAGTGCGCAAGATTGTTCAAGCCGCGAAGGAGCATTTGCTGGCAGAGTCTGCGACCGTTTCCTCGGTTGAAGAGCGTTATGTCTGAATCAATTATGCCGCGCAGTGCGTTTCTTCGCGGCGCTGCGGCGATCATGCCGTTATCGCTGGCGACGGCACCGTGGGGCCTGTTGGCCGGCTCCATGGCGATCGAAGCCAACCTCACGCCGTTACAGGGGCAGGGCCTGTCGAGCATCGTGTTCGCAGGGGCCGCGCAATTGGTGGCAATCGGCATGCTCAAGGGCGGTGCCGGGATTTTCTCGATTCTGTTGACCACGCTGCTGCTGACTTCGCAGCACTTGTTGTACGGCATGAGCATGCGTTCGGTGATTTCACCGTTGCCCGGGCGCTGGCGCATCGGCCTGGGCTTTTTGCTCACCGATGAACTGTTCGCCCTGACCAGCCAGCATGATCGCCAGCAGTTCAATCGCTGGTATGCGCTGGGTGTCGGTCTGACCTTCTACATCGCCTGGAACCTGTTCACCCTCGCCGGCATCGTGCTGGGCAGCAGCATTCCGGGGCTTGAGCATCTGGGACTGGATTTTTCGATTGCCGCGACGTTTATCGCGCTGATCACCCCGGTGGTGCGCAACGTACCGACCGTGGTGTGTGTGGCGGTTTCGCTGTTCTGCTCGGTGCTGTTCAGTTATTGGCAGTGGGGCTCGGCACTGGTGTTGTCGGGCCTGGCCGGGATGACCGCAGGATTTGTCTGCAACAAGCTGTATCGGGGGCGCACATGATGGTCTGGGCAGTGATTTTCGGCATGGGGCTTCTGGTGTTTCTCAACCGCTACGTGTTTCTCGAACCGCGCCTGCCGCTGCGCTTGAGCAGCAACGCACGACAGTTTCTCGGTTTTGCCGTGCCGGGCATGTTGACCGCGATCTGCGGACCGATCGTGTTCATGCCGGATAAACAGTTGAATCTGCAGTGGGATAATCCGTATTTACTGAGTTCGCTGGTGGCGATCGGGCTGGTGCTGTACACCCGCAATACCTTGCTCAGCATGCTCTTGAGCATGGCGTTTTTCTTTTTGTTGCGTTGGTGGCTGTAAGTTGCCGGGGAAAAACTGTTCTACGCTTGTTGGATGACTATTTTCGACAAGGCGAGGTGCACATGACGACCGAGCAAAAGCGTCCGGATGAAGACGAAGAAGCAGACGAGCCCAGCGAAGAAGAAATCGAGCGCGAGAAACGCAAGGAACAGACGTGGAAGCACGACGATGACAAGGAACTCACCGGGCCGGATGTGAAATTCTGATGGCGACATGCAAAAAGCCCCGCGATTGCGGGGCTTTTTGTTGTTTCAGAGGTCTTCCAGCTGCGGGAAGTCCGGGTGTGACGCCCGATAGCCCAGAGTCTTGTCGATCCATGCATTGAGCTCGTTGACCATCACCGGCGGATGCCCGGGATAGCTCTCGAGGGTCGTGCGCAAGACGCGTTCGATGTCCGGCACTGAACGCAGGTTTCGGGTCTTGATGTAGTGGCCGATAAAACAGTCGAGTTGAAAGCGTTCTGTCATGGACAGATAGATACACTCCAGGCCGTTGGCCTGTTTGATTGCAAAATCGTCGCGCAACTTAGTTCTCTGCAAGGCTTGTTAAAGTTGTAGGGGATTCCTGGTTTTGCTGACTCTTTGGTCAACTGGTATGCCAATTGGAAATGCGGCGCGCATGCTATCCGTAGCGCATCTAAATGTATGTATGACGGTTGAAATGTCAGACAGGCGGTTAGTTCGCTCAAACGACTGTTCTTTTCGGGTTGTCTCAACAATGAAACACCCTCTGTAAAGATCGAGTGTCACCTGTATTCACCTGAAATCACCTGTAGGAGCTGCCGAAGGCTGCGATCTTTTGATTCTTTTTTTGAAAGCAAAATCAAAAGATCGCAGCCTGCGGCAGCTCCTACAGGGTAAACGCGTGAGATCACGGATCTTTAAGCCACTTCGTCAATCAGTCCGGCGCCCTGATTGCGTGAATTGCCGACCGCCTTGCCGACTTTATGCCAGGCGAAGGCATCACTGAGTTCGCCTTCGAACAGCAGCATTTGTTCGGCGCGCTCCGCAGGTGTTGCCGGATCAAGCCATTCGGCAGCCATGTCAGCGCGAAAAACCACCGGTCGGCGATCATGAATATCGAGCAGGCCGCCGACGCTGTCGGCGGTGATGATCACGAAACCATCGTCCTCCCGAGCATCGCTGCCGGATGTCGGACATTGGCCGATGGCTGCACAGAAAACCGGCCCGTGATCGGCCCGACGGATCAGCCACGGCTGTCGGGTTTTATCCGGGCCGTCGACCCATTCGAACCAGTTGTCGACCGGCACGATCAGCCGATGCCGCCAGATCGCCCGAAAAAACGGTCCATGAGCGACTTTCTCCACCCGGGCATTGATCGGCGCCGCACGGTCCTTGGCCCAGTGCGGGCGCCAGCCCCAGCGCAGGTTGTCGGCATACAGCTGTTGATCATGTTGATGGAGCACCGCGAGTGACGTGGTCGGCGCCGCGTTGTAGCGTTCCAGCGCGGCGTCGCCGACGTGATTGATCAGCGCATCGGGAATGCTCAGCACCGCGACAAAGTCGTGAATGCCGCGGTATTGCGAGAGTCTTCCGCACATGCGCCGAATCTCCGGTTGGACGCTTTCAGCTTAGTCGGCTGCGGCCAATCAATCCTGCGCCTCCTGACCGGTGAACGTGTCGCGCCAGGCCAGCCAGCGGCGCTCAAGCACCGCGAGCAGGCCGTCGCTGAGTTTACCGAGCACGGCGAGCACGATAATCGCCGCCAGCACGATGTCCGGTCGCGAGGTTTCGCGGCCGTCGCTGAGCAGATAACCGAGGCCCTTGGTCGCGGCGATCAGCTCGGCGGCCACCAGAAACATCCACGCCAGACTCATGCCGCTGCGCAGTCCGGTGAACAGGCCGGGCAGGGCGGCGGGCAGCAGAATCCGCCGCACCAGTTGCCAGCGGCTGAAGCCATAGATGTGCCCGACTTCGACTAGTTTGCGGTCGATATTGCGAATCGCCGCGACCACGTTGACGTACACCGGAAAAAACGCGCCGATGGCGATCAGCACGATCTTCGAGGTTTCATCGATGCCCAGCCACAGCAGCAACAGCGGCACCCAGGCCAGGCTCGGAATTGAACGCAGTGCGGCGAACGTCGGCTCCAGATACGCCTCGGCCTCGCGGCTCAAACCGACCCAGGCAGCGAACACCAGCGCCAGGCTCGCGCCGATGGCAAATCCGAGCAACACCCGCAGCAGGCTGGCGCCGATGTGTTTCCACAGGGCGCCTTCGGCGAGGTCGGTGAGGGTCAGGGCGATCTCGCTGGGCGCCGGCATTTGGTAGGACGGCAGCCAGCCGAGGCGCACGATGCATTCCAGGGCGACCACGATCAGCAGCGGCAGGGCCAGACCTTTCAGGCGTCGGCGCCATGTCGGATTGAGGGATGAAGGACGCGGCCTCGACAAGCTCTGAGGCGGCGCAGGCAATTCGTTACTGCGAGTGGTCATACGTGGGCTCCACTCACAGCGAATCCGCGTCGGGCGCGGATGGGCTGTGAGTCTGGTCGGTTACTGGCGGGCGACGGCTTGCTGCACACCGCTGTCGAGCAATTGATCAATGACCTGATCGACATTCACCCCACGCCGCACCAGTTCCTCGGACACCAGAATCGGTGCCGCAGCCTTGGATGCCTGCACGTCGTTGGCGGTCAGTTGCGGGCTGCTCAGATCAGTGCGCGACAGCTGCAGTTTGGCCACGTCCAGCGGCAGACCGGATTCCTTGGCGAGCAACGCGGCGAACTCGTCGGGATTTTTCAGCGCCCATTGCCGCGCCTGCTCGTAGGCTTTGATCACGGTGTCGATGGTTTGCGGATGCTCCTTCGCGTACTGCTCGGTGACGCTGACCACACCGTAGCTATTGAATGCCGGGTTGCGATACAGCAGACGCGAACCGGCCTGTACCTGACTGGCGGCCATGTGCGGATCGAGCCCGGCCCAGGCGTCGACATCGCCTTTTTCCAGCGCGGTGCGGCCGTCCGGGTGTTGCAGGTGCACCAGTTCCACGTCGTCTTTCTTCAACCCGGCCTGTTGCAGGCTGCGCAGGGTGAACAGATACGGGTCGGTGCCTTTGGTGGCGGCGATTTTCTTGCCCTTGAGGTCGGCGACGCTCTGGTACGGCGAATCCTTGCGCACCACCAGCGCAGTCCATTCGGCGCGGCTGTAGACGTATACCGATTTGATCGGGCTGCCGTTGGCCCGGCTCAGCACCGCAGCGAGGCTGGCGCTGGAGGCGAAATCGACGCCACCGCTGTTCAGGTATTCCAGCGAACGGTTACTGCCCTGGCTCAGCACCCAGCTGACTTTGGTCTGTGGCAGGGCCTTTTCGAGAAAACCGAAATGTTTGAGCACCAGACTCACGGGTGAGTAGTAGGCGTAATCCAGATGGACTTCCGCAGGCGGCGCTTCGGCGGCTTCGGCCAGCGGTTGCAGGCTCAATGCCATGGCGCTGGCGACCAGCAGCGTTTTGAGGCGGGTAAACGGTAAGAACGATGTCATGGGGCGCTCCGGCAAAGGCACTGGTTGTTATGTCCAAAAATATATTTTTATCGGCTGCGTCCTGCATGAATGGAATATTGCAGGCTCTGTGCCATGTGTGTTTCGACCCATGTTTACGGGGTTTTCCCCGGTTTTAGCGCCTTTCAACTGTTGCTTGGGAAACATTGTGGCAAGGCACTGTTGCGCAGCGGACAGTGAGCATCCCGGGCGATGAGCTTATGCATTAATCGAATTTAAAATCGGTTTATCAACAGCGTTATGGTCTATGCAAAATCCCGTCGCAGGACCTCCCATGAAGCTCTCCCGTTTGCTCCGCAGCACACTGATCACCGCCTTGTTCGCCGCTCCGTTTGCCTACGCTACCGAGCCGTTGGTCCTGCATGTCGGTGACCAGAACTACTACAACATCCGCGCCTCGGTCGAAGCCTCTGGCGTGCTGAAAGACGCGCCTTACAGCGTCGACTGGAAGCACTTCCAGGCCGCCGCGCCACTGGCCGAGGCGTTGCAGACCGGTTCGCTGGATCTGGGCTTTCTCGGCGATTCGGGTTTTCTGTTTCTCGCCGCCAAACAGGCACCGGTGAAGCTGATCGGGGTGTCGCGGCAGAACCCGGACACCATCGCCTTGCTGGTGCCGAAAGATTCGCCGGTGAAAACCATCGCTGATCTGAAGGGCAAGAAAGTCGCCTACTGGCCCGGCGCCTGGAGCCAGCAGCTGACCTTGCGCGCCCTGGAGCAGGGCGGTCTGCCGGAGAATTACGTCGATTTCGTCAAACTGATGCCGATTGATGCGGCGGCGGCATTGCCGCAGGGCAGCATCGACGCTTTCCCGGTATGGGAACCGTACATCTCCCAGCAAATCGTGTTCTCCGGTGCGCGGCCGATTCTCACGGCGAAAAACCTGATGCCGGGCCTCAGCGCGATTGCCGCGTCGGCGCCGTCGATCGACAGCAAGCGTGCAGCGATTGCCGATTTTCTCGGGCGTCTGAAACAGGCGCGGGCCTGGGTCGACAGCCACACCGACGAATACGCGGATCTGTGGGCGAAGAAAGCCAATCTCGATCAGCAGGTGTCGCGACACTGGTTGCGTCAGGCGCACATGACGGTCGGGCCGGTGGATCAGCAGGCGGCGATCGACTTGCAGGGCACCGCGGACTTCCTGTTCAAGGTCAAGGCACTGCCGGCGCCGCTGGCCACCGCCGGGGTTATCGATACCTCGTTTCAACAGGCACTGGCTGACTGAGCGAGCGCCGGAACCAAAGCCTGTGTACCCTGTCCAGATCTGGCTCGCGAAGCCGGGCGCAGGGACGGATCAGGGCGAGGGAGTTTTGCCAGTCGACAACAGGGCCGCAACGGTCAGGCGCAAGGCAAAACATGAAATACGCGTTCAATCTTCTCTGTGCAGCGGCCATCGCGTTCGGGCTGGCCGGCTGCATTGCCGCGCCGATCGAGATGACCGCGCAAACCGAAACCCGGCTCAAGGCCCAGGCGCCGGTGCGCTTTTTGCTGACCTTCGATGACGGCCCCAGCGCGTCGAGTTTGTGGAACCCTTCGGCGACGGTCCTCGACAGCCTCAAGGTCAACCCGGTGCAACCGGCCATCAAAGCGGTGTTCTTCGTCCAGACCCGCGCACCTCGCGCCGGCAACAGTGAAATCGGTCGCGGCATCATGCGGCGTGAGCACGCCGAAGGGCACATCCTCGGGTTCCACACCGCCACCCATTGGCACACCAATCATCGCTCGCTCGATCCGCAAGAACTGGAGCAGTCGTTGCGCAACGGCACCGCGGATATCGCCGCGATCACCGGAGCTGCGCCGATCCTGCTGCGTCCGCCGTTCTGGAATTACGACAAGCGCACCTTCGCCGCCTATCAGCAGCATGGCTTGCATGTGTTGTTGACCGATTTGAGCGCCAACGACGGCAAGATCTGGGGCTTCAACGCCAGTCCCCGACGTCGGGCGAACATGCTGCGCCAGCTATCGGAAGTCCGCGAGCGCATTGCCCTCGGCGAATTTCCCACCGTGGACGGGGTGATTCCGGTGGTGGTGACGTTTCATGACCTCAATCGCTATACCGCGCGGCATACCCGCGAATACCTGCAGATTCTCCTCGAGAGTGCTGCCGCCACGGGCGTGAGGCTGGCGGACAAGCCGTTTTACGATGATCAAGCGGCACTGCAGAAAGCAGCACTGGCGCGCACCGTTCAGCAGAGTTCGCAGCCGGTGCAATTACCGGGGATGTGGAACTGGATCTGGGATCATGACGCGCACTGAGGCCGCGCTGGAAATGTGATCGGGTTGGCAGTCGTCGGGGCGGCAGATTATTGATCGCTCATCTATGCTGAATCGGTCGACCGACTCATCGCCTGCGAGGCGTGCGCCCATGCTAGCCATTGCCGACATCTGCCGGATTGTCGAATCCGGCTTTCCGTCGCTTGAATGCGAATGCACACAAGTGGAGCAGGGACTGCTGCGGATCAAGGTTTATGAGCCTGACTCCGGGCGAGTCGAGTTGTTGCTCAATGGCGTCTCACCGGAACACCTGGTGACCATCCGCGATATTTCCAACTTCATCGGCGAATTGCGCACGGAAATGAGCGCCGGGCGCCGGGCATTCGCCGGCTGATGCCTCACAAACGCCGCTGAAACGCCTGCACGATGCGTAACGTCGCGTCGCTGGTGGGCAGATTCTGCACCGCGTCCAGCGGATGCCAGATGCATTCGATGATCTCGTTTTGCGGGCGCAACTGCTCAAGGTCGAGCACTGAGGCCTCGTAGACATGATGCTGGGTGCTGCCGCTGTGCAGTTCCATCAGATACAACATCTGCTCGGCATCCAGTGCCGTTTCTTCCTGCAACTCGCGCGTCGCCGCCCCGGCTTTGGTTTCCCCAGGCTCGACCTTGCCGCCGGGCAAGGTCCAGCGACAGCGGGGTTTGCGCACCAGAAGTACGTGTCGATCCTGCTCGCAAATAACGGTTGCGCGTACTTTCATCTGTTACCTGTTTACTGCGTGTCACATAAATGAAATAAAACTGCAATATTCGAGCCGGGCCCGGATTCAGAGGTTCCGTCGGGGTTTTGAGTGTTTGGCAAGGTTGAAAGTGCCAGAGCCTTGGCACATGGCTATCCGCGACATCTGGTCGGCACATCTCCGGCAACAGGGTGTAAGGTAAAAAAGCAGAGCTGAATCCACTGTCAGCAAAAAGGAGGTCCCCATGAGCATTCCTGTCCTGAACAAGATGCACATGAACGGCTACGACGTACTCCGTGTGAACAACGGCCCATGGCGGGTTTGTACCCAAGGCGATCGGCTTGCGTCGTTTGGTAGCAGAGAAGAAGCGCTGGCCTATGCCGCTGCGTTGCCAAGTTACAGACAACGCTCGGCGCGGGCTCGAAGTCACACTGCGAGTTGAAGCAGATGTAACGAATGAGCCCCGGTAATTGCCGGGGCTCTTGTTGAGGGCAGGGTCGCTATCAGTGAACCTTGCTTCGGCTGATGGAGCGCGTTTTCACTTCCTTGGCATAGGACTGCAATCGTTCTTCATCACTTTGCAGCACCTCGCAGGACCTGAGTACCGCCTGGGCATCCGCTTCATTGCCGCTTTTGCGCAGTTGTTCGGCGATGCGCTTGAGGTCGACCGCCGACCATCTCAAATCAGATGCAACGGCTTGCAGGTCGCGCTGAAGTTCGTGTTCGTATTCATTGAGCCGCATGATCACCTCCGGTCATTCTCGGTAAAACAGAGTAGCCGCATTTTTCATCGCCGATGTGCAACTCGTCTGTCACCGGGTGAATGGATGTAAATATTTGTCCAAATGCCCTTGTAGCGGGGCGTCGGGATGGATGTACAACCGGTTACACGTTACATTCGCTTTTTTTCAGATCAGGGAAACACCATGCGGATATGGATCGGGAGTTTGGCGTTGGCATTGCTGGCGGGTTGCTCATTGCCAGCATCGCTGGTACCGGGCGAGCCAAACCTCAGCAAGACCACCACCAAAGCGCCTAAAGACTATGCCGCGTGCTTGTTGCCGTTGTGGCAGCAGGACATTCCGAAGACCACGCAGACCTCCATTTCCAACGGCTACCGGATCAAGGCACCGAGCCTCGTCACCGCTGACGAGATTCTCGACATCATCAAATACAAGGACGGCAGCCGCGTTTCCCTGTATCAGGGACCGCCATGGGCCAAGTCCGGGTCGTTGCGCAAATCGGTGCGTGACTGCCTGTAAAGCCCAGCCTCCGCTGCAAAAGCCAGCCGCACAAAAAGCAGAAACCGGATCAATGGTTTCTGCTTTTTTTTGCTTTGCGAAATGCGCTGTGACAGATCGGCACGAGACGTATACCAGTGTGCGCTAGGCTTTGATTGCCGGTCACTTATCAGGCCGGCAAGTCTTTCAAAGAGCCACGGATCATGGATGATCTGGTCAAGGAAGTTATTCCGTTGTTGCAGTATTTGATTCCCGGATTCGTTTCTACCTGGATTTTCTACACGCTCACTTCATTCAAGCGGCCTGATACGTTTGGGCAGATTGTGCAGGCGTTGATTTTTACATTTGTTATTCATGGGGTGGTAACAGGTATTGGCGTGATCTTTTTGTGGGTCGGGACGAAGGGTTTTTCTCTAGGAATATGGGATGGCAAGGCGCAGACGTCATGGGCATTCTTTTGTTCGCTGGTACTTGGATTGCTGTCCTGTAGTCTGGCGACCAATGACAAGCTACATGGTTGGCTGCGTCGCAGAAACGTAACGAAACAATCTTCTTACCCAAGCGAATGGTTCTGCGCATTCGCGCAATTTGATCGGCTCATCACCCTGCATTTGCATGACGAAAGGCGCGTTCTTGGCTGGCCGGCCGAGTGGCCGCCGGAATCAGCCAACGGCCAGTTCGTGATCCATAAGCCACATTGGCTGCATGAAGATGGCAAAGTGGCGCCTTTTGGCGCCGAATATTTGTTGATAGATTCCGCGAAGGTTAAATGGGTTGAGTTCAGCCCGGCATCAGAGGATTGATTATGAGCGCCCGAGCACCACAACCAATGCCCAAGAAATATGAACACCTGTTCTTTGGGCCAGACGGAAAACCGTTGGATAGTCCACTGTTGAGAGGGCCGAGTGCGCCTCCACCTTTGAAAAAACAGTGCTGCTGTTCAGAGCGTATGCACCAACCAGTCCCTGAACGCTTTCAGTGACGGTAGCGCCTCATTGCGCGGCGGATACACCAGGTAATAGCTGCGCCGGCTGGTGATCGGCTCCCCCAGTTGCAGCAGTTCGCCGTTAAGCAATTCGTCCTCCACCAGAATCCGTGGCACCAGCCCCACGCCAATATTCGCCCGCACCGCCTGAATCAGGTGCGAGGTCATTTCAAAGCTCGGCCCGATGCGCATGCTGCGGTGTGGCAAACCATGATGGGTGAACCATTCCGCCCAGGCCTGGGCATTGCTGCTGACATTGAGCAGTAACTGCCCGGCGATATGCTGTTCGGCTTCGTCGCGTTCGGCCGGCGACAACTGCGCACTGGCAATCACCACCAGTTCTTCAGTGTGCAGGGGCAGGGCGCTCAAGCCCGGCCAGTCCCCCGCACCGACACAGATCGCCGCATCGATTTCGCTGGTGTCGAAGTCGATTGCTTCGATGCGCGAATGCAAGTGTACGGTCATGCCCGGGTGCGCGGTGTAGAAGTCCTTGAGTCGCGGCAGCAGCCATTTCGAGCCGAAGGTCGGCAGCGTCGCCAGACGCAAACTGTGAATGCCCGAACCGAACGCCATGGCCTGCAGGGTCGCGCTGCGGATCTGCCCGAGGGCTTCGGCCAGTTCGCGCTGATACATGCGCCCGACATCGGTGAGCACCACTTGCCGGCCTTCGCGGCTGAACAGGCGCATGCCAAGCATCTTTTCCAGAATCTGCACCTGACGGCTGACCGCGCTTTGCGTCAGCGACAGTTCGTGGGCGGCGCGGGTGTAGCTTTCATGGCGCGCGGCGGCCTCAAAGGCCAGCAACAGCGACATGGAAGGGGTGAGGGTTCGCGGATTCATTCGTTTTAGTCATGGATTACGGGTCGATTTTACGTTTGTCCCGACGGCGCCAAGCAATGAACATAAGCACCATGAGATGGCGGGAGCGTGACGCAATCATTCATTGCGCACAACTGTTCACCGCCACACGGCCCGATTTTGACCGAGATTTCCTGACCGATGATTGCCCAGCTGAAACCCGCCCCGGCATTGACCGCCGATTACCAGCAATTCCTCAAAGCCTTGAAGGCCAGCGGTTTTCGTGGCGAGATCAGCGTCGATTACGCCAGCCGCGTAGTGCTTGCCACCGACAACTCGATCTACCAGCGTCTGCCGCAAGCGGCGGTGTTTCCGGTGGATGCGGAGGATGTGGCGCGGGTCGCACGACTGATTGCCGAGCCGGCCTATCAGCAGGTGGTGATCACTCCGCGCGGCGGCGGCACCGGCACCAACGGTCAGTCGCTGACTGACGGCATCGTTGTCGACCTGTCGCGGCACATGAACCGTATTCTGGAAATCAACGTCGAGCAGCGCTGGGTGCGGGTGCAGGCCGGGGTGGTCAAGGATCAGCTCAACGCCGCGCTGAAATCAGCCGGGCTGTTTTTCGCCCCGGAGCTGTCGACCTCCAACCGCGCCACCGTTGGCGGCATGATCAACACCGACGCCAGCGGGCAGGGCAGTTGCACCTACGGCAAGACCCGCGACCATGTGCTGGAACTCGACATGGTGCTGCTTGGCGGCGAACGTCTGCACGGCGCAGCGCTGGCGGAAGACGACCTGACAGCGCTGTGCGCCCGTGAAGATCGGGTGGGTGAAGTTTATCGCTGTGCGCGGCAGATCATTGATGAGCAGGGCGAACTGATCAAACAACGGTTCCCTGACCTCAACCGTTGCCTGACCGGCTACGACTTGGCGCACCTGCGCGAGGCGGACAATCGTTTCAACCTCAACAGCGTGCTGTGCGGCGCCGAAGGCTCGTTGGGGTTTGTGGTTGAGGCGAAACTCAACGTACTGCCGATTCCCAAGCACACGATGCTGGTGAACATTCGCTACGCCGGGTTCATGGATGCATTGCGCGATGCCCGGGCGCTGATGGCGCTCAAGCCGCTGTCGATTGAAACCGTGGATTCCAAAGTGTTGTTGTTGGCGATGCAGGACATCGTCTGGCACGGCGTCGCCGAGTATTTCCCGGAAAGTACCGAACGGCCGACACTGGGGATCAACCTGGTGGAGTTCTGCGGCGACGATCCTGAAGACCTGCAACGCCGAGTCGAAGCCTTCCTCGAACACTTGAGCAGCGACACCACGGTCGAACGTATCGGCCATACGCTGGCGGTCGGTCAGGCGGCGGTGAACAAGGTCTATGGCATGCGCAAACGCGCAGTCGGCCTGCTCGGCAACGTTGCCGGTGAAGCGCGGCCGCAGCCGTTTGTCGAAGACACCGCGGTGCCGCCGCAGCACCTGGCCGAGTACATCGCCGAACTGCGCGAACTGCTCGACAGCCACGGTTTGCAGTACGGCATGTTCGGCCACGTCGATGCCGGCGTGCTGCACGTGCGGCCGATTCTCGACATGAAGGATCCACAGCAGGCGGCGCTGGTGCGTCCGGTGTCTGATGGCGTCGCGGCGCTGACCCAGCGCTACGGCGGCCTGTTGTGGGGTGAACACGGCAAAGGCCTGCGCTCGGAATACGCGCCGGCCTTTTTCGGTGAGCTGTACCCGGCGTTGCAAGCGCTGAAAGCCGCGTTCGACCCGTTCAACCAGTTCAACCCGGGCAAGATCGCCACCCCGGCCAACACCGCTGCGGCATTGCTGAAAATCGACGAAGTGACCCTGCGCGGCGAACTCGATCGGCAGATCGACGAAAAGGTCTGGCAGAGCTACGGCGCCGCCATGCATTGCAACGGCAACGGCGCCTGCTACAACTTTGATCCCGACGACGCCATGTGTCCGTCGTGGAAAGCCACCCGCGAGCGTGCGCAATCGCCCAAGGGCCGCGCATCGTTGATTCGCGAATGGCTGCGCTTGCAGGGCGAGGCGGGCGTTGATGTGTTGTCCGATGCGATCCGTCGTCCGGCATTTTTCCGCAACCTGTGGACACGCTGGCGCAACAGCCGCGCGCAGGATGCAGATTTTTCGCATGAGGTGTATGACGCCATGGCCGGTTGTCTGGCGTGCAAATCCTGCGCGGGACAGTGCCCGGTCAAAGTCAATGTGCCGGAGTTCCGTTCGCGTTTTCTTGAGCTGTATCACAGCCGTTATCTGCGCCCGGCGCGGGATTATCTGATTGCTTCGCTGGAGTACAGCATTCCGTACATGGCGCGGATTCCGGCGCTGTACAACGGATTGATGGGCGCAACATTCGTGCGCAAACAGTTGGAGCGTCTCGGTGGAATGGTCGATGTGCCTTTGCTCAGCCGCTTCGATTTCCATGCCGCCATGCGCCGCTGGAATGTGCGGCCGGCGACGGTTTCCACGCTGTCGGCGCTGACCCAGGCCCAGCGCGAGCGCAGTGTGGTGCTGGTGCAAGATGCCTTTACCCGATACTTTGAAGCGCCGCTGCTGGCGGATCTGACGGAGCTGATTTCGCGGCTCGGCTATCAGGTGTATCTGGCGCCATTCAGTGCCAACGGCAAGCCGCTGCATGTGCAGGGCTTCCTCTCGGCGTTCAACCGCGCGGCGTTGCGTAATGCCCGGCAACTGCGCGAGCTGGCGGACGTTGGCGTGCCGCTGCTGGGGCTGGATCCGGCGATGACGCTGGTCTACCGCCAGGAATACCTGAAAGTGCCCGACATGGAGCACTGCCCGGAAGTGGCGCTGGTGCAGGAATGGTTGCTCAAGGTGATGCCGGAGCAGACGGGTGTCGAAGCGGTCCAGCCATTCCGTCTGCTGGCACACTGCACCGAGAAAACCAACGCGCCGGCCGCCACCCGCCAGTGGGAGCAAGTGTTCGAGCGGGTCGGTCTGAAACTGGCGACGCAGGCCACCGGTTGCTGCGGCATGTCCGGCACCTACGGCCATGAAGCGCGCAACCGCGAAACCTCGGCGGTGATCTACGAGCAATCCTGGGCGCGGCAGGTCGAGGCACCGGCGGAGCAGGGCGAAGCACTGGCCACCGGTTATTCGTGCCGCAGCCAGGTCAAGCGCCAGTCGGATCGGGCGCTGCGTCATCCGTTGCAGGTGCTGCTTGAGGTGGTACGTCGCTGAGCGCTTCGTCGTCCGCGGCGTTGTCCCAGATCAGCCGTGGATCGAAACTCATCGCCGAGAACATGGTGAACACCACCACCATGCCGAAAAACAGGATGCCCGGGCGTGGTTCGATGTCGCCCAGCGCCTGGAACTTCACCAGCGCCGCAACCAGCGCGACCACCAGTACGTCGAGCATCGACCAGTAACCGATCAGCTCGACGAAACGGTACAGCTTCGAACGCTCACGGCGCGCCCAGCCGCTATCGCGCTGCACGGTGATCAGCAGCAGCGACAGGGCGACGAATTTGATCCCTGGCACCGCGATGCTGGCGATGAAAATGATCAGCGCAATGTCCCACGCGCCGCCCTCCCAGAACTCCAGCACGCCGCTCATGATCGTGCTGTCGGCGCCGTTGCCGAGCATCATGGTGTTCATCACCGGCAGCAGATTGGCCGGCACGTAGAACGCCAGCGCGGCGAACAGATAGGCCCAGGTGCGCGTCAGGGAATTGGTTTTGCGCCGATGCAGCGGTGCTTCGCAACGCGGGCACTGGTGCGGCTCGTCGGTCATGTCGCAGGCCAGCCCGCAGCTGTGACACAGGCACAGGTTCAGTTCGCTGGCGGTCGGTGGTCGCTTCATAGAATGTCCCACAGGTCACGAATGTCGCGGCCGGCAATGCGGATCATCATCAGGCTCAGCACCGCCAGGGCGAACAGGCCGATCCCCGGCAGCACATCGAGCAGCCCGGCCAGTTTGAACACCGCCACCATCGCCCCCAGCAGACACACCTCGAGCATGCTCCACGGGCGCAGCGTTTCCAGCCAGCGCATGCACAGCTTGAAGCCCGGTGCCCGGCGCGACGACAGGGCGAAACTCAGCACCCAGATCAACAGCACCAGTTGAAACGCCGGGGCGATGATGATCGAGATCGCTGCGACCATCGCCATGAACGTGATCGGCCCCTGACTCAGTGCCAGCACCGAATCCCACAGCGTCGCGCTGTTCTTCAGACCCTTCATGCTGATGCTCATCACCGGATAGAAATTGGCGAACAGCCACAGCATAGCCGCGGTGAAACTCAAGGCCAGCCGCTGCTCGACGGTCAAACCGTTATAGCGCTGCAGCACGCCGCCGCAACGTACGCAAAGGGTTTTCTGGTGTTTGCCGAGCACGACTTTTTCGTACACGCAATCGCAATGCTCGCAGATGATCAGGTGTTCGGTTGAGGTCATGGGCAACGCTCGACAGCAGGCGCAAAGGGCAGGGGGCGCCTGATCACTATAGAAGCCTGGCGTGATTGGGCAAATGGCGTTTGGCTTGGGAATCGACTTTTAATGTTATAGAGTAACGCGAATATTTTTGTAAGGCTCGCCGTTGCGACCTCCCGATTCATAGACTCAATGGCGAAATGTCCATGACGATTGCGTGTGCCCGTTCCAACCTGCCGCCGACCGGCCGCTTGCTGTCCATTGATGCGTTGCGAGGTCTGGTCATCCTGTTCATGCTGCTGGATCACGTGCGCGAGACGTTCCTGTTGCATCGTCAGGTGTCCGACCCGATGGACATCGCCAACACCGAGCCAGCGTTGTTTTTCAGTCGCACTTTGGCGCATCTGTGTGCACCGGTGTTCGTGTTGCTCACTGGACTGTCCGCCTGGCTGTTCGGCGAAAAGTACGCGGGCAAGGCCGATGTCAGTGCCTTCCTGTTCAAACGAGGGCTGTTTCTGGTGGTGCTGGAATTCACCTTGGTGAATTTTGCATGGACGTTTCAGTTGCCGCCGAGCGTGATCTATCTGCAGGTGATCTGGGCGATTGGCTTGAGCATGATTGCCCTGTCGCTGCTGGTCTGGTTGCCGCGCTGGCTGTTGTTGGCGCTGAGTCTGGCGATCATTGCCGGGCATAACCTGCTGGATGGGCTGCATTTCGCGCCGGAGTCGGCACTGCATGTGCCGTGGGCGATCCTGCATGATCGGGGCTGGATCGAGGCCGGTGACAGTCTACGCTTGCGTACTTCGTATCCGCTGTTGCCGTGGATCGGCGTGATCGGTCTGGGTTATGCGTTGGGCCCGTGGTTTGCCCGTGCGGCCGACGCCGGAGTTCGTCAGCAGTGCCTGTTGCTGGCTGGTATCGCCGGCCTGCTGGGTTTCGTCGGGCTGCGGCTGCTCAACGGATACGGCGAAAAGCCTTGGGCGGTTGAAGACACGACCGTGCAAACGCTGATGGCATTTTTCAATATCACCAAGTACCCGCCATCGCTGCTGTTCATCACTCTGACGGTGAGCATCGGATTGCTGTTGTTGCTGGTGTTCGAGCGGTTGCAGACGCGCCGCTGGATTCACTGGCTGACGGTTTTCGGATCGGCACCGATGTTCTTCTATCTGCTGCATCTGTACGTGCTGAAGGTGCTGTATCTGATTGCCGTGGCGCTGTTCGGCCTTAACCACGGTAGCTATTTCGGCTTCGATTCAGTAGCGGCAATCTGGCTGGTGTCGCTGCTGTTGGCGCTGGCACTGTACCCGGCGGTACGCTGGTTTTCCGCACTGAAATCGCGGCGCCGT
Source organism: Pseudomonas sp. GM30 (assembly GCF_000282275.2). Classification (NCBI taxonomy): domain Bacteria; kingdom Pseudomonadati; phylum Pseudomonadota; class Gammaproteobacteria; order Pseudomonadales; family Pseudomonadaceae; genus Pseudomonas; species Pseudomonas sp. GM30. The sequence continues at coordinate 280,074 of NZ_AKJP02000022.1, read as the reverse complement.
GACATCGCCTGGCTGAAATATCTGTAAGCCCCGAAGGCAACTGTGCTGCTTAACACTCTGTAGGAGCTGTCGAGTGAAACGAGGCTGCGATCTTTTGATCCTGATCTGCAAAATCAAAATCAAAAGATCGCAGCGTGCCGCAGCTCCTACAGGGGGCGGTGATGTCGCGGGTTATTTGCGGTCCAGCCACACGGTCTGTGCGTTGCAGAACTCACGCACGCCGAAGTGCGACAGCTCGCGGCCAAAACCGCTTTTCTTCACGCCGCCGAAGGTCACGCGCGGGTCACTGGCCGAATAGCCATTGATGAACACGCCACCGGTTTCCAGTTCGCTGGTCAGTTGCTGCGCCAGTTGCACGTTGGCGGTGTAGATCGTCGCGGTCAGGCCGAACTCGCTGTCGTTGGCCAGGGCGATGGCGTGGGCGCAATCGCGGGCGGTGATGATCGAGGCGACCGGGCCGAACAGTTCCTGTTTGAACGAGGTCATGCGGTCGGTCACGTCGGCCAGCACGGTTGGTTCGTAGTAGTTGCCCGGACCTTCGGCTTTGCCACCGCCCAACAGCAGGGTCGCGCCTTCTTCAAGGGTATCGCGCACTTGCTGATCGAGTTCGTCACGCAGGTCGAAACGTGCCATCGGGCCGATGTAAGTGTCGGCGGACAGCGGATCGCCGACCTTCAGCTTGCGGGTGGCCTCGACGAATTTGCGGGTGAATTCCTCGACCACGCCTTCTTCGATGATCAGACGCTTGGCCGCTGCGCAAACCTGACCGGAGTTCTGGTAGCGACCGATGACGGCAGCCTGCACCGCCTCATCCAGATCCGCATCGTTGAGCACGATGAACGGGTCGGAACCACCCAGCTCCAGCACGCATTTCTTCAGTGCGGCACCGGCCTGAGCGCCGATGGCCATGCCGGCGCGTACGCTGCCGGTCAGGGTCACAGCGGCGATGCGCGGGTCGGCAATGGCGGTCGAAACGCCTTCCGGGGTGACGTTGATCACTTCAAACACGCCGTCAGCGAAACCGGCGTTCTTGAAGGCGTCGCGCAGCAGGTAGGCGCTGCCCATCACGTTCGGCGCATGCTTGAGCACGTAGGTGTTGCCGGCGATCAGCGCCGGAACCGCGCCGCGCAGCACTTGCCAGATCGGGAAGTTCCACGGCATCACCGCGAGGATGGGCCCGAGTGGTCGGTATTCGATGCGCGCCTTGCCGCCTTCGACCTGGGTCGCTTCGGCGCTGAGCATGGCCGGACCGTTTTCGGCATACCACTCGCAGAGCTTGGCGCATTTTTCGATTTCGCCGCGGGCCTGGGCGATCGGCTTGCCCATTTCCAGGGTGATCATGGTCGCCATGGCTTCGGCGCTGTCGCGCAGAGCGCCGGCGAGGGCGGTCAGGGCGCGGGAGCGATCCTGCAGCGGCTTGCGTTTCCATTTCGAGAAACCGAATGCGGCGCGGGTCAGCGCTGCGTCGAGAGCTTGTGCCGATTCAAAGGCGTAGTGACCGACCTGCTCGCCGGTAGTGGGGTTAATCGAGATGGCGTGGGTCTGGCTGGAAATCTGGCTCATGGCGTCGTCCTGCGTGTTCAGTGGATGGGCCTAGAGTAGGGTGGCGTTTGTTTTCTGGAAACTGAATAATAAAGATCGTTTCTTTCACGATTGGAGAATGACTGTGGATCTGGTGCAGCTGGAAATCTTCAAGGCCGTTGCCGAGCACGGCAGCATCAGCGCCGCCGCGGCGCAGATCCATCGCGTGCCGTCGAACCTGACCACGCGGATCAAGCAATTGGAGCAGGACTTGGGCGTCGACCTGTTCATTCGCGAGAAAAGCCGGTTGCGCCTGTCGCCGGCCGGCTGGAGTTTTCTCGAATATGCGCGGCGCATTCTTGACCTGGTGCAGGAGGCGCGGGCCACCGTCGCCGGTGAAGAGCCGCAGGGCGCATTCCCCCTCGGCTCGCTGGAAAGTACCGCAGCGGTGCGCATTCCTGAACTGCTGGCGGCGTACAACCAGTTGCATCCCAAGGTCGATCTGGACCTGTCCACCGGCCCGTCCGGGACGATGATCGACGGCGTCCTCGCCGGGCGCCTGGCGGCCGCCTTCGTCGATGGCCCGGTGCTGCACCCGACGCTGGAAGGCGTGCCGGCGTTCGAGGAAGAAATGGTCATCATCGCGCCGCTCAATCACGCCCCGGTGCAGCGCGCAGCGGATGTGAACGGCGAGAACATCTATGCGTTCCGCTCCAACTGCTCCTATCGTCACCACTTTGAAAAATGGTTCAGCGCCGACGCTGCGGTGCCGGGGAAGATTTTCGAGATGGAGTCGTATCACGGCATGCTCGCCTGCGTCAGCGCCGGTGCCGGACTGGCGCTGATGCCGCGCAAGATGCTGCAGAGCATGCCCGGCAGCGCAACCGTGAGCGTGTGGCCGCTGGCGGCGGATTTTCGTTATCTGACTACGTGGCTGGTGTGGCGCCGGGGCACGGTGTCGCGCAGCTTGAGCATGTTCGTGCGTTTGCTGGAGGAGCGCGGCGTGGTGCGTGCAGAAGAGTAATTGACACGTTGTGTCATGGTTGTATCTTGATCGGCGTTTCGCAATATAAAAAACTTTACAGCGTAGCCATGAGGAACAAGCAAATGAGTGCAGCCCTGAGCGGTAAAGAAGCCGTCGGAGAACGGTTTGTGCTGGAGACGATGCGTCATGCGCAGGAACTGACCTGGAACGCCGTTGATGCCATTGCCAAGGTGATCAAGCCGGGCATGCGTGAATCCGAAGCCCAGGAACTGGGCAAGCAGATCCTTGCCGGACTGGGCATGGATCGCATCTGGCATCCGCTGCTGATTCGCTTTGGCGCCAACACGCTGAAGGCATTCAAGGAACGTTCCGAAGGCGATCCGGTGCTGGGTGAAAACGATATTTTCTTCATCGACATGGGCGTGGTCTGGCAGGGGCACGAAGGCGATGCCGGCGAAACCTTCACCACCGGCTCCGATCCGGAAATGATCGCCTGCGCGGCGGCCTCCAAGGAGCTGTTCAAGCGGGTCGAGGCGCTGTGGCGCCAAGGCGTGAGCGGTGTCGAACTGTACCGCTATGCCAGCGATCAGGCTGAAGCCATGGGCTGGAAACTCAATCTCGACATCAAGGGCCACCGCGTCAGCGATTTCCCTCACGCGATCCATCGCGGCGGTAATCTCGGCGATTTCGACCAGGCGCCGAACGCCGGTGTATGGATCCTGGAAATCCAGATCGCCCACCCGCATCGACCGTTCGGCGCGTTTTATGAAGATCTGTTGATCTGATTGTCACGGCGTACCGTTTCGGCCGTACAGGCGAAAGCCTTCGCGTTGACTCAAACGCTCGTAATACGCCCTGACGGCGGGATAGTCCGGATGCACGAGCGGCGTTTCGAACCAGCGATTGACCGACAGCCCGATAGGAATATCTGCCAGCGAAAACGCTTCGCCACTGACGTAGGCACCGGTTTTCTGCAACTGCTGATCAAGGATGCCCATGGTCTTCGACCATTGCTCGACGCCGTTGGCCAACGCGGCACTGTCCTGATGATCCGCTGACTGTCGCACCAGCGACATGAACGCATACGACCACGACCGGTTCAGCTCCGACGCCTGCCAGTCGATCCACTGATCGACCCGCGCGCGAACTCGTGGCTCGGCGGGATAGAGGTCGGCGCCGCCATAGGCGCCTGCCAGATAACGAATGATCGTGTTCGATTCCCACAGGGTGAAATCGCCATCTTGAACCACCGGCACCATGGCGCAGGGATTGAGCGCGAGAAACTCCGCCGTGTCGGTGGGTTTGAAGCCCGAGCCCCAGTCCTCACGCTTGAACGGGATCTGCAGTTCGACGCAGGTCCACAGCACTTTGCGCACGTTGATCGATGAGGCCTTGCCCAGTATTCGCAGCATGAGATTCCCTGTGTTGTGGCTGACTGTCCAGCCACAAGAAATACCACACTGCAATGCACAAGGCCCGCACAGTGGCGGGCCTTGTGTTTACAGCGAGTCAATCTCAGAGACTGCCCACCAGTTTCCCGCCCATCATCCGTCGCCGATAGGCGCTGTCACGATTGGCCAGCCAGAAGTACAACGGCGAGGTCACCAGCAGCCCCACCAGCCACGACAGATCCGCGCCGTTGATGTGTGCCGACACCGGGCCGACGTACAGCGGGGTGTTCATGAACGGGATCTGCACCGCGATGCCGATCGCGTAGGCCAGCAATGCCTGCGGGTTGTAGCGGCCGTAGATGCCGCCGTCGACCTGAAAGATCGACTGGATGTCGTACTGGCCCTTGTGGATGGCATAGAAGTCGATCAGGTTGATCGCCGTCCACGGCACCAGGACCACCAGCAGCACCAGCACCATGTCGACGAAGTGGCCGATGAAGTCCTTCGACGCGCCGACGGCGGCAAAGCAGCAGGCCAGCAGGACGATGATCGAGATCACCGCGCGACTTTTCGCGGTGGGGATCCAGCGGTAGGCGAAGGTCTGCACCAGAGTGATCAGCGACAGCACCGCGCCGTACAGGTTGAGGGCGTTGTGGCTGATCACGCTGAGCAGGAACAGCACCAGCATCAGCGGCCCGATCGAGCCGGTGGCGAGTTTGACCGCATCCATGGTGTCCATGCCCACAGGGGTCGCGAGCACGGCGACAGCGCCGAAGATGAACGCCAGACTTGAACCCAGCGCCGAGCCCAGATAGGTGGTCCAGAACGTCGACGAGACTTTGACATCGGCCGGCAGGTAACGCGAATAGTCGGACACGTACGGCGCAAATGCGATCTGCCACAGCGCGGCCAGCGACACAGTGGCGAGCCAGCCGGAGAGGTTGAAGTTGCCGCGAGTGAGGAAGTCATCGGTCTGAATGTGGGTGAAGATGTAGCCGAAACCAACGACGATGCCGATCCCCAGCACCCAGGTGCCGATGCGGTTGAGCACGTGGATGAAGCGGTAACCGATGATGCCGATGATCCCCGAACCGAGGGCACCGATCACGATGCCGACCGGCACCGGGACGCTGTCGACCACGCCATGCAGCGACTTGCCGGCCAGCACGATGTTGGAGGCGAAGAAGCCGATGTACATGACCCCGGCAATCAGCACTACCAGCAGCGCGCCGAGCGAGCCGAACTGCGCGCGGCTCTGGATCATCTGCGGAATGCCCATCTGCGGGCCTTGCGCCGAGTGCAGCGCCATCAGCACGCCGCCGACCAGGTGACCAACCAGAATCGCGACGATGCCCCACACCAGATTCAGGTGGAACAACTGCACGCCCAGCGCGCCAGTGACGATGGGCAACGGCGCGATGTTGCCGCCGAACCACAGCGTGAACAGATCCCTGACCTTTCCGTGGCGATCTTCGGGGGGCACGTATCCAATCGTGTGTTTTTCAATGAGCGGGGCGGACGTTGTTGCAGAGGTGGACATGACGAACTCCAAGGCAAGGATGAGTACGTGGACGTACTTCGGTAAGCGCCGACACGGACGGCGCATTTCTTGTTGAAGCGATCATGTGCAAAGGCCGGGGATAGATAAATTAGTAAGTTTGTTGCTTCAGACCTTAAAAAATATATGCCGCGTGTAATGCGTAGCTCCGGTATGTTCAGGCTTCACTCTTTTCTGGATTTACACAGTTTTGTGGTGAGGGGATTTATCCCCGATGGGCTGCGAAGCGGCTCCTCTTTTGACTTTAGAAACAGGGGCCGCTTCGCGCCCCATCGGGGATAAATCCCCTCACCACAGAACCCCTGACTACAGACAAATGCCCTAACTACAGACAAATGCCCTGACCACAGATAAATCTCCTCAACACAAAAGCGTTGTCTCACTTGCAGAGGTTCATATGGCCGCCTACAACCTGCGCCAGCTCAAATACTTCGTCACCACCGCCGACTGCGGCAGCGTCGCCGAAGCCTCGCGCAAGCTCTATATCGCCCAGCCGTCCGTCTCCACCGCGATCAAGCATCTGGAAGAAAGCTTCGGTGTGCAGCTGTTCATCCGCCATCACGCCCAGGGCGTTTCGCTGACGCCCAGCGGCTCGCGCTTCTATCGCAAGGCGCTGGAGTTGCTGCGAGTGGCGCATGAGTTCGAGCAGAACGCGCTGGCGGACAACGATGTGGTCTCCGGACAGATCGATATCGGCTGTTTCGAAACGGTGGCGCCGCTGTACCTGCCGCGCCTGATCGCCGGGTTCAAGCAGCGCTGGCCAGGGGTGGAAATCCGCATTCGCGATGGCGAACAACAGGAACTGGTGCAAGCGCTGACCGCCGGCAGCATCGATGTGGCAATGCTCTTCGAACACGACCTCGACAGCACCATCGAAACCACTTCGCTGATGCCGCCGCAGCAGCCTTACGCCTTGCTGCCGGCCGACCATCGTTTTGCGCAACAGGCGAAAGTCTCGTTGCACGATCTGGTGCTGGAACCGATGATCCTGCTCGACGTGGTGCCCAGCCGCACCTACTTCGTGAGCATCTTCGAAGAACGCGGACTGACCCCGCACATCGTCTTCAGCTCACCGTCGATCGAGATGGTGCGCGGCATGGTCGGGCGCGGTTTCGGTTTTTCGATTCTGGTGACCCGACCGTTCGGCGAGTACACCTACGACGGGCAGAAAGTGGTGTGCGTGCCGCTGGCAGAAACCGTGACCGGCTCGGGGTTGTCGGCAGCCTGGCTGCGCCGGGTGCAACTGACCAAACCGGTGCAGTTGTTCGTCGATCATTGCCGGGAAGAGTTGGCTCGACTGTACGCCTGAACGTGCGTCGAGCCGTGTTTCAAGCGCGGATAAAGGCCAGCATCCGCTGCAGCATCGCATCGCAGGCATCGAGTTGCGCACGACTGACGAACTCATCGGGCTTGTGCCCCTGGTCCATGCTGCCGGGACCGCAGACCACGGTGGGAATCCCCGCCGCATCGAACAGCCCGCCCTCGGTGCCGAACGCCACGGTGCCGAATTCCTGTGAGCCGCAGAACGCTGCAATCAGCTCCGCCGCCTGACTCTGCGCATCGGTGGCCAGGCCGGGATAGGCCGACAACTCACTGAAACGAATCGCGCTGTGCTCACTCACTGCCCGCATGCGCGGCAGTACTTGTTGCTCTGCGTAGGTTTGCAACTGCTGCGCGACCAGGGACGGATCCTGCGAGGGCAGGGCGCGGATTTCGAAGTCGAAGCGGCAATCGGCGGGCACGATATTCAAGGCCTTGCCGCCGCTGATCACCCCGGTCTGCACCGTGCTGTAGGGCGGGTCGAAACGGCTGTCGTGCTGCTCGGGCGCCTTCAGTTGCTGGCCGATGCGCCCCAGCTCGCCGATCAGCTCGGCGGCGTACTCGATGGCGTTGACCCCCAGCGGCGCGTAGGCCGAATGACACGGATGACCGTGCACGTCGCAGCGCATCGCCAGTTTGCCTTTGTGGCCGAGCACCGGTTTCAGTTCGGTGGGTTCACCGATGATGCACAGCAAAGGTTTGACCGGACGCTGCTCCAGTTCTGCGAGCAACGAGCGCACCCCAAGGCAGCCGACTTCTTCGTCGTAGGACAGGGCGATGTGCACCGGCATGCGCAACTCTGCAGCGACCAGCGCCGGCACCAAGGCCAGCACGCAGGCGATGTAGCCCTTCATGTCCGCCGTGCCACGCCCGAACAGCTTGCCGTCACGCTCGCTGAGTTCGAACGGCGTAACAGTCCACGGTTGGCCGTCGACCGGCACCACATCGGTGTGACCCGAGAGCACAATGCCCGGTTGCTGGGCCGGGCCAATCGTGGCGAACAGATTGGCCTTGCTGCGCTCGGCGTTGTAGATCAACTCGCACGGCACATCGAAGCCAGCGAGGTAGTCGCCCACGAACTCGATCAATTGCAGATTGGATTCGCGGCTGGTGGTGTCGAAGCCCACCAGCGTCTTGAGCAACGCGACGCTGTTGCTCATCGATCGTCTCCGGCAACGCCATAACCCGGCGCCTTGGCCGGGTCGAGGGCGCGATCGATGTAGTCCTGCAACTGAGGCTGATAAGCGTCCCAGAGTTTTTGCAGCTGGCCGATCGGATCTGCGTCCGCCCAGTCGACCCGCAGATTGACGATCGGCCAGGTCTGCTCGCCGACCACCACCACGGCTGCCGAATGCACGGGACCAGCCTCGCCACCCAGGGCCTGGGCGGCGTGCAAGGCCTTGAGCAGGCGGTCGGCCAGTTGGCCGTCGCCGTCTTCAAAAGCCCTGACCATCGCCTCGATCACCGCACGCCCGGCGAGCATGTTGCCGGCGGCCACACATTGCTCGCCGCAGACCGCGTTGTGCACGCCGAGGGTTTGCGCGCCGCTGAAATGTGCGGTCTGGCCGAGGTGGTTGATCGCGGTGATCTGCCGGTACTGGCTGTAGCCGTTGCGGGTCAGGACCTGGTCCAGCGCCGCGTCGGGCGCGTGGCCTTGCTCCATCAGCGCGAGGACTTCCGGACCGAGGGACGGCAGGGTGATGTTCTGGCTCGACACCGCGCCAACCCCCGGCAACAGCCACGGGCAACGTGCGCCGACGGCGATGCTGGAGGAACTGATGGCGACACCGAACTGGCCGGTTTCGGGGCAACGGGCTGCGATTGAAAAGGTCATGGTCTAACTCCTTTCGAGGAATTTGTTGTCCTGGCGGGCCTCTTCGCGAGCAAGCTCGCTCCCACAGTTGGCATGTATTTCCCTGTGGGAGCGAGCTTGCTCGCGAAGGCCGCGACTCGGTCTGCCGACTTACTCGGGAATCACCGCCACCACATCAATCTCCATCAGCCACTGCGGCTGCCCCAGTGCCGACACCACCAGCCCGGTGGAAATCGGGAACACGCCTTTGAGCCATTTGCCGACTTCCTGGTACACCGGCTCGCGGTAGCGCGGGTCGATCAGGTAAGTGGTGGTCTTGACGATGTGGCTCATGTCGCTGCCGGCTTCTTCGAGCAGTTGCTTGACGTTGCGCATGGCCTGTTCGGCCTGCGCACGCGGATCACCGAGGCCCACCAGATTGCCGTCGAAATCGGTGCCGACCTGACCCCGGACATACACGGTGTTGCCGGCGCGCACGGCCTGGCACAGGTCGTTGTCCAGGGTCTGGTTCGGGTAGGTGTCCTTGGTGTTGAACATACGGATGCGGGTGTGAGTTGGCTTGCTCATGTACAGCTCCAGACTGAGTATTGAGCGGCGCACCGGGCGCCGCCGCGAAAGAGGGCAATCAAGCGTCGACGGTGTCGGCGGCTTTGGTGTTGGCGTTCGAATGCAGGGCCGCTTCACGCTGCTCGGCATCCTTGTAGTCGAGGTATTTGCGCTGGGTGGCGATGTGGTCGGCCACGTGTTTGGCGTCATGCCACACGCCCCAGATGAACGATGAACCGCGCCGCGACTGCCATGGCAGCCCGAGGAAATACACCCCCGGCTCGCTGGACACGCCGCGCTGATGCTGCGGTTTGCCCTTGTCGTCAAACGCTGCGACCTGCAGCCAGGAATAATCCACGGCGAACCCGGTGGCCCAGATGATCGAAGTGATCCCGGCTTTGGCCAGATCCAGATCCACCAGCGGATTTTTCACGCAGTCGGGATCCGGGTAGGTTTCGCGTGCCTCGGGCTCTTCGGGCAGATCCAGACCGTTGCGCTCGATGTAGGCGTCGGCGGCATCCAGCAAGGCGAGGTAGTTGTCATCGCCACGTTTGAGGTTGTCCACCAGGTCCTGCTTGAAGGTCACCACGCCGTTATTGAACGACTCGGTGACGCCAACCAGGGTCATGCCGCGATGGGCCAGACCACGGAAGTCGATGGTGCGCCCGCCATGCGCGCCGCTGACCGCGATGGTCACATGCTCGCGACCGGGTTTCATCGCTGCCTGATCCCACTCGCCGAGCACTCCAAGCCACCAGCAGAAATCACGGTTGCGATAGGCACGCGGCGGACGGTCATGGGCGCCGACCGAAAGGTAAACCTGCTTGCCGGAGCGCTGCAGTTCATCGGCGATCTGTACGCCGGACGAACCGGCACCGACCACCAGCACCGCGCCTTCGGGCAGTTGCTGCGGATTGCGATAGTCGGCGGAGTGGATCTGCAGCAGGCGCGGGTCTTGCGGGGCGATCGGCGGGATCACCGGACGCTGGAACGGCCCGGTCGCCGCGACCACGCGGCTGGCTTCGATCACGCCTTCGGAGGTCTCGACGGTGAAGCCCGGACGACCGACATTGCGTATTACGCTTTTGACCTCGACCCCGGTGCGGATCGGCGCGTTGAATTTCTTCGCATAGGCTTCGAAGTAGTCGGCGACTCGCTCCTTGGGGGCGAAACCATCGGGATCGACATCATCGAATTCCAGCCCCGGAAAGCGGTCGTGCCACGCCGGACCGTTGGCTACCAACGAGTCCCAGCGCCCGGTGCGCCAGCGTTCGGCAATGCGGCTGCGCTCCAGCACCAGGTGCGGCACACCGAGTTTGCTCAGGTGCTCGCTCATCGCCACACCCGCCTGTCCGGCCCCCACGACAAGCGTGTCTGTTTTTATTATTTCAGTGGTCATTTCTACATCCTTCCTGGCAAGGCAAGTGGATTCGGATCGCTTCAGGCTGGTCCGTTTTGCTTGCGGTCAGACTAGGCAGGAGGGGGGTATCGGTAAAATATTATTAAGCTGGGATGTGAATACAAATTGCTGAAGCAGAAGGGACAGAGCCAGTAAAACCGCGGCTTGCAGGGTAGGGGGAGAGTTGCCCCGGGCAGGAAAACCCGGGACAGAGTTGGAAAATATCGACTGCAGGGGCAGCAAGCGTTCAGTTCAAGTGACTGGGCGCGATGCCCAGCAGCCCGGTCAGCGTGTTCATGATCGCCTGTTGTCGTGCCCGGTCGTTCTGGTGTTCGGCTTCGGCGGCGGCGACATCGGCGGCGCAATGCGGACAGATCACCTCGTGCGGATAGATGTACTGCAAGCAGCTGCGGCACAGGCTCAGTTGCGGGGCGATCCGGCCTTGTTCCGGCGATTGCTGGCCCTGATTGATCCACGCCAGTTTGATCACCTGACCGCTGTCGCTGACGCTGCTGACTTTTTCGCCGGTGTCGATGCGTTCGGTGATCAGATCGAAACGACCGACGGCAAACGATTTCTGCGCCGCGTCCTCGACCTTGACGATGCGCTCGCGCAGCCCGCGCTTGTGCAACTCCAGGGTGCGGTAATGGCAGTAAGGGTTGTTGCCGGGTTTGCCGAGCAGTGAGTGCGAAGTCCAGGTGCAGCCGCCGCGACAGACATCGTTGTAGTAACAGCCACGGCAGTAACCCCACATGTCATCCACCGAGCGCAGGCGACCGAAATGCATGCCTTCGCTGTAGTGCCAGATGTCGTGCAGGCTCATGTTGCGCACGTTGCCGCCGGAGAAACCGACGGTCGCCAATGACGGGCAGCCCTTGACCGTGCCGTCGGCCTCCAGCGCCAGAACAGTCTGGCCGGCGGCGCAACCGGTCCAGTGCACGCGCTCGTCGCCGAAGCCGCGCCATAAATGCTCAAAAGGGCCGTAATAGCCGATGTTGTTGCCGACGTTCATCAGCAAGCCACGGTCGACGCCTTCGCTATACAGGCGCGCGAGCAGCGGCATCACCTCCAGCAGTTGATAGGGTTGCAGCAGCAGTTCCGGATGGTCCACCGCGTTGCCCATGGCGACGGTGATCTGGATCTGCCAGTGGGTGGCGCCGAGTTCGATGATGGTGTCCATCAGCGCCGGCAAGTCGGGCAGGGTGGCCGCGCCGATCTGAGTGTTGACGCTCACCGCCAGCCCCGCAGCCTTGGCCCGGCGCAAGGTGTCCACGGCCTTGTCGAACGAGCCGGGGACGTTGCGCACCGCGTCATGCAGCGGCGCGAGACCGTCGAGGGAAATGCCCACGCCGTCGAGCCCGGCATCGACCGCTGCCTGCATTTTCGCCGGCGTCAGGTTGCGCCCGCCGGTCTGGATTGCGCAGTACATGCCGTGGTCGTGAATGGCCTTGATCAGTTGTGTCCAGTCCTTGCGCAGATAGGCTTCGCCGCCGATCAGGGTGATCTCGCGGGTGCCAAGCGCGGCCAGCGAATCGATGACGTCCAGGCATTCGCGGGTGTTGAGTTCGTCAGGCCGGCGATGCCCTGCGCGGGAGCCGCAATGCAGGCATTTCAAGTCGCAGGCCAGGGTGATCTCCCAGACCACATGCACCGGCACGTAGCGTTTGAGATCGGAGTCGCTGAGATAACGGGCAGGGCGCACGTCTGACATGGGAAATCCTTGCGCACAATCCGGTGCGCGCGACGAAGGGATTGACCGCAGTTGAACAAGCCCCGGGCGAGATCCTTTGCAATCGCGCCCGGGGTCTATCGGTTAGCGCGTTTCCAGACGCGCAATTTCCGCCTTTAGATGCTCAAGGGCACTGCGCAAGGCGCCCTCGTGCGCCACCTGTTGCTCGGCCTGTTGCACCACGGTTTTGAGTTGCGCCAGATTGCCGCCGGTCTGCGCCTGCTGCACGGCCACGGCGTACAGTGGCTGCGGATGCGGCGTGGGGTGCGGTTGCTCGCTGGGTGCCTGATGCACCGCGACGTGCTTCACTTCGTGCCACTGGCCCTGTTCTTCATAGCGATAATCGACAAAGCCGCTGGCCCAGTCGCCACCCAGAATGCCTCTGAGGTGGAAGGTCTGCGCGATCTGGCTGAGCGGGCCGCTCGGACCACCGTCGAGGGTGAGAATGATGTGGTTCTCGACGTTTGCAGTCAGTTTGGTTTCGGAAAAACTGCCCCAGACCTGAGTCCGGAAATTGACCGTCGGCCAGGTGGCCTGAAACACGCTGGCAATCCCGCTGACACGTTTGTTCACGGTATCGACCAGCAGATCAAGGTTCAGAACCGGTGCGCCGGGCAATGCATTGCTGATGCTGAGACGGGTGTGAAAAAGTCCAATCGACATGGTGCTACTCCCTAAGTGAATGGCGGATCAAGTGGCCTGACTCAGTGGCTCTGCAGCCGGCTGACCTCTTTCTTCGCGGTGTCCAGTGCGTCGCGCAATTTCGGCAGTTGCTCCAGCTGCTGTTCGGCGAGTCGGGCCAGGTTCTTCATTTGCGCCAGATCACCGCTGGCGATGGCGCTCTGAATCGGCGCGGCATACAGCGGCAGGATCGGTGGGTGCGGGTTGATTACCGGGCCGGGATTGAACGGTGAAGGTATCGATTCAACCAAATGCGCCGGGGCGTTGTTGACCTCGTGCCAGCGTTGCCCATCGAAGTAGCGATAGTTGGCGACACCTTCACGCCAGTCAGTACCCACCACCAGGCGCACATCGAAATTGATGATTGAGTTGGCGCCTGAGCCGCCGTGATTGCCTTGGGCGGTCACGAGGATTTTGCTGACACCGGGCGACATCACGGTGAGGTAGGTGTACTCGCCCCAGACGTCGGAGTGCACATCGAGTGGCGGATTGGTCGCCTGGGAGATCGCGGCGGTGCCGCTGACTTTCGTATTGGGCGTCGAGACCAGCAGGTGCAGGGCCAGCGACTGCGCGCCGGGTGCGCCGGTGGCGATGCGATAGCTCACCGGGAACAGGCCGACATTTTCAGTAGAACCGGACATGTTGTTTGCCTCCATTGCAGTGTGATTGATGGCTTCAGGACTTTTCGTGCCTGGAAACTTCCCTGGCCAGTTTTTCGTACGCGTCTTTCAGGTCTTGCGCTTCAGGCTTGCTGGTGTCGCGCTGCTGCAACAACGTTTTCATGTGCTGCACATCGCCTTGCTTGATCGCACTTTGAATGGCGACCCCGTAAGGCGGGATGCTGGCCGTTGAACGGGACATAGCGAGGTTCCTCATCGGTGCTGCAAAACCGCCCCTTGCGGACAAGGGGCGCCGTACCTGACAGCCAGGCAGCCGCGACCAGCAAGAGCAGCGGCAGGCGCTGTTCTCCACGAGTGGGTTACCTGATCTGTCGGGATCTGATCGAGTGCGGGTTTCAGTGCGCGCAGTGCAGGCGTCAATACGCCCGAGCCGGCGCCAGCGTTCTCAGCCGAATCCGCCGGGCGGGATGTCGGGAGCGTCGCGCGTGGCCTGCCTGAGTGGCAGATGCAGAGAATTGACCGATACGTTGTTCATCTTTCTGTCCTTGATAGAACACAACGAAACGCAGGGATCAGTAGCGCGCTCGGCAAGAGCGCAGGAGAACCGCAAGCACAAAAACCATCCCTGATTGCTTTTCCGGTGCCGCTACGGGCGAGTGCCGATTCGACATTCGCTGGATGGCTGGCATATCGCCAGCGATGCAACCCTAGATGCGAATTTGCGGCCTTGCCAGAGAAAGCGCCGAACGGTCGTGGGCGAGAGATTGACGGCTCGCAGGAGGTATCCGCTCAAGGGCGGCAAACCGTTGAGCGGACGAGGATATTTCCAGGGGGAGAAAGGGCCAAGGCCAGCGCAGAGCCGGATGGATTGATTGGCAATAAGCAATCCGTCCGCCCGGTATATCTCGTCAGCGCTGCCCTGTGGCTGGCGAGTCAATTGCCGTCGGCAACCTTGCGTTCGATCGCATCGGTCTTGCGCTTGAGTTCCTCGGCCTCCTGTTCTTTGGTGCGGATCGAGGTCGGCGTCAGCACCTCGTCCACAACCTTGGTATCGTCGTCGCTGTCCTGCAGATCGCGGCGAACCACATCCACCGGTTTGCCCGCAGCGTCGAGCGGAGGCGCGTTATGAGGGGTTGCAGGCTTGCGGTCGTCAGTGTTTTTCATTTTCATACCTCCATTGGCTTACAACGTTGGATACGACGACATGACACGAGTTCGAGAAATTTCATCGGTGATTGGCGTGTTAGTCGGTGCCGGTTTGTGGCTGGCCGCCGATTCGGCCCTCGCCGCCAGTTTCGACTGCGCCAAGGCGCGGACGCCAGACGAGAAAGCCGTTTGCGCCAACCGCACGCTGAACGACTTGGACGTGACCATGGGCGAGCTGTTCAGCCTCGACAAACGCCTGCTGCCGATGGGCGGGCGCGACGCGCTGATCGGCGAACAGCAGGCTTTCCTGAAAAGCCGCAAGGCCTGTGGCGCGAAGGTCGGTTGCTTGACTGAGCTGTATCAGAAACGGGTCGCGGCGCTGCGCAGCATCATCGAGACGCGGGTGATGACGCAGGGGCCGTTTTGACGGACTGATTGACCCTTTGGTCGATGCATAGCAGCATCCCGGGCAAACCATTCGCAAAACGGAAAGTGCCACGATGTCTGCGCCTGATGATCTTGATGAATTACTGGAACGGGTAAACGACGAGCAATCGTTCATTACGTTTATTCAGGCACTGGGTGCCGATTTCGCCCGTGAGCGGACGATGAACGAACCGCTGTCACCTCATGGGCGGGGTGCCTTGGATTGGGAAAATGGATCTGTGGATGCGTTTCTCGAGGCCGCAGGTGCCTGGGCGATCGACAGTTCCAGGCAGGTGGCGGCGGATGTCGCTTCAGCCAACGTATGGCAGCGCTGTGCGAGCATTTTGCTGGCCGGCAAGTTTTATGAGTGAGCAGGCCGAGAGAATGTCAGTTTTGCGATTCCGTGATTGCCTTGGCCAGTTGTGCAGCCTCGACACGCAGCGTGTCGAATTGCTCGTTCAACTCGATGTAGCCGGGTTTCCAGGCAAATACCCCATCGACGCGACTTTGCCCTAAAACCACATCATTGAACGAACCCATTCCGCCGTAGGCCGATAACAAGTAGGTGATCCCGGAGTAATCAGAGGCAAGAAGACGCGCTCTTGTGTTGCGCATCCGCTGGCTCCAGTGCATGTCTCCGTCGTGTTCAAGTACCTCGATCAATTGATCAAGAACAATGAGCAGCTTTTGCGTCATCGGTCCCATTTCCTGAAACTCCCGTTTGATCGCGCTGGCCTTCACCAGATGAGCGAATCGGTAACCCCTTAAAGCAGACTCCACGACACCCCGACATAAACCCCCAACCCTTCACCCGGAGTAGACCGCGCCGCGTCCTGGCCCTTGTCGTCATACCCCGGCGTGACCGTAGCGGCGTAGTGCTTGTTGGTCAGGTTGCGCAGGTCAAGCCAGGTTTGCCAGTCGTTTTTCGGCGCGTTGTAGCCGACGGTGGCGCCGAACAGTGCGTAGGGATCGGCGTAGTAGCTGTTGGCGTAATCCACCGCGACTTTGGACACCAGTTGCGTGTTGACCGCCGCGAAGAAGCCTTGCGGCCAGTCGTGACGCAGTTCGCCCTGGTAGTAGTGCATCGGCAGGCCCGGCAGGCGGTTGTCGCCGAAGCGCTGGTCGTCGCGGTAGTGGAAATCGCTGAAAGTGTAGGCCTGACGCAGGCTCAGTTTGCGCCCGTCGGCGGCTGACCACAGCGTGCTTTGCAAACTGGCTTCCACGCCTTGGTGCACGGTGGGGCTGGCATTGAGTTCGTACGGGGTGACGGCGTTGGCGTCCGGTAGCACCGACAGCAACTCGTGGCGCACCTGGGCGTAGTACCACGCCAGGCTCCACTGGCCGAGCGCGCTGTCGCCGCGACCGCCGAGTTCGAGGGTGGTCGCGGTCTGGTTCTGCAGTTTGATCGGATCGCTCTGGGTACCGGTCGCCGCGCCGTTGCCGGCCGGGAAGCGGATGTTCGAGCTGTAGATCAGCGACCACGGGTGCGGTGCCTCGACCGAACGGCTGAGGTTGCCGAACAGTTGCAGGTCCGGTGTGACCTGATAGCGCAGGCCCAGACGCGGCGCGTAGTCCCAGTCGTTCAGACTGGTCTTGCCGCCGCCCTGCGGGTAGGTGACGGCGCTTTCGCGGCGGGTGTAAATGGCGGCGAGGCCGGTGGTCAGCCACAGGTCGTCGGCGATCTCCAGATCGTTGCCCACGTGCAGAACGGTGTCCGAACCCTGATAGGTGAAGTTGCGCATGCGCGTGCCCGGCGCATAACCGGCGGTGTTGCCGCTGGGGATACGGACGAATTCACTGGCGCCGTCGTTGGGCAGGTGTTTGGTGGTGCGCAGGCCCACGGTGCTGCGGCTTTCCATGCCGAACAGGGTGTCGCGGCGCTTGTAGTCGAACGTGCCGCTGACGTCGGTGTAGGCCACTTTCAGACGGTTCGGGCCTTCGCGCAGGTCCATCGGGTAGTCGTGATAGACCAGGCCGGTCTGGATGCTCGAATCGTCGTCGATGTAGTAGGTGGTCTTGTTACCGATGAAGGTGCTGCCCGGTTGCTTGCGGCTGTCATCGCGCGCCACATAGGCCGGATTGGCCGCCCGTGGAGTGTGCTCGATCGAGTGCTTGGTCACGCGGCCGGCGAGGTCGTTGTCGGTCTCGCGATAGCGGATATAGAAGCGGGTTTCCAGGTTCGGATTGAAGCGATAACCGAAGTTGGCGATCACGCCTTTGCTCTCGCTGGCGGTGTGATCCTGATAACCGTCGGCGTTCGCATCGGTCAGCGACACGTAGTAATCGAAGTCGCCCAGCACCTGCCCGGAACTCACCTGACGTTGTTGATATCCGTGGCTGCCGGTGGCATAGCGCACCTGCAATTTCGGCGCGTCATAGCCGGTGTGGCTGACGTAATCGACAGCGCCGCCCAGCGCCAGCGCACCACGATCAAAACCGTTGGCGCCGCGCAGCACCTCCACATGGTCGAGCCACAGCGGTTCGAGCAATTCGTAGGGCGTGCCACCGGGGCCGGTCAGCGGCAGGCCGTCGAGCAGGGTGTACAGCCCCGAAGCGTGCGCGCCCGGTGCGCGGTTGATCCCCGAACCACGGATCGAGATTTTCACCCCTTCATTACCTGCCGACTGCGCGTAAACCCCCGGCTGATACGCCAGCACATCCTGATTGCTCGCCACACGGCCCTGCAACGGCTGACGCAGGTCGACCACGTTGCTTGCGCCGGGCACCTGCGCCAGGCGCGCTTGGGCCTCGGCGACGGAGGCATCAGTGCCGCTCTGTTCCTCGGCCGAAATCAGCACCTGGCCCAGCTCCATGCCTTTGGGTTCCTCGGCCATGGCCGGGCAGGCGAGGGCCAGGCCCAGCAGGGCAGAGGGCAGGGATTTGGGCGATGGCATCGAAGAGACTCCAGACAGGAACGGGCAATGAACAGTGCGACGCAAGAAGAAACGACGGAAACACATGGCAATTTTGCTTTTTTAACGGGGCGCTGCGTGGCAGGCGGGGGCAGGATGGCTCAGGAGGCGGCAGTCAGGGCCATACAGGCAGACGACTGGCCGCTTTCGATCGCGGCCAGTCGTCCGGCGTGTGGAGGGATCAAGCAATCTTCAACGCCATGAGAATGTCCAGCGGTGTCTGGGCAAATGCCTGTGCCCGTTCGGTCATCTCGGCAAGGTTTTCTTCGGCCGTGAGCAGCGGCTGGTCGCCCTTGTGCAGCACTTCGCCCTGATCACCGATGACGGCCCACGCCAACTGCGCCCAGTCTTGCGGGTCGGTCATGCCTTGCTTGATCGAAATCAGGAACAACTGCTGTACGCGGCTGATCGGCACGCCACCGCCGGTGACCGGGCTGGCCAGTACCTGAATGTTGCTGTTGAACAGTGCGCGCTTGCACAGTTGCAGGTTGAGGGTGTCGCAACGTTCCTGCACCTGCCTTTCGGCGGATTCACTCTGGCACGGCGCGGCGACGCCCATGCCGATCAGCACGGTGACAGCTTGCACCAGGTCGTCATAAGCAACGGCGCCGACGGCCATCGACAATTGCTGCAAGGTTTTCGGGGTGTAGGCATTGGCGGCGAGCGCTGCGAGTACCGGGCGGTAAATCTCCGCCTGCAGCGAAGCTGCGCCTGCAGGACCTGTGACTGTGTCGGGAATGCTTTCAATGGCTTGCAACAGGACATAACGGTTTCTCAGCAGGCCATCGCGTTGCTCGGCGGCAGACAGCCGATTGGCGCCGCGTACGTACAGATCCCGGCGGAAGTTCTGATTGATGAAATAGTCGCGCGCCTGTTCGCGCATGATCGGGTGCTCGATACCTTGCAGAAAGTCCATGCCTTCTGCACTCAGGTTCAGCGCCGCCACGGTGTCCAGCGGTACGGCCGTGGTGGCAAAGTCGAGTTTGGCCGCGGTCATGGCGTCGACCACATCAATGAAATACATGCAGTCCCAGTTGCGATTGAAATACTCATGGGCCACGTACTGACGGTTCTGGCCCTTGATGCTCTGCAACTGGGCACCCAGGGCCGGCGCCGTTCTGGCGTACTTCGGATTGGCTGCCAACAGCGTTTCGGAAAACTCCATCGCAGCATCGATGCGTTTGGCCGGGCTGGTCGAGGCCTGGCTGGCAAAGCGATTGTGCAGGCTGAACAGATTGCGCAGTGGCGCCGACGGCGACCAGCCCGGGAAACAGTTGTAGCTCACGTACAACATGCCTCCGGGCTTGAGGTGGCGGCGGGCGAACTCGACGATCAGTTGCTGATTGTCGCGGCTGACCCAGGACCAGATGCCATGCAGGCTGATGCTGTCGAACGCCGGCAGATCATCGCGGGCCAGCAGTTGCTCGAAGCTGTCGTCATACAGGCGGGCCTGGCTGTTCCAGTCGTTCGCCAGCGCCATGGCATGCGCGGCCTGGGACGGCGTGAAGTCGGTGCCGACGTAGTTGCCCGGGTTGGCGGCGGCGTGGATGTTGATCGAGACACCCTGGCCAAAGCCGAGTTCGCAGTGGTAGCCACCAGCGCTTTCGAGGGTGGCAAAACCGCGCAACAACAAACAAAAACGCTGGAACACCGGGTTGATTTCCCGGCTGTACGAATAGGTGTAACCCTCATCGGTGAAATACCCTTCGTTCCAGGCATTGCTCATGGGTGCATCCTTAAATTCGCGAGTGAGAGTCGCTCTTATAAGGGGTTGGCATTGCGCACCACAAGCGGAAAAACATGTAAGTGAATCTTACGATTGCAGAGGTACGTAGACGTCTGTCTGCCACTGATCCTGTGGGGTCTCGGGATAGACGCTCAGGTAATGGAAAAACAGCGGATGATCACGTAATTCCTCCCCGCTGGCCGGCAGCCAGTCGCGGTAGACGGGATAGATGGTTTCGCCAATGTGATCCGGTGAACCCACATGCCGCACCACCACGCAACGCCCCCCGGGAATCACCAGTTCCCCCACGCCGAACGTATTGGGTGCCACCGGCTCATCAATCTCGCCACAGATGACGAAGCGAAAATCCGCCGCCGCTGTGGTGTCGGGGTTGTTGTAGGGAATGCCGAAGGTGCGGCTCGAGGCCACGGGCGACTGCCCGCTATGCATGCGCCAGGCAATGAATGTCTGCACGCTTTGTTGAACCTGCGCCGGCGCGCCGCGGTGCTCAAGCGCGGCGACCCGTACGGTGGGGAAATCGACGATTCTGGTTTGCATGATGACGCTCCTGGAAAAGTGAGGGATGGCGAATACCGCATTCCAGATCTGCCAGTTCGGTTGCTTCCTGAAGGCGCTCGGCGTCATGCCGAAGTCGCGCCGAAATGCGCGGCTGAAGGCTTCCGGGCTCTCGAAACCGGCGTCGGACGCGGCGTCCAGTATCGAGTGATCCGGCTGCGCGGCCAGCCGATGGGCTGCCTTGCGCAAGCGCATCAGTTGCACGTAGCGCGACACCGGCACGCCAACGAACGCGCTGAATTGCCGATGGAAGTGAAACGCCGAAAAGTTCGCTACCTGACTCAACGTGTTCACTGACAGGTCGCCTTCGAGATGGGCGTCGATGTAGGCGAGTACGGCGTTGAAACGTCGGGTGTAGGCGAAGTGGGTCGGCAGTTCGGACACTGGGTAAAGACTCCTGGAAGTGCGGTCTGCTATAGCCTCGACGATTTCGGGGCAGGTGCGCCTAGCCGGGTTTGCTCAGCGTATCCAGCGGCGCCGACGGGGCATCTCACGCGTTGCCAGAAAAGTAGTCTTCAAACAGCATAACGCCCAAGGGGTTGGCGCGCTCTGTATGGATAGAGTGGCGTACTGCCTTGGGCGTGAATGTTTGGTATGAGATTTCGTTTGGCTCAACTGCTCTTCTGCAAGTTCTACGAATTTCCTAAACCTGCTTGAGCGACGCTGTCGCGCCTACTGCCTCCAGTTTTTTTTTCAGGGCCTCTGCATCAGTTTTCGAGAGTTCTTTTTCCACTGGTTTTGGAGCGCTATCCACGAGTTCTTTTGCCTCTTTCAGACCCAGACCGGTGCATTCTCGAATCATTTTTATGACCGCCACCTTTTGGCTTGCCTCAACAGGTTCAAGAATTACTGTGAAACGTGACTGATTCGAAATGTCGGAAGACGAGTCCGATGGGGCTGCGGCATTCGGTACCGTTTTCGTGGTTCCGAACTTCTCCTCTAGTGCGTCTGTTTGCAGTACGGAGTTTGGTGAGAGTGCGTCAAGAATATCTAATTTGGAAACCATGGGGCTTTCTCCTGTAATACAAAGTGAATTAAAAGCATCACTCCTTACCGGAGACTTGGCACCTGATAGAAATTACAGTTTTTCAGATTGTTTAATAATTACTTCTCAAGCCAAAAAAACTAAACATCGGCTTTAATAGGCCGGCTCCTTGCGCGCCGCCGCGAGGATTCATATCCACCAAGCGTCCCCTGTAGGAGCTGCCGCAGGCTGCGATCTTTTGATTCTGCTTTTGAAGGTCAACGTCAAAAGATCGCAGCCTGCGGCAGCTCCTACAGGGGAGGGGGGAGTCAGCGGCCGTGCGCTGCATCCGCCAGTTGGTGGGTGTCGACGCGTACGAACACTGAATCGCCAATTGCCGTCAGCACATCCCCGGCATACACCTCGCAGATCACCCGCGTCTTGCGCCCGACCTCGCCCTCGACCCTGGCGCGCAAGGTCAGGGTGACGCCCATGGGCGTGGGTTTGATGAACTTGAGGCCGAGGTTGCCGGTGACGCAGTCGATGCGCGGCAGGCTGCCTGGTTCGCGTTGTTCGTGGCGATAGTGGTAAGCCATCGCGGTCCAGTTTGAATGGCAGTCGACCAGCATCGCCAGCAGGCCGCCGTACACCAGGTCCGGCCAGCCGCAGTATTTGTCGTCCGGCAGATGATCGGCCATAACGTGCACGCCGTCCTCGTGCCAGTAGCTTTTGACGTGCAAGCCATGGGGGTTGCGGCCGCCGCAGCCGTAGCAGACGCCCTCGGGGGCGGCGAGGTCTTGCAGGGGCGTTTCGGAACGGGTCATGGGTCTGATCATCCTGAAGTGGTGAGCCCGGTCAGGCGCAGGCGGTTGCGGCCGCCGCGCTTGGATTCGTAGAGTGCGGCATCGCCTTGTTCGATCAGCGCCGCCAGACTGGCCGGCGGCTTGTTGAACAGGGTGGCGCCGATGCTCAGCGTCACCGGCTCGGCAGTGGGAAATGTCTGGATCGCAATGCGCTGAAACTGATCGCGCAGGGTGTCGCCCAGTCGGACGATCTGTTCACTGGGCGCGTTGCTCAGCAGAATGACAAATTCGTCACCGCCCAGACGTGCGGCCAGCCCACCCTCGGGAGACTCGGCGCGGATCATCTCGCTCAACGCCACCAGCAAACGGTCGCCGGCCGTGTGGCCGTAGTGGTCGTTGACCAGTTTGAAATTGTCGATATCGATCAGCAGCAGCGCTCCGGGTTGCTCTGCACAGACCTCCCGCAGCAGGCGAGGCGCACGCACTTCAAGGGCGCGGCGGTTGAAGAGGGCGGTCAGCGGGTCTCGGGCGGCCAGTCGGGCGATCTGCTCTTCGCGTCGATAGCGTTCGGTGCCGGTCATCGACAGCGCGATCAGCATGATCGCCATCGCACCCTCGACCAGCGAGATCTGGATGATTTCGCCACGGAACGCGGCCAGGTCGATCAGTGTGCCCGGGATCATCACCGTCATGGCTTTGGCCACATAGAAAATGCCGTGGCCCAACAGCACGTAGCGCAGTTGCACGGCGCCGACGCTCAGCGACTTGCCGTGTGGGCGCAACAGCAGACTGGCCTTGAGCGTCGAGGCGGCCACCAGCAGCGAGTTGGCGGCCAGCATGACTTTCGACCACAGCGGCCCGTCCGGCAATAACAGCATGACCAGCCAACTGACGAAGATCAGATACCAGGCTGGGGACAGGCGGATCTGCGTGAAGCGCGCCACCCCCAGCAGAAACAGAAAGTGCGCGGTCACCAGCAAGCCGTTGGCGAACCAGATGCCGATCAGCAGAAAACCGTTGCTGCGCAGCAAGGCCAGAGTGGAACCGATGGTGATCGTGGCGAAACCGGCGCTCCAGAACAGCAGCGAAGGCTCACGAATGCTGCGCCACTCGACCGCCAGGTACAGCGCGGCAGCAGCTGCGAGAGCGATCGAGATGGTCAGCATCGTTGGTGGGTCGAGCGGCATTTCTTGGGGAGCCTGTCTGAAGGTCGGTTAGACGGGCGATTGTAAGCGTTTGGGGGCGTTTTGGCAGGAGGTGCGGCATCTGCGCAGGCAGACGCCGCACGCAATCGTCACTGGCTGGCGTCCAGCACCACGCGGTAGCGCGCCTTGCCGCTACGCAGATGGTCGACCGCCTCGTTGACCTTGCTCATGGGAAACATCTCGACCTGCGGCAGAATCTGGTGCCGGGCGCAGAATTCGAGCATGGTCGCCATGGTGGCGGGCGAGCCGACCGGGGAGGCGGACAGGGATTTCTGCTGCGGGATCAGATCGAACACATGCACCGGAATCGCGCTGGGCACGATGCCGACGAAATGCAGCCGGCCATTGCCGCGCAGGGTGGCGAGCATCGCTGTCCAGTCGAGATCGGCGTTGGCGCTGATCAGCAAAAAGTCCAGGGTGCCGGCAATCGCTTTCAGCGCACTGCTGTCGGTCGAGGCCACGACGTTGTGCGCCCAGACGCCTGGCTTCGTCCTGCTTGTTCAGTGAAGAAGTAAACGCGGTGACTTCACAACCCCACGCATTGAGAAAGCGCAGCGCCAGATGACCGAGGCCGCCGATGCCGACAACGCCGACGCGGTCGGTGG
Source organism: Pseudomonas sp. GM30 (assembly GCF_000282275.2). Taxonomy (NCBI): domain Bacteria; kingdom Pseudomonadati; phylum Pseudomonadota; class Gammaproteobacteria; order Pseudomonadales; family Pseudomonadaceae; genus Pseudomonas; species Pseudomonas sp. GM30. Next base: position 256,148 of record NZ_AKJP02000022.1, on the reverse strand, counting down.
GTTTGACACCAAACTGCAGCAGCGGGTTGAACACGGTGGAACCGGCGCAGAACAGCGGGCCGACCATCGCCGGATCAAGATTGGCGGGCACCGCAATCGCCCACGCCCAGTGCGAACGCACCCGATCGGCGAAACCGCCGTTGCTGCCGATGATGGTCGGTTGCGCAGTGCCGCACAGTTGTTGCGAGCCGCTGATGCAGGACGAGCAGTGCATGCAGCTGCCCTTGTACCAGCCGATGCCGACGCGCTGGCCGAGTTCGAGGCCGCGCACCTGCGGGCCCATGCGCACGATTTTGCCAACCACCTCGTGGCCCGGCACGAACGGGTAGCGGCTGATGCCCCAATCGTTATCGATCAGCGACTGATCGGAATGGCACACACCGCAGTATTCCACGGCGACCTCAACGTCCTCTTTGCCCAAGGGGCCGGGATCGTAGCTGTAGCGCTCCAACGGGGCGCCGGCGGCGGTGGCGGCCCAGCCGTTGAAAGTTGCAGGTTCGCTGTTGCTCATGGGGACACCTCCGGTTCGACTGACGGGACATTGGCAGCCCGGCAAGTCTAGTCGGTCATGTCGCGGGCGCGAGCCAGGTGTCGACAACCCGCCGATCCAGTTCTTCCCAATAAGCCATGCCCAGCACCCGGGTGGTGTTCAACCCGCGCAGATAACCGCGCAACTGGTTGGCGGTATCGCGCTTGAGCTGCGCGTCGGTGATGTCCTTGTCCAGCAACACGTTTTCGTACTGCACCAGGTATTCGGCCACCCGCTCGCGAAAGTCCTGCAAAACCGCGTCGCGGATCAGGTCAAAGGTTCTCAAATCGGCTTCCTCACTGTTGTTTTAGTCATTGGGGATGAGTGTGTACCCGTCTTTATCGTGCGCAACTATCGCTAGAAGTAATAGTGACCATCACGAAACGCAAGTTCAGCTTTGCAGGCAACAGGCGGAAAATTGCCCTCATTGAAAACGCAGCTCAAGGAAATTGCGCGATGAAGACCCTGACCCGACTGGCGCTGACCGCTCTGCTGATGAGCGGCATGGTAGCCACGGCACCGTCTTACGCCGACGACGCCTGTGCGTGTCATCTTCAGCCAATCGCCGGCAGTAGCGCGACTTTGCAGCATTCACAGACCGTGGGTGTGTTGTACAGCGAAAACACCCGCGAGAACCTGCAATACCTGACGCGCTACCACGACATGGCGCTGCACGGCGCCAAGGATGCCCTGGATTCGCGAATCCGCGCCGCCTTTGTCAGCAGCTCCGATCCGGAACTGGCGATCGACTGGCTGCTCAGCTCGTTGCAGCGGCAGTTCATGTCGGTGACTGTTTACGACAACCTCGATGCGCTGATTCTGGCGCATCCGGACATCGTGGTGAAACTGGACACCTTCAATCGCTTGCTGACTCAGCAGAACAGCCTGTACGAGGCGCATTTCATCGCGCGTTTCTACGATGCCGACCTGCAGTACATCGGCAAGGCCGAAGGCTCGGTGGAGAAACAGATTCCGGCGGTCTGGGTACACGACAAAGCGGCGCACGAGATTGCCGCGCAGATCGAGCAACAACGTGACCTGCAACTCAATGCCTTGAAGCAGTTCGATGCCTCGCTCAAGGCGCTGGTGGCTTCCAGCTGAACACTCAAAACCAAAAGGGCAGCGGCGGCGCCGAGACGCTGAACCGCTGCCAGTTGAACCGAACCTTTATTTTCAGGATTACCCCGATGCGTGCTTTGTTTGCCCCGACCCTGGCCGTTGCTTCCTTGCTGCTCGCCGGTTGCGCCTCCGCACCGAACGACCCGACGCTGACCTTGCACACCAGCAAGACCCCGGCGCAATACGCCGATTGCGTGGTGCCGAAGCTGCAGAAGAGCGCGCTGACCCCGACCGTCTCGCAAACCCAGCGCAGCTATCGGATCGTGGTGCCGAGCAAGGTTTCGGCAGACAACGTACTCGAGGCCTACAAGGCCGGCAACGGCGGCAAGGTGTTCATCTACGAGCGCCACTTGCTGGCCTCCAACTTCCTGCCTTCAAGCTTTGAACGCGCCGCCCAGGACTGCATCTGACCCGGCTGCGCAAACTGTTCTGACCGAGCTCCTTTGGTTGGCCGCAACCAACCAATCCTTTGCCCCGCACCTCATTCGGTTGCGGGGCTTTTTTTGTCTGACGTTTGCTGCTGTGGCGACGCCGACAATCGACCGCTCGCCCGGCGTCGTCGGCTTCTTGCACCGTCATATTGAAATATGGTTGTATGGTGCAACTAAATTTCAGCGGTGGTGTGTCATGAGTATCCCTACAGCCTTGATCGAAGAAATCCGTACAGCGTCGCGCACGATGGTGCGTGAATTCGGTTTCCTGCGCGCCACCCTGGCGGCGACCGACTATTCCGCCTCCGGCGTGCACGCATTGCTGGAAATCGAGGCCGGGGACGGCGTCAGCGCTGCACAACTGGCGCAAAGCCTTGGCCTGGAAAAATCCAGTGTCAGCCGCATGGTCGGCAAACTGATCAAGGCCGGGGAGATCGAGGAGCGTGCTGCCGAGGACGCCCGGGTCAAGCATCTGCACTTGACATCGCAGGGCCGGCAGACCGTCGCCGACATTCATGCCTACGGCCAGGCCCAAGTCAGCAAGGCACTGGACACGCTCAATCCGTCGCAGCAACAGAGCGTGGCGCAGGGCCTTTCAACCTACGCGCATGCGCTCAAGACCATCCGTCTGGGCGCCGACCAGCCACTCACGCCGAACCTGCACATCAGCGCCGGCTATCGCCCCGGGCTGATCGGCCGCGTGGTGCAAATGCATGCGGATTATTATTCGCGGCATTCCGGTTTCGGCGCGATCTTTGAAAGCCGTGTCGCCCGTGAAACGGCGGAGTTTGTCGGACGCCTCGATCAGCCCTGCAACCAGATCTGGGTAGCCACGCTTGATGAGCGCATCGTCGGCTCGATCGCAATCGACGGCCAGGATCTGGGCCACAATCAGGCGCATTTGCGCTGGTTCATCCTCGACGACGGCTGCCGCGGCAGTGGCGTCGGCCGGCAACTGCTGAGCGCGGCGGTGGAGTTTTGCGATCAACAGGGTTTTGATGCGATTCAGCTCTGGACCTTCAAGGGCCTCGACGCTGCGCGCCGACTGTACGAAGCGGCCGGGTTCGAATTGACCATGGAAGAGCAGGGCAGTCAGTGGGGCAGCGTGGTGACGGAGCAGCAGTTCACCCGAACAGCCGTCTCACGCTGAAGGATGATTCAGCGTCATCACGTAGGCACTGAACATGTCCGCCAGCCGGTCGGCGAAGGCCGTGATTTCCAGATCGCTGCGCGCAGTGCCGGAAAAGTCTTTGCCCACCGAACTGAGCGTGGTCAGGATCAGATCGCAGGCCGCGATGCGGGTTGGCTCATCGGATTCCGGCAGCAAATGCTGCATGAACGTGGCGAAGATCTGCCGTCCTGCAGCATGCACCTCGTGGGCCTCGGGCGCATCGCGATACAGCGGCGCCGCGTCGTTCAGTGCACCACGCATCTGCGCTTCTTCGCACTCCGAGCGGATGAACGCCTGCACCAGCGTGCGCAGGCGTGTCAGTGGCGGATGCTCGGGATTTTCCAGAATTCGCTGCAGCATCTGCGTGGTGTGCAGCCACTCATCGCTCTGAAGGCGGAACAGGATCGCCGCCTTGTTGGGGAAGTACTGGTACAGCGAGCCGATGCTCACACCCGCCTTTTCCGCGACCCGTGCGGTGGTGAATCGGGTTGCGCCATGCTCGGTCAAAACCTGAATAGCCGCCTGCAAAATCGCCGCGACCAAGTCAGCCGAGCGTGCCTGCTGCGGCTGTTTACGCGAGGAAATACGGGCGGTCTGACGATTGCTCATGGGCGGCTCGGGCCTCGGGGGAAACGCGAATAGCGGATCGAGTGAATCACTCGCATCATTTAAATGCGACGAATCACTCGCATCTTAATCCCCCATTGACGGAAAGCAATCATGACCACCCTGACTTCTGAACCATTGGCCAGCCTGATCGAACGCCTCTACAGCCAGGCCAGCGCCGCCACCAGCCCGGTGCTGGAAACGGTGTCCGGCACGGAGCGCGAGCGCCTGATGCACAGCAAGACCGAGTACCTGCAACTTTACGCCATGCTCAAGGACCTGTGGCTGCCAGTCTCGCGCGACACCGGCAAACTGCTGTACATGCTGGCGCGCAATACCAGGGCCAAAGCGATTGTCGAGTTCGGCACCTCGTTCGGCCTGTCCACTCTGCACCTGGCGGCGGCTCTGCGCGACAACGGTGGCGGCGTACTGATCGGCAGCGAATTCGAACCGTCGAAAATCGCCCTGGCCCGCCATCACTTCATCGAGGGCGGCGTCAGCGATCTGGTGGAAATCCGCGAAGGCGATGCGCTCGTCACACTCGCCAGCGACCTGCCGCCGTCAGTCGACTTGCTCCTGCTCGATGGGGCCAAGGCGTTGTACGGCGACGTGTTGCGGCTGGTGGAAAAACACCTGAAGCCTGGCGCACTGGTGGTGGCGGATAACACCAACTATTGCCCGGAATATCTGGCCCACGTGCGTGCGCCACAGAATGGTTACCTGTCGGTTCCGTTTGCGGATGACATCGAGCTGTCGATGCGACTGGGTGATTACGCGTAAGCCGCGAAAGGCCTTGCAGATCGCTATTGTTCCAGCCAGTCAGGCTACCTGCGCCTTGGCGCTGGCAATCGAAAACGCCTTCGGCAGGCTGGCGCCATTCTTCGCGGCCAGAATCTCGGCCATCACGCTGACCGCGATCTCCGCCGGTGTCTTGCTGCCAATGTAGATGCCGATCGGCCCGTGCAGCCGTTCGAGTGACGCCTGAGTCTCACCAAAATGCTCGATCAGACGTTCGCGGCGCAGCTGACTGTTGCGCCGCGAACCGATGGCGCCAATGTAAAACGCCGGGCTGTGCAGGGCTTCGAGCAGCGCCAGATCGTCGAGTCGCGGATCATGACTCAAGGCGACGATGCAGGTGCGCACATCGACCGCGAAGTCGCGGACCACGTCATCGGGCATGCCGATAATCCGCTCCACACCGTTCACCGCCCAGGTTTCGATGTATTCGGCACGTGGGTCGCACACCGCGACCTTGAAGCCGTTGAACAGCGCCATGGTCGCCAGATACTCGGCCAGCGCACCGGCACCGATCATCAGCAGCCGATACCCCGGCCCGAGGGTATTGAGCATCTGTTGGCCGTCGAAACCGAATTGCTCCGGGGTGGCCGTGGCTTGCAGTGTGACCTGACCGCTGTCCAGTGCCAGGCAGCGGCGCACCAGTTGCCCGGCATCCAGTTGCACCAGCAGTTCGTCGAGCACCTGCCACGACGGATTGAACTCGAGAATCAGCTCAAGCGTGCCGCCACAGGGCAAACCGAAACGATGCGCCTCGTCGGCGCTGACGCCGTAGCGCACCACTTCGGGCGCCGCGTCCTTCAGGCCGCTGCCGCCATGCGCGGTGGTGTAGCGATCGATCAGGTCGTCTTCGATGCAGCCGCCGGACACGCTGCCCACCACGCGACCGTCGTTACGCAAGGCCATCATCGAGCCTGTCGGGCGCGGCGAAGAACCCCATGTGCGCGCCACCGTGGCGAGCAACACTTGCTCGCCGGCGGCGAGCCAGTCCCGCGCGGTGCGCAGGACCAGCAAGTCGATGCTTTCCATCAAAGTTCCCCTAACGCATTTGCAGGATGATCGGGCTGCTGCTGGCCGGGCCCGTACGTTCACGCAGCTTGCTGACGGCCTGCGCGTCAACGCCGCCGCCCTGATTGCCCCAGGTGCTGCGCATGAAGCTCAGCACTTCGGCAATCTCTTGATCCGACAACTGCTCGCGAAAGGCCGGCATGCGATAGGCGTCCGGCACTCCGGCTGCCACCACCCGCTGCGAACCGTTGAGGGTGATGTTGATCGCCGAGGCGCTTTCCTTGGCCAGTGCCGAAGTGGCGCCGGCCAACGGCGGCATCCATTCCGACTGGCCCTTGCCGTCCAAACCGTGGCACGAAGCACAGCGCGTGACGTAGGTATGAGCACCGGGCGCGTCCAGACGTTCCGTTGCCGAAACCGCTTGGTACTGCCATGGCTGGCCGTCGCGCTGACGGTCCCCCGGCAACGACTTGAGATAACGGCAATTGCGGTGAGATCGTCATCGCTCATGAACTGCGTCGAGTTGTTGAACGCCTCGGTCATCGAGCCGTAAACCACTGCATGTTTGTTACGCCCGGTCTTGAGGAACTGCACGATCTCCGGTTCGCTCCAGCGGCCCAGGCCGGTGTTGTGATCATCACGCAGGCTCGGTGCGTACCAGCCATCGAGCAAGGCGCCGGCGAGGTACGGCGTGGCGGACTCATCCAGAGCCTTCTCATTGAACGCCAGACCGCGCGGCGTATGGCAACTGCCGCAGTGTCCTGCGCCTTGAACGAGATAAGCGCCGCGATTCCACACGGCATCCTGCGACGGTTTGGCCACGTAAGGTTCGGTATCGACGAAGACACCGTTCCACAGCGCAATCGGCCAGCGCAGGTTCAACGGGAAAGGTATCGCACTCGGGATATTCGCCTGCTTGACTGGTGCCACGCCTTTCATGAAGAACGCGTACAGCGCTCGCACATCGTCGTCACTGAGCTCGGCGTAGGACGGGTAGGGCATCGCCGGGTACAGACGACGGCTGTCGGGTGCCACGCCGTGGCGCACCGCACGGTCGAAGTCCGCGAGGCTGTAGCGACCGATGCCGGTTTCCGGCTCCGGGGTGATGTTGGTCGCGTGGATCGCGCCCAGTGGTGTGGCCATTTCCAGACCGCCAGCGAACGGCGCACCGCCCGGCACGCTGTGGCATGCCACGCAATCGCTGAGGCGGGCGACGTATTCGCCACGCGCGACCAGCGCCGGGTCGATATCGGCCACGGCGGTGTGGTTATTTTCAAGGCGCGAGACAGGCTCGCGGGTGACATACCAGGCCAGCAGGCCTGCCGCGACCAGGCACGGCACTGCCAGCCAGCCAGCGGTTCTTGCGAATCGGCGGTTATTCATGGACGCTCCGGCGCTGATCAAGAGAAGGTGTGGCGGCTCATGGGCAGGCTGCGCACCCGTTGCCCGGTCAGCGTTGCCACCGCATTGGCGACGGCGGGCGCGACAGAGGGCAACGGTGGTTCACCGATGCCGCCCATTTTTTCCCCGCTCTCGACCACACGCACGTGGACCCGGGCCATCCGTGAAGGTGGCAGAATCGGATACAAGTCGTAATTGCGCGCGCGCGGCTTGCCATCAATCCACACAGCTTCCTCCACCAGCGTCTGCGAGAGGCCCAGCGCCACCGCGCCATTGACCTGCGCTTCGACAATCGCCGGATTGACGATGCTGCCGGGGTCGATCGCCTGCCAGATGTCGTGCACCTTGACCTGACCGTGCTCGATAGAGACCTCGGCGATCACAGCGGTCTGAGTGCCGAACGGTGACGCCATTGCCACGCCTCGTGCGCGTTTGCTGCCGTCGGCGGCGGTAAACGGCCCGCGCTTCCAGCCACCCGACAGCTCGCCCACTGCCTGCAGCAGCGTGGTCAGTCGCGGGTTGTCACGCAGCAGATGCAGGCGCAATTCGAACGGGTCCTTGCCGCCCTTGTCGGCCAGTTCGTCTAGGAACGACTCATAGAAAAAGTCGTTGAGCGAATTGCCCACCGAACGCCAGTAACCGAGCATTGCCGGGCCTTTGGCGTAGATCTGCGCGATGCGCTTGTTGGGGATCGCGTAGGACTTGCCCGACAAGCCTTCAAGCGCCGTCGGGTCGAGCTTTTCTCCCTGCTTGCCGGCCAGCGCCTCGGTCGGGCCTTCGGTGGCGCTGATCGCTTCGATTGCCAGCGGCCAGCCGTCGTTGTCCAACGCGGCGCGGAAATTCACCGCGGCTACAGGACGCAGCACGTCACGCAGGAACTCTTCCTCGCGGCTCCAGATCAGTTTGACCGGGCGACCAACCGCTTTCGATAACTCGATCGCCTGAGGGTAGGGACTGGCGGCATCGTAGAGGAAATGCCGACCGAAGAACCCCCCGAGCAATGGCGAATGCAAGGTGATGCGCGACGGGTCCAGCCCGGTGCGTTTGGCGATGTCCGCTCGGAACATGTCCGGCGCCTGATTCGGCAGCCAGACTTCCAGCGAACCGTCGGGATTGAATCGGGCCAGCGCCGACGGCGGCTCCAACTGGCCGTGGTTCAGGTACTGGTTGTGGTAAGTGGCGTCAATCCGGGTCTTGGCGCTGGCCAGAACTGCAGCCACGTCGCCCTCATTTTCATCATCCCTGGCCGGGCCTTTGTCGTCAGCCAGGCGCTTGAGCCAGGCGTCGCTGGAAAAATCCGCGGGCATCGAGCGTACCTGGCTGTCGGCCGTGGGTTCCTGCCAGTCGACCTGTATTGCTTCCACTGCACGTTTGGCGTGCCACCAACGCTCGGCGACCACCGCCACGGCCCCCGGCAGGCGATGCACGGAATGCACGCCTTTCATCGCCTTGACCTGTTCTTCGTTGCGCAGGTTGCCCACGGTCATGCCCAAACGCGGGGCATGTTGAACGGCAGCATGCAGCATGTCGTCGACCGTCAGGTCGATGCTGTACAGCGCCTTGCCCGTGGACTTGTCGTAGGCATCGACGCGCTTCACCGGTTTGCCGATCCAGCGGAACTGGCTCGGATCACGCAGCTGCACCGAGGCCGGATCGGGCACCGGCAGATCCATGGCGTGCTCGGCCAGTTCGCCGTAGGCCAGCGAGCGGCCCGACCTGGCGTGCACGACTTTGCCGGGTTCGGTGCTCAGTTCGCTGACCGGCACCCCAAGCTGCTGCGCACCGGCCTGCAGCAGCATGGCGCGGGCGAGGGCGCCGAGGCGGCGCATCACCGGGTAACTCATGCGCACCGACATGCTGCCGCCGGTGATGCGCATACCGTTTTCCATCACTACATAGGCTTCGCCGGGCGGCGCGGCTTCGACCAGGAATGTCGACGGGTCGGCATCCAGCTCTTCACCGACGATCTGCGCCATCGCGGTGAACGTACCTTGCCCGCCTTCCATGAACGGGCAGAGCAGGCGCACGCGGTTGTCCGGGCGGATTTCCAGAAACGCCGGCACCTGCGTGCCACGCTCGGCAGTCGCGGCCGCCACTGCCGCTTGCACGCGAGTCGCACCCAGCGGCAGGCCGAAACCGAGCACCAGTGCGCCGACGGCGGTGCCGGCCAGGAAACGTCTGCGCGACACGTTGATTGGTTCGTGCAGAGCCAGTGCTGAGGCTTCCTGAGCAGGATCGATACGCACGTTCATCAGGCGTCTCCCTTGCCGGCCAGCTCATGCACGGCGGCATGAATGGCGTTGTACGTGCCGCAACGGCACAGATTGACCATCGCCGCCTCGATCTGCGCGTCACTCGGTTTTGGGTTTTGCTTGAGCAGCGCCGTGGCAGCCATCACTTGGCCGGACTGGCAGTAGCCGCACTGGGCGACCTGCAGATCAACCCAGGTCGAGACCACGCGTTTGCCGACGTCATCGGCCTCGATCGCCTCAATGGTGGTGACCTCACGGCCGACCACACCGGCCACCGGCGTGACGCACGAGCGCACCACGTTGCCGTCCACCAGCACGGAGCAGGCACCGCACTGCGCCAGTCCACAGCCGTACTTGGTGCCGGTCATGCCTAGGTCATCGCGGATCACCCACAGCAGGGGCGTATCGGCGTCGGTATCGACCTGATAGGTTTTCTGGTTGATTCGTAGTTCCATGGTTCACCCGCTCGATCATCGGTTGACGTGCATTTTTATAAGCGGTGAAACGCTGCGTGGCGCCTCACCGGTAACGCGTGTTCTTTGCTCAACTGGCCGCGTTGCCCAGCGCTTCTGCCGCGAAGGGGTCGCCACGCAGCAGCGCGATGTCACGACTGGGTGCGGTGCCGTACAGGCGTGCGTATTCGCGGCTGAACTGCGAGGGACTTTCATAGCCGACCGCAAACGCCGCTCGCGAAACGTCCAGACGCTCCATCAGCATCAGCCGGCGGGCCTCGTTCAATCGCAGCCATTTCTGGTACTGCAGCGGGCTCATGCCGGTGAGTTGGCGGAAGTGATGGTGAAAGGTCGGTGCGCTCATCTGCACCCGCGCCGCCAGCTCATCGATGCGCAACGCCGCGGTGTAGTTGACCTTGAGCCAGTCGATGGCTTTGGCGATGCGATAACCCTGGCCATCGACGGCCGTGATCTGCCGCAGCCGCGCGCCTTGATCGGTATGGAGCAGCCGATAGTGGATTTCCCGCAGCACCAGCGGCGCCAACACCGGGATCGCCTCAGGCTCGTCAAGCAATGCCAGCAGGCGCTCAAGCGCGCCTTCCAGCGCGCACGACAGGCTTCCAATACCAGCCCCGGTGTTCATCGACGGCTGCCGTTTCGCAGGCAAGCCACCTTTGCTGAGGATCTCGGCGAGCATGCCGACATCCAGTTTCAGGACCAGCCCGACGCAGGGCTGTTCGGGGCTGGCAAGCATCACTTCGGAATTGGCGGGCAGATCCAGCGAGGTGACCAGAAACCGCAAAGGGTCGTAGCGGTAACCCTCACCGCCGACCCATAAGCGCTTTTCCCCACGACCTACCAGAATCAGGCTCGGCTCGATCATGCACACGCTCGGTGGCGCCGGCTGATCGCGACGAAACAGCGACAGGCCGGGTATCGACGTGGCGAAGTCACCCGGCACACTCACGCGCGGGTCAATGTTCAACGCCAAAGGTGATTCGTGGCGCGCGGGGGTAGGGATCATGTCGGGTCGCTCCTGTTGATCGAACTCTAGTCCGCCCAGCAGAGGTTTCCTATATACCGCCCTGCAACCTCAGAGGATCAGGCAAGCATTCAAGAGGAATGCACTAGGGCAGAGGTGAATCGACCGGGAGAATGTGTCAAACCATTACAGGAGAGCCACCATGCAAGTCTTCGCTTATGGCGCCCATGCGGGCGACAAACCGCTTGAACCTCTGCGCATCACCCGTCGCGATCCCGGCCCGGAAGACGTGCAGATCGAGATTGCCTATTGCGGTATCTGCCACTCTGACCTGCACCAGGTGCGGGCCGAATGGGAGGGCACACAATATCCTTGCGTGCCCGGTCACGAGATCGTCGGTCGGGTCACCGCCGTAGGCCAACAGGTCAGCGGCTTCGCTCCGGGTGATCTGGTCGGCGTCGGCTGCATTGTCGACAGCTGCAAGCATTGCGAGGAGTGTGCCGAAGGCCTCGAAAACTACTGCGACGGCATGATCGGCACCTACAATTTTCCGACCCCGGACGCCCCCGGCTGGACCCTCGGCGGCTACTCGCAAGCGATCGTCGTGCATCAGCGCTACGCCCTGCGCATTCGCCACCCCAAGGCTCAACTGGCTGCCGTGGCGCCGCTGCTGTGCGCGGGCATCACCACCTGGTCGCCGCTGCGGCACTGGAACGCCGGCCCCGGCAAGAAAGTCGGCGTGGTGGGCATCGGTGGTCTGGGCCACATGGGGATCAAACTGGCGCACGCGTTGGGCGCGCACGTCGTGGCGTTCACCACGTCCGAATCGAAACGCGAGGCCGCGAAAAGCCTTGGCGCCGATGAAGTGGTGGTTTCAAGCGATGCGCAGCAAATGGCCGCGCACCTGAAAAGCTTCGACCTGATCATCAACACCGTGGCCGCCCCCCACGACCTCGACGCTTTGCTGGTGCTGCTCAAGCGTGACGGCGCGATGACACTGGTGGGCGCTCCGGCGTCGCCGCATCCATCGCCGAACGTGTTCAACCTGATCATGAAGCGTCGCACCCTGGCGGGATCGATGATCGGCGGCATCCCGGAAACCCAGGAGATGCTCGATTTCTGTGCCGAACACGGCATCGTCTCGGACATCGAGCTGATCCGTGCCGAGCAGATCAATGAGGCGTACGAGCGCATGCTCAAAGGTGACGTCAAATACCGTTTCGTGATCGACAACGCGACGCTGGCACCGTGAAAAACAGTGCGTCCGGGCAATCGCCCGGACGCCTCTCGCAATACAGGTAGTTCCAATGACTTCCCTTTCTACAGAACAACGCGGCTGGAGCGCGGTGCTGGCCATGTCGTTGGCCGCCTTCGCGCTGGTCGCTTCAGAATTCATGCCGGTCAGCCTGCTGACGCCGATTGCCGCCGATCTGCACATCAGCGAAGGCCAGGCCGGGCAGGGGATTTCCGTGTCCGGTGCATTCGCCCTGGTGACCAGCCTGGTGATTGCAGCGGTCGCCGCGCGTGTCGAGCGCAAGAAGCTGTTGCTGGGGCTGACCTTGCTGATGATCGTCTCGGGGACGGTGGTCGCGTTCGCGCCGGGCTACCCCTCGTTCATGTTAGGGCGGGCCTTGATCGGCATCGCCATTGGCGGTTTCTGGTCGTTGTCGGCGGCGACTGCGATGCGTCTGGTGCCGCCTGATCAAGTATCCCGGGCGCTGGCGATCGTCAACGGCGGCAACGCACTGGCGACGGTCATCGCCGCTCCGGCGGGAAGCTTCCTCGGCTCGCTGATAGGCTGGCGCGGCGCGTTCTTCTGTGTGGTTCCGGTCGCCGCGCTGGCGGCCGTGTGGCTGCTGATCAGCCTGCCGTCCTTCAAGCACGAGCGTCAGGCCGGTAGCGGCAATGCCCTGCGGTTGATGAAGCAATGGCCGGTCGCTTTGGGGATGATCGCTGTCAGCGTATTTTTCATGGGGCAGTTCATGCTGTTCACCTACCTGCGGCCCTTTCTGGAGGGGGTCACCGGGGGCAGCGTTGCAACCCTGTCGTTGATGCTGCTGGGGCTGGGGCTTGCCGGCCTCATCGGGACCTTTATGATCGAAAGATTCCTCGACACTGGCCTGTACCGCACGCTGACGGTTATCCCGTTGATAATGGCGGTCATTGCGCTGGCGCTGGTCAACTTCGGTGCCTCGCCGCTGCTGACCGCAGTACTGCTCGGTCTGTGGGGGCTGGTCGCCACGGCGGCTCCTGTTGGATGGTGGACCTGGCTGGCACAGACCCTCCCGGACGATGCCGAAGCCGGCGGAGGGCTGCTCGTGGCCATCGTGCAACTGGCTATCGCAGCAGGGGCAATAGTCGGTGGCCTGGCATTTGATCTGAGCGGTTATCAAGCCACCTTCGAGCTGAGCGCGGCGGTGTTGGTGGTGGCGTCTGTGCTCGCCTGGCTTGCCGGTCGCAGTGCTGAGCAAGTGCATCTGGTCGAGTCGAACGTGATCGGTTGAGAGAAGTGAGAGAGTGATCGTTGAGCGGGCAGCTCGGCTCCAGCAACGGATTTGCAAATGACACCAAGTGTCATATAGTCTTTCGCGCATCACTCTCTCAGCCGCACACCAAGGATTTTCAATGAACGTTCATTTCGTCGTCCACGAAGCATTCGAATCACCTGGCGCCTATGAGACCTGGGTGCGCGAGCGTGGCCATGAAGCGAGTTATTCGCGCGTTCATGCGTTTGAAGCCTTGCCCGCGAGCGTCGAGAACATCGACCTGCTGGTGGTATTGGGCGGTCCACAATCGCCGGCGACGAGCAAAGACGAATGCCCGCACTTTGACGCGGTCGCCGAGCGCGACCTGATCGTTCGAGCGATCAACGCGAACAAGGCAGTGGTCGGCGTTTGCCTGGGCGCGCAATTGCTCGGCGAAGCTCTGGGTGCTGCGCATGGCCACAGTCCGGAAAAGGAGATCGGCAATTTCCCGATCACCTTGACCGAGGCAGGCAAGGGCAATGCCAAGGTGGCGCACTTCGGCGATGTACTCGAAGTCGGGCATTGGCACAACGACATGCCGGGGCTGACGGCGCAGGCGAAGGTCCTCGCCGTCAGTGAGGGCTGCCCGCGTCAGATAATCGAATACGGCGATCTGGTCTACGGTTTCCAGTGCCACATGGAGTTCACGGCGGAGGTCGTGGAGCGCTTGATTGCCGCGTCCGGTGATGAGTTGGCGGCGGCGGTGGATCGTCGTTTCGTTCAGCAGCCGGCGGCACTTCGCACCAACGCGTATGAGCAGATGAACCTGAAACTGTTCGAGTTCCTCGACAAGCTGATGGCGCAGTATCAGCAGCAACGCAAGGGCTAGGAATACCGCGCCAGACGCTCACGCCAGTTGCCTCCGTGCGTGCGTTGGCATTCCTCCTCGGAGTCGAAACGCACGTTGCGCTCTGAAGGGGACAGATCGATATCGGCCTCCTTTAGCGCAGTGGCCGTCAGTTCGAAGAGACGTGCCTTGGCGTCAGTCAGGGCGAGGTTTTTGTCGGCTTCAGTGTCGAACACCCAGATGACGTTCAGGGTTGCCGCCAGTGCGTTCAGGTCAGCGGTGTGGGTCAGCCAGGTGAAGCCTTTGATTTCGCTTTTTGCGGTTTCACACGCGTCGGTGAGCGTGGCAATCAAGCGCCGCTCGATCCGCGCCAGTTCACGTTTTCCAGGGGGCATTGCAGATCCTTTGACGACAGTGGTGGTGTGGTCTCACTGTAATTGCTGAGGTTCAAAAATCCTCATGTCCAACCCGAATTCCCTTTGGGAGCGAGCTTGCTCGCGAAAGCGGTAGGTCTGTTATGTCAGTGTTGACTGACCCGGCGCCTTCGCGAGCAAGCTCGCTCCCACAAAGGTTGCTGGTGATTGCGAAAGCCCCTGTCCAGCACAAATCCCATTGTAATTTCTGGGGCTCACAAATCCTCATGTCCAACCCGAACCCTCTGTGGGAGCGAGCTTGCTCGCGAAAGCGGTAGGTCTGTTATGTCAGTGTTGACTGACCCGGCGCCTTCGCGAGCAAGCTCGCTCCCATAAAGTTTGCTGGTGATTGTGGATTCCCATGTCCAGCACAAGTCTTTGTGGGAGTGTGACGTCAGTCCAGATCGCTGGCCTGATGTCGCTCCGCAACCTGGCTCGCCTCGTCACCCCAGGTGCGGTTGACCCGCTGGCCACGCTTGACTGCCGGGCGCTCGGCGATTTCTTCTGCCCAGCGTTGCACGTGGGTGTACTCCTGGGCTGCGAGGAATTCGGCCGCCGAATACACGTTATTGCGCACCAGTTGCCCGTACCACGGCCAGACCGCGATGTCGGCGATGGTGTAGCTGTCGCCCGCCAGATAGCGGCTCTCGCCAAGGCGCCGGTCAAGCACATCGAGCTGACGCTTGGCTTCCATGGTGAAGCGGTTGATCGGGTATTCGAGCTTCTCCGGCGCATACGCGTAGAAGTGCCCGAAGCCGCCGCCCAGATAAGGCGCGGCGCCCATCTGCCAGAACAGCCAGTTCAGGGTTTCCGTGCGGCCGGCCGGGTCTTGGGGCAGGAAGGCGCCGAATTTTTCCGCCAGATACAACAGGATCGAACCGGATTCGAACACCCGAGTCGGTGGCTGTGTGCTGCGGTCGAGCAGCGCCGGAATCTTCGAGTTCGGATTGATCTCGACAAAACCGCTGGAGAACTGATCGCCCTCGTTGATGCGGATCAGCCACGCGTCGTACTCGGCCTCGGTGTGCCCCAGTGCGAGCAACTCTTCCAGCAGGATGGTCACCTTCACGCCATTGGGCGTCGCCAGCGAATACAGCTGCAGCGGATGCTTGCCCACCGGCAACGTCTTTTCATGCGTCGGCCCGGCAATCGGGCGGTTGATGCTGGCGAACTGGCCGCCGGACGGGGCTTCGTGTTTCCAGACCTTGGGCGGTAAGTAGGGCGCTTTACTCATGAAATGGGCCTCATCGTGGGTTTGCCGAGAGATACCTCGACAGGTATCAGACTCGACAGCATAAACGCTCTACCTCAGGACTGTGCAACCCCGGGAATCATCAAACACGCCGCCAGACCAATCAGCGCCGCACCAATCACCTTGTCAATGAGCCGCTGTTTTTCCAGCATCCGCCGGCGCAACCGTTCCGTGGAGAAAAACAGCGCGACCAGGCTGAACCATGCCCAGTGAGTGAACGACATGAACAGGCCATAGGCGAAGTTCATCGTCAGCGAACTGCCTGGCTCCACCACCTGGCTGTACGCCGCCACCACGAACAACATGGTTTTCGGATTCAGTGCATTGGTCAGAAAACCTGAGCAGAACACCTTCCAGGCGCGGGGTGCCGAAGCGCTCGCATCGGCAAATGTCAGCATCGATTTATTGGTAAAGGATTTGATGCCCAGATAGATCAGGTAGCCGGCGCCCAGCAGCTTCATCATCCAGAACAGCATGGGTGACTGAGTGATGATCAGCGCCACCCCGAACACCGTGTAGAACACATGAACCTGCACGCCACAGGCGATGCCCAGCGCAGCCAGCAAACCACTGCGCCGGCCGTAGGCATAACTGTTGCGAGTGACCATGGCAAAGTCCGGCCCAGGACTGATCACCGCCAGAAGGGTGATGGCGATTACCAGAAACAACTCGTTCATTCCTGCTCTCCCTGACGTTATTTGCGCTACTAAAATTCACAGATGTCGAGCTTCGATCTGTACCAACGACCAACATCGTTGATGCGAATGCTCTAGCGTCTGCGAGCGGCGCCATGATGGAGAAGTGTCTTCGGCAAAAAAAACGATTTATAGTCGCGAAAATCTGTGAGAAATCATCGCCTATATGAACCTGCCTCCCCTGGCTGCCTTTCGCTTCTTCAACACCGCCGCCCAGACCCAGAGCTTCGTCAAGGCTGCCGAGCTGCTGCACGTCACCCACGGCGCGGTCAGCCGCCAGGTGCGCTTGCTGGAGGAGGCGATCGGCGTCGAACTCTTCGAGCGGCGCAATCGGGCGATCTTTCTCAATCACGCCGGGCGCTTGCTGTTCAATGTCACCGCGCCGATGTTCGAGCAGTTGGAAAGCGCTGTTTATCGTCTGCAACGCGAAGTCCACGATGACGTGCTGGTGGTGTCCTGCGAGCCGACCATCGCCATGAAATGGCTGATCCCGCGTTTGCCTGACTTCCACAGCGCACACCCACAGTTGCAGGTGCAATTGCTGACGGCCGGCGGGCCCATCGACTTCGCTCGTTCAGGGGTGGATCTGGCGATCCGGCGCGACGATTTTCATTGGAACGAGACCGTGCATGGCGTGAGCATTTGCGAGGAGTGGATCGGCCCGGTTTGCGTGCCGGCCAGTCGTCCTGCAAGCGATCATTTGCGCGGTGCCTGCCTGCTGCACAGCAAGACGCGCCCACAGGCGTGGGACAACTGGGTGCGACAGGCCGGGATTAGCGTGGCAGAGGTCAGTCGGGTCGATTACGAGCATTTCTACCTGTGCATTCAGGCCGCGCTGGCCGGACTGGGCGTCGGTATGGCGTCGTTTCTGATGGTGCAGGACGAACTCAAGTCCGGCCAATTGATCGCGCCGTTCGGCTTCGTTCGCGACGGTTCGAGTTATTGCCTGTTATCACCGCGACCCTTCGAACAGAGTGCAAATGCCATGCTTTTTCGCGAATGGATTACCCGGCAGATGAGCGCGTGCAGTCAACGGCTCGGTGCTGATCTGAAGCGTTGAAGACAGAGCGCTGCATTCATCCGCCAGGCATGATCAACGAACTTGCATCGGCCAGCGCCTGTTCAGGTGCTCCGTCAAATAATCCATGAAAGCTCGAACCTTCGGCGTCATCGCCGCACGCTCCTGCACGCAGGCGTAGATGTCCATCGGTTCGACATAGGCGTGGCTTTCACCCGGGAGATTTTCAAACAGCGGCACCAGTTGACCGCTCTCAAGATAGGGCGTGGCGACGAATTCGGCCAGGCGCGTGATGCCCGCGCCGTGGACTGCCATTTGCGCCAGCGCATCAATGTCGTCGCTGATGGCGGTGGCATTGATCGGTGCGTCGTAGGGCTGGCCGTCGCGGATCAAACCCCAGCGCAGAAAGCGGCCATCCAGTGGATAGCGGAATGCGAGGCAGGCGTGATGCTGCAGCTCTTGCGGTGACTGCGGTACGCCGGCGCGCGTAAGGTAGGCGGGAGCGGCGCAGAAGACGAAGGGCAGGGACACGATCTTGCGCGCGACGATACCGTCCTCCAATTGCGGCTTGATCCGCAGGCTCAGATCGATGCCGTTCTGAATGTGATTGATCTTGCCGTTGGTGGTCGACAGCTCGACCAGCAGCCGCGGATGCAGTGCGGCGAAACTGGCGAGTAACGGCGCCAATACGTGACGGCCGAAGGCGCTGGTGGAGGCGATGCTCAAGCGGCCCTGCAGTTCGCTTTCGTCGCCGATGATCGCGCTTTGCGCTGACTCCAGATCAGCCGCAATACGCCGCACCTTTTCGTAATACAACGCGCCGTTTTCGGTCAGCGCCATGCTGCGGGTGGTGCGCTGCAGCAGGCGCACGCCGAGGTGGGTTTCGAGGCGATTGAGCGTCTGGCTCACGGCGGCCGCACTGACGCCCAACGTCTTGGCGGCGCCGACGATCGAGCCGGCCTCGACCACTTTGATAAAACTGGCAATCGCCGCCAACAGATTCATCCGTGTCCCGCCGTGTAGGTTTGATTCGTAAGTTGTGCTTTATAAAGTACCTGCGGCGGACCGTCTAGTTGGGGGCAGGGGGCTTTGTTAAGGTGCCGGCTCCCTGTCAATGGATGGAAAAGCCATATGAATCAAAGAACAGATACCGATGCCTTGTATCTCGGCCGACGCAAGCTTTCTGCACGGGCGACGCCGTATGTGTTTGCGCTGTACATGGCGACGATTATGGCATTCCTGATGTCGCTGGTGATCACCGCTGCCAACTCCGGGATTGATAACGACTACCTGAGTAATGCGCTGCACGCCTACAAGCTGGCGATGCCGGTGGCTTTCCTTTGCATCCTCGTGGTGCGGCCGATCGTGATCAAACTGGTGGCGATGACGGTACATCCGCATCGCTGAGATACACCTCAGAAAAACTCGTCGAGCAACTGATAAAAGGCGATTTTTCGCTGATCCGGTTGCACGCCGTAAGCCTCGAAAAATACCGGCAGCCATTGCTCGCCCAGGTTGTAGGCGATGCTGTGGGCTGCCAGTGCCAAGTCCTGAAACCGATCAGAAACACCCAGTCGCCCGCAGTCGACGAAGCCGCTGAAGCGACCGTTGTCGGCGAGCAGGTTGGGCAGACACGCGTCGCCATGGGTCACCACCAGGTCTTCGCTGTCCGGGCGCGCGGCCAGCATCTGCTCGAACACCGCTTCGGCGCTTTGGCCGAGACGCGAATCGTCAAAATCCTCTTCATCGATCAGGCCGGCCAACAGGTGCTCGCGGGCCAGGGCGATTTTCGCATCGAGGCGATGATCGAACGGGCAGTTTTTGATGTCGAGCGCATGCAAGGTGCGCAAGGCATGCGCCGCCAGCGAGACGATTTGCTGCGGTGCGAGATCCCCGCTGCTGGCGAGGTCTCGCCCCGGTACGGCAGTCATCAGCAACCAGTAACGGTCATGGGCCTCGGTGCTGTCGAGCACCCGCGCTGCCGGCACATCCTGCTCCGCCAGCCAGCGCAGGCGCTGGACTTCGCCGGGCAATTCGGCAAAGGAAATCCGTGGTTCCGATTTGACGAACAGCGGGTCTGATCCAGCGGGCGTGAGGCGGAACACGTCGGCACGGGATGCACCGATGGTTTGTTGTTCGTAGCGGATATCAGCGAAGCGTTGGCGCCATGTCGGTGGCAGATCCATTTTCATTGGTTCCTTGTGACAGTGGGCGCCAGTGCGCCTTCAAGAATTCGATAAACACTTTGACCTTGCGCGTGCTGCGCCGGTGCGCCAGGTACAGCACGTAAATCCACGGGCCGAATGCGCTTGGCTCACGCCAGTATTCGGGCATCACCTCCACCAGCTCGCCGCGCGCCAGATACGGCGCGGCGCTCCATTGCGGCAGAAACTGCAGGCCCTGGCCCTTCAGCAGGCAGGCCAGCAGGAAGTCGTAATTGTCGCTGGCCACCCGTGGATTCGGCTGGGTCAGGCGTATCCGCCGGTCCCCTTGTTTGACCCACCAGAAATGCCGGTTAAGCAACGGGTGGCGGAAGATCAGCCAGTCGTGCTGCTGATAGTTGTCCAGTGACACCTCTTTGCCCTTGCGCGCCAGATACGCCGGGCTGGCGCAGAGCACCACCTGATTCTCGACGATGGGTTGGGCGATCACCCCCGGCAGATCGATCGGGCCGTCACGCAGTGCCAGATCGTACCCGCCGTCCACCGGGTCGTCATAGCTGTCGCTCAAGTCGACTTCCAGATGCACCTGCGGATGGGCGTCGAGAAAACGGCAGCAGACTTCGTTGAGGAACGCCGGGGCAAAGGAGGGTGGCGCGGTAATGCGCAGGCCGCCGCTCAACTCGTGCTTGAGCTGTTCGACGCCTTCGCAAGCCAGTTGCAGTTGCATCAGCGCCTGCCGCGCGCCATCCAGATAAATCCGCCCGGCTTCGGTCAGCGCCATGCGTCTCGTCGTGCGGTCGAACAGGCGCGTGCCGAGCTCGTCCTCCAGCTGCGCCACGGCTTTGGTCAGGGCCGACGGGGTCTTGCCGAGCACCTCGGCGGCGCGGCTGAAATTGCCGTGTTCGGCGGTGGCGACGAACATGGTCAGGGCGCTCATCTTGTCCATTGATCTATTCCTGCTGGGCACAGAAGTTGTGCGCGAGGTGGCATTCAGTTATCGCCATGGCTTGGATAGGCTTGCTCGCAGCCTAACAAAAATAACGAGAAACCTCATGAAGCAGCTACTGACCCTGATGGTGTCATCGGCGCTGGCCTGTGCCTCGCTGGAAAGTCTGGCGTCTGCCGATCTGATCCTGCACAACGCCAAGGTCTACACCGCCGAACCCGGCCAGCCCTTGCAGCAAGCGGTGGCGGTGGAAAACGGCAAGATCCTCGCCGTGGGCACGGATGCGCAGGTGATGCGCCTGAAGACGGCCGCCACGCAAGTGATCGACCTGCACGGCAAGGTGCTGATGCCCGGCTTCATCGACTCGCATTCGCACACCATCAAGGGCGGTCTGCAGCTGTTGCAGGCGAATCTCGACGGGCAACTGCTGCCGCTCGATCAACTGGAACAACGTCTGCGCCAATGGCGCCATAACGGTAAGGCGCAGCGTGGAGAATTCCTCAGTGTCGGCGGATTGCCGTCGACTTACTGGAGCGACATTGCCGGTCTCGAACAGCGCTTCAATCAGGGCGAATGGGTGAATCAGCCGATCCTGCTGCTGGGCTGGGATCTGCACACCGGCTGGGCCAATCGGGCGATGCTCGAACGCGCTGGCGTCACGGCAGAGAAAGTTAAAACGCTCAAGGGCGAAGAGCAGGCGACCATCGGCCATCACCCCGACGGCAGCCCGGATGGCTTCCTCGTCGATGCCGGACTGTACCCGGTGCAGGCCTTGTTGCCGCCGCCGACCGCTGACACCTTGCTGGCCGCAGGGCGCGCGGCGTTGAGCTATTACAAGAGCCTGGGGATCACCGGGTGGCTGGACCCGCTCGCCAACGAAGTCCCCGGCAGTGACGTCACCAATGCCTCGCTCGGCGTGCTGCCGACCTACAAAAAACTCTCGGAAAACGGCGAACTCACCGCTCACGTCGCGGCGCTGCTGATGGCGGACTCCAAGGCTACGCCGGCCGACCTTGATGAGCTGGACAAGGTGCGTCAGCAGTTTCTCGGTGTCAGCAACCTGACCCTGCCGGGGATCAAGATCTTCGCCGACGGCGTGGCCGAAGTGCCGGCGCAGAGCGCGGCGATGCTCGAGCCGTACCGCAACTCGAAAAAAACCGGTGAACTGCTGATCGACCCGGCGCATTTCGGCGATCTGGTCAGTGCTGCCGATGCGCGCGGCTGGCTGGTGCACATCCACGCCATCGGCGACCGTGCGGTGCGTGAATCGCTTAACGGCATCGAGCAGGCGCGCAAGGATCGGCAGAGCGGCATCGCCCATTCGATCACCCACCTGCAAATGGTCAACCCCAAGGAATTCGCCCGCTTCAAGGCGCTGAATGTGATCGCCTCGATGCAGATGTTCTGGGCCGCTGCCGACGAGTCGAGCATGGATCTGGTCAAGCCTTACGTCAGCGCGATGGCCTTCATGTACACCTATCCGGCGCGTTCGCTGTTGAAGAACGGCGCGACCATCGCCGGTGCCAGTGACTGGCCGATCACCACCCCCGAACCGTGGAAGGCGATCTACCAGGCGGTCAGCCGCAAAGGCCCGAAAGGCGTGCTCAACGCCGCCGAAGACATCGATCGCCAGACCATGTTCCAGGCCTACACCCTCAACGCGGCCAAAGTGTTGCGCCTGGAAGACCGGATCGGTTCGCTGAAACCCGGCAAGCAGGCCGACATGATCGTCCTCGACCGCGATGTGTTCAGCGTAAAGCCCGAAGCCCTGCGCGACACCCAAGTGCTCAATACCTGGTTTGCCGGGCGCGAAATCTACCGCCGCAAGCCTTGACGGCCTCTCTCTGTAACGTAACCAAGGAAACCTTTTCGTGAATGTTCATTGCTTTGTCACCGACACCCGCAACCCGCAGATTCGCGGGCAACAGATTGGCGCCACCTGGGCTGCGCAGATCCGTCAGACAGTGGCGCTTTATCTGGATTTCTTCTCTCAGGTCGGCGTGCCTGAGGCACAAGTGCGGGCCATCGGCGAAGCCAGTCTGCACACCCTGCAAGGCTGGTGCCCGAGCCTTGCCGAAGAGATCGTTGCCACCGCTGAAGGGGCCGGGGTGCCGCTTTGGCAGCTCGCCAGCCTGAATGCCCGCACCGAGATTCTCGCGGTGATGCCGGCGTCCACCGAAGGCGAGTGTTCCACCGCGGTGTTTGCGCCCAACGGCGCATTGGCGCCGCGCACTATTCAGACCTGGGACTGGCACGATTCGCTGGTGCCCAACGGGTTGATCCTGCAGCTGACCACGGCCAAGGGCATGACGGTCAAGCTGTTCACCGAGTTCGGCATGCTCGGCAAGATCGGCGTCAACAGCGCCGGGCTGGGGCTGCACTTCAACATCCTGCATCACGCCAGCGACAACGGGTCGGCCGGGGTGCCGGTGCATGCGATTGCCCGGCGCATTCTCGAAGAAGCCAGCAGCGTTGAGGAGGCGATTGCGCTGGCGCGTTCGGCGCGGGTCAGTGCCTCCACGGTGCTGACCGTGTTCTCCCGCGAGGATTCGAACCCGCGTGCGGTGAGCATTGAAATGTCGCCGGCCTTCACCGCCGTGGTGCGGCCCGACGCCGACGGCTGGATCACTCACACCAACCATTTTCTCGATCCCGAACTGAGTCTGGGCGAGCGCACGCCTGATGCGTCCACGACCTACGCGCGTATTGCCCACGTCAACACCGCGCGACAAAGCATGACCAGCGGCAACCTCAGTCAGCGGGCTGACGCCATGTGTGGCGAGGCGGGCGAAGACGCGCCGATCTGCTTCCATCCGGACCTGAGCATGCCGGCGACCGAGCGTTGGGAAACCTTGCTGACCATCGGCATCGACACTGAAAACAGCGTGCTCGAATACGCCGCCGGCAACCCCAAGCAGCTGGCCCGAAACGGCTATCTGCGCTTCTGAACCGCTGCCTCCAATAAAAACAAAACGAGCATTGCACATGGCTACCGAGATTGATCGCATGAACGGTTCCCCGTCTGCGCTGAGGACGTTTTTCGTCTCCGGCATGGGCACCGCCCTGGAGTTCTATGACTTCGTGATTTACGGCACCGCCGCCGCGCTGGTGTTTCCCAAGGTGTTCTTTCCGCAGATGGACCCGCTGACCGCGACCCTGGTGGCGTTCGGTGCTTTCGGCGCCGGGTTTTTCGCCCGCCCTTTGGGCGGCATGGTGTTCGGGCATTACGGCGACAAACTCGGCCGGCAGAAAATGCTGGTGATCACGCTGCTGCTGATGGGCCTGAGCACGCTGTTGATCGGGTGCCTGCCGGACTATGCCACCCTCGGCGCGGGCGCACCGGTGTTGCTGGTGTTGCTCAGGCTGGTGCAGGGATTCGCCGCCGGTGGCGAGTGGGGCGGTGCAGCGCTGTTCGGCATCGAGTCGGCGCCGCCCGGACGACGTGGGTTGTGGGGCAGCTTCACCAGCATGGGCATCGGTATCGGCGGGATTCTCGGTGCCGGGGTGTTTGCCATCGTCAGCGTCGCGGCGCACGATGACCTGGCCGGATTCGCCTGGCGCATTCCGTTCTGGCTCGGCGGTGTGCTGGTGCTGATTGGTCTGTATGCGCGCTTGCAGAAACCCCTCGAACAGCCGGCTGAACCGCAGGCACCGGTGCGCATGCCATTGCTCGAAGCATTACGCGCACGGCCCCGAGCCATGCTGCTGTGCACCGGTATCGCTTTCGGCTACGTGACCATCGCCTACATCGGCAGCACGTTCTTTCTGTCATACGCCACGCAACTGGGTTACGGCAGTACCGACGCGCTGATTTTCGATTTGTCGCTGTCGATCGCCATCGTCATCACCGCGCCGTTGTTTGCCTTGCTGTCCGATCGCATCGGCCGTCGCAAGGTAATGGTCCTCGGCGCGGTGATCATGGCCCTTGGATTCTTCGCATTCTTCCCGCTGATCGGCCTCAAGAGCCTGCTGGTTTCCACCGCTGCGTACATCGTCATCGGTGCGTTCATGGGCGCGACGCAAGGGCCGATTCCGGCGTTCCTCGCCGAGCAGTTTCCCCGGCACATGCGCTATTCGGGAATGTCGGCGGCCTATCAGATCGGCGCGGCGCTGGGCGGCGGGACGGCATCCAGTGCGGCCACGGCGATCCTGATCGCCAACAACCACAACGCGTTCGGGGTGGCGGTTTACGGCGCGATTGCGCTGGGCATCGTCGCGTTGTGTTCGTTGCTGCTCAAAGAAACGGCGCACCTGAGCCTTGAACAGATCGACGAGTCCGATTGGCCTTCACCCATGCCCGCTGCCGGTTGAACCATTCGACTCTGTAGGAGCTGCTCGGCAATAAAAACAATCGAAACTTCGCGCGCGTCCCGACTGTCCAGACCCTTGTACCGCCCGGCGGCTAATCCGCCGGGACGGCTTCATGCATCGGTGACAGGCGAGGAACGAGATGACGACGACAGTGGGAGATTTTCTGGTTGAGCGGCTCAGCCAATGGGGCGTCACGCGGATTTTTGGTTATCCGGGAGACGGCATCAATGGCGTGTTCGGCGCGCTCGCCCGAGCCAATGGCAAGATCGAATTCGTTCAGGCCCGTCACGAAGAAATGGCCGCCTTCATGGCCTCGGCCCACGCCAAGTTCACAGGCGAGCTGGGTGTGTGCATCGCCACTTCGGGGCCGGGTGCTTCGCACCTGATCACCGGGTTGTACGACGCCCGCATGGATCACCAACCGGTGTTGGCGATTGTCGGCCAGCAGGCGCGGACGGCGCTCGGCAGTCACTATCAGCAGGAACTGGATCTGGTCTCGATGTTCAAGGATGTCGCCGGGGCTTTTGTGCAGCAGGCGTCGGCGCCATCGCAAGTGCGGCATTTGCTTGATCGCGCCGTGCGCACGGCGGTTGGCGAGCGGCGGGTGACCGCGATCATCCTGCCCAATGACCTGCAGGATCTCGAGTACGAGCCACCAGCCCGGGCGCACGGCACCGCGCACTCTGGCGTCGGTTACACCAAGCCGAAAGTGCTGCCCTACGAGGCCGATCTGCAGCGCGCCGCTGATGTGCTGAACAGCGGTGAAAAGGTTGCGATTCTGGTGGGCGCCGGCGCGTTGCAGGCGACGGATGAAGTGATCGCCATCGCGGAAAAACTCGGTGCTGGCGTCGCCAAGGCGTTGCTCGGCAAGGCCGCGCTACCGGACGATTTGCCGTGGGTCACCGGCAGTATCGGCCTGCTGGGCACCGAACCGAGCTACAAGATGATGAACGAATGCGACACCTTGCTGATGATCGGTTCGGGTTTCCCGTATGCCGAATTTCTGCCCAAGGAAGGTCAGGCGCGGGGCGTGCAGATCGACCTGCAACCGGACATGCTCAGCCTGCGTTATCCGATGGAGGTCAACCTGGTTGGCGACTCCGCGGAAACCCTCGCCGCGCTGCTGCCGTTGCTCGAACAGAAAACCTCGCACAAGTGGCGCAAGAAAATCGAAGGCTGGCGCAGCACCTGGGAAAAGACCCTGGAAAAACGCGCCATGTCCAAGGCCGATCCGATCAATCCGCAGCGGGTGGTGTACGAGCTGTCACCGCGCCTGCCGGATCAGGCGATCATTACCAGTGACTCGGGTTCGTGCGCCAACTGGTACGCCCGTGACCTGAAGATCCGTCGTGGCATGCAATGTTCGCTGTCCGGTGGCCTGGCCTCGATGGGCGCTGCCGTGCCATATGCGATCGCCGCCAAGTTCGCCCATCCCGAGCGCGCGGTGATTGCGCTGGTGGGTGACGGCGCGATGCAAATGAACAACATGGCCGAGCTGATCACTGTCGCCAAATACTGGCGTCAGTGGGACAGCCCGAAGTGGATCTGCGCGGTGTTCAACAACGAGGACCTGAATCAGGTCACCTGGGAACAGCGGGTGATGGAGGGCGATCCGAAGTTCGAAGCGTCGCAAAGCATCCCCGATGTGCCGTATCACTTGTTCGCCATTTCCATCGGCCTGAAAGGGATTTTCGTCGACCGCGAAGAAGACGTCGCCGCTGCCTGGGAGCAGGCACTGGCCTCGGACGTACCGGTGCTGATCGAGTTCAAGACCGATCCCAACGTGCCGCCGTTGCCACCGCACATCAAGCTCGAACAGGCGAAGAAATTCGCCACGACCCTGCTCAAGGGCGACCCGGACGAGGCGGGGGTGATCGTGCAAGCCGCCAAGCAGGTGCTGGCCAGCGTCCTGCCCGGCAAAAAATAATCGTGTAGGCGCTTCGTCGCGCTCCAAATCTGTGAGCGCCGCTGAACCCTGTGGGAGTGAGCTTGCTCGCGAAAGCGTTGTGTCAGGCACAGCGTTTGTGGATGTATCGACGCCTTCGCTGGCAAGCCAGCTCCCACAGGTATTTCGCCGTGCACCAAAGCTGTGAGCACCGCTGAACCCTGTGGGAGCGAGCTTGCTCGCGAAAACGTTGTGTCAGGCACAGCGTTTGTGGATGTATCGACGCCTTCGCTGGCAAGACCAGCTCCCACAGGTATTTCGCCGTGCACCAAAGCTGTGAGCGCCGCTGAACCCTGTGGGAGCGAGCTTGCTCGCGAAAGCGTTGTGTCAGGCACAGCGTTTGTGGATGTATCGACGCCTTCGCTGGCAAGCCAGCTCCCACAGGTATTTCGTTGTGCCTGAAATCTGTGAACGAGACCGTGGAGATTTTCATGCGTGAAGCGGCGAAGGTGCTTTTTTGATGTTCATCGGTTGCGCAGGCTGGAGTCTGGGGCGTGAGTATTGGCCAGAGTTTCCGGCCGAGGGCACGCATCTGCAGCGTTATGCGGCGCGGTTCGACTGCGTGGAAATCAACAGCTCGTTCTATCGTCCGCATCGGCGTCAGACTTATGCGCGCTGGGCGGATTCGGTGCCGCCGGATTTTCGTTTTTCGGTGAAGGTGCCGAAGTTGATCACCCATGAGTTGCGCTTGCGCGACAGTGATCAGGCGCTGGATGAATTTCTCGGGCAGTGCGAGGGACTGGCTGATCGGCTGGGATGTTTGCTGGTGCAACTGCCGCCGTCGCTTGTGTTTGAGCCGGCAAGCGCAGAGGCGTTTTTCGTGGCGTTGCGCCAACGCTTCGCCGGAGACGTGGTGTTTGAACCACGGCATGAATCGTGGGTGGCGGCTGCGCCGATGTTGCAGGCGTATAGGATTGCCCAGGTCGTGGTCGATCCGTCGCGGATCAGTACCGACGGTTCGGCGCAGGGCTGGCCGGGTGTGCGCTATTGGCGGCTGCACGGCTCACCACGGATTTATCACAGTGCTTATGAGTTGCCTTGTCTGCAACGGCTGGCGCAGGACATGAAGGCCTGCGCTGCGGAGGGGGCCAGCGTCTGGTGCATCTTCGACAACACCGCCAGTGGCGCCGCGTTGGGCAACGCGATGACACTGGCGGCGCTTGTCCAGACCTGACTCAGGCCGACAAGTGCTCGTACAGAATGGTCGCGCCGACGATCATCAGCACCACGCCACCGACGATTTCCGCACGCTTGCCGACCACCGCACCGAGCACCCGGCCGAGCATCACGCCGATGGTCACCATGGTCATGGTTGCCACGCCGATGGCCGCTGCCGCCACCCAGATATTCACGTCGACAAACGCCAGACCGACGCCGACCGCGAGGGCGTCAATGCTGGTGGCGAACGCGGTGACCGCCAGAATCAGGAACGAGTGCTGGCCGGGTTTTTCTTCTTCCTCGTCTTCGTGCTTCAGACCGTTGTAGATCATGTGCAGACCGAGGATCAGCAGCAGGGTGAAGGCGATCCAGTGGTCCCATTCGGCGACCCAGCGGGTGGCGGCCTGGCCGATCAGCCAGCCGATGATCGGGGTGATGGCTTCGATCACGCCGAAGATCAGGCCGGTGCGCAGGGCTTCGCTCAGACGTGGTTTGTGCAGGCTGGAGCCTTTGCCGATGGACGCGGCGAACGCGTCCGTGGACATGGCCAGAGCGAGGAATATGAGGGAAACAGGATTCACGGGGGCACACTTCCAGTCGGGCTATGAGTCAACGACACAACCACACGCCCGACGTTAGGCATGGATGTGTCGTCGGTCTCACCAACCAAAAGGTGTTCGTACCACGGCGTGTTGCCGAGAATGTTGATACGAACGCTTCCGAGGGACTCGGAAGCAGGCTACTCCCCAACGAGGCTGCGAATCTTATTGGGGCAAACATGAAAATTTTGTCAAAAGCATCGAGACGATCGATCAACACAAGACCCTGTGGCGAGGGAGCTTGCTCCCGCGGGGTCGCGAAGCGGCCCTTCTTTTGTCGAACAGCAGAAGGCCTGCTGCGCAGTCCAGCGGGAGCAAGCTCCCTCGCCACAGATATCTTCACACGGAGTTACGCTCGAACTTGTCAGCTCAGCGCTCCTCATTGATCCGCAACTGCGCGCACAACCCGCCCTGCGGCCGGTTGTACAGCTGCAACGAGCTGCCGATCTTGCTGACGATCATCTGCACGATCGCCAGCCCCAGTCCGGCGCCGTTACTGTGGCCATGGCTGTAGAAACGCTCGAACAGCCGCGCGTATTCGTGCTCGTTGATACCGGGGCCGGCGTCTTCGACGCTGATATACACCGCGCCGCCCGCCTGCGGTTGCACCAGAACCCGTACCTCGCTGCCCGGCGGGGCGAAATTCAGGGCATTGGTTACCAGGTTCTGCAAGGCGATGGCGAGGGCCACCGGGTCGGTGTCGACCGGGCAGTGGTGGTCGCTGTCGAGGATCAGTTCGACGTCTTTTTCCATGGCCAGCGGTGCCAGTTCGGCGAGTTCTTCGCGCACCAGTTCGGTCAGCTCCACGCTGCGGGTTTCGGGGTTGGCCAGGTGCGGCTCGATGCGCGCCATGGTCAGTAACTGACTGGCGATGCGCGTCGCCCGATCCACCGCGCTGACCAGATATTCCAGCGCCTCTTCGCGTTGTTGCGGGGTCGCCGCCAGTTGCGCGTTTTGCGCGTGGATGCGCAGAATCGCCAGCGGTGTGCGCAGCTCATGGGCCGCGTCGGCAATGAAGCGCCGCTCACGCGCCAGCAGATTGTCGATCTGTTGCAGCAGACGATTGAGCGCGGTTTGCATCGGCTCCAGATCGTGGGGCAGGGGGCTGAGGTGCAGCGGTTTCAATGTCTCGGTGTCACGGCCGCGAATGCTCTGCGCCATGGCGCGCAACGGTTGCAGGCCCCAGCCGATGGTCAGCCAGATCAGCGCGGCCAGCAGCGGGACGCCGATCAGGCTCGGCCAGACGGTGTGGCCGACGATGCGCTCGATCAGGTCCTGACGGATGTCGTCGCGCTCGCCGACCCAGATCAGCAATCCTTGCTGCGAATCCTTGAGCAGAAACGCGCACCAGTCGCGGCCATTCTCCATCAGGTCGTGGGAGCCGAGGGTAGTGGGCGGTGCGGCAAGTTCCGGCGCTTCGGCCGAGCGCACCAGCAATTGCCCGTCGCTGCGCCAGACCTGAAAGGTCAGGCGGGTTTCGTAAGGGTGGGCGGGCTCGCCGTCGCCAACCCGGCTCATGGCTTCATCGAAGGCCTGATAGAGCCGGCTCCAGTCGTTGTCGCCCGGCGCGCGCTGGGCCAGCACGCCTTGCAGCAGGCGTGCGCTTTGCGCCAGTTGGGCATCGTAGACTTCTTCGATTTCATGGTGACTGTCGCGCAGCACCAGCCAACTGATCAGCAGGTCGCCGATCAATACCAGAATCAGCACCGGCACCAGAATCCGCGCACGGATGGAAATCATGGTTTGAGCTCCAGCACATAACCGACGCCGCGCACGGTGCGGATCAACTCGCTTGCGAGTTTTTTGCGCAGGTTGTGGATCAGCACTTCGAGGGTGTTGCTCTCGACCCGATCCTGCCAGCCATACAGCGCTCGCGACAGGCGTTCGCGGGTGACGACCTTGCCCGGGCGGGCCATCAGTTGATGCAGCAGTTGATACTCCATCGGCGTCACCACCACGTCGGTGCCGTGCCAGGTGACCTGCTGCGTGACCGGATCAAGGCACACGCCGGCATGCTCGAGCACCGGTTGCGCACGGCCCTGACTGCGGCGCAGCAACGCGCGAATCCGCGCTTTCAGTTCATCGACGTCGAACGGTTTGATCAGGTAGTCGTCGGCGCCGGCGTCCAACCCGGCGATACGTTCGGCGGTGCCGTCGCGGGCGGTGAGGATCAGCACCGGCAAGTCCTGCTGCTCGCCACGCAAGCGTTGCAGCAGCGCGAGGCCGTCGAGCCGTGGCAGGCCGAGGTCGAGCAGCAGCAAGTCGAAGCTTTCACTGCGCAGGGCGTGCAGGGCGCTGGCCCCGTCCTGCAACCAGTCGAGCGTATAGCCTTCGCTGCCGAGGGCAACGCGAATGCCTTGACCGAGGGCGCGATCATCTTCGACCAGCAATAGGCGCATAGCGGATTCTCTTGAGGAAACACGGCGGTTGACCGGCGGCATCATGCCGCTGTGCAGCCAGCTGTGGCAGCTGACCCGACGGGAAAGATGTAACGACTCGTTGCCAACTAAGCTTCGACTAAGGTTGCATTTGCACAGTGAGGCCTTCCTCATCGAGCGAGAGTGTTTCCATGCGCAAACTTCTGCTGTTGTCCCTCATCGTTGCCAGCCCGCTGGCCGTCGCCGGCCCGCAATGCACCACCGCCGAACGCTCGCAGTGGCAAGACCAGAAAGCCTTTCAGGAGCAGCTCAAGGCTCAGGGCTACGAGATCAGCAAGTTCAAGGTTACCGACGGCAACTGCTACGAGATCTACGGTTTCGACAAGGACAAGCGCAAGGTCGAGATCTACCACGATCCGGTCAGCGGCAAAGCGGTGAAAACCGAGATCAAGGGCTGATGCCGAGCGCGTCCGTGCGCCTGTGGGACCCCGTGGTGCGACTGTTTCATCTGTCCATCGCGGGCGTCTTTGTCGCCAATTACTTCTTCAATGAAGCCGGTGACGCCTGGCATGTCTGGCTCGGCTATTACGCCATGGGCTGGCTGCTGGTGCGGCTGGTGTGGGGCTTTGTCGGGCCGCGCAGTGCGCGTTGGGCGGATTTCTGGCCGACGCCGACGCGGCTGGTCGCCCATGCGCGCTCGCTGATTCGCGGACGGCCCGAGCATCGTCTCGGGCATTCGCCGATGGGTGCGCTGGTGATGCTGTTGATGTTGCTCGCGATGTTCATTGCCGGTGTGAGCGGCTGGGCCATGGAAGAGGTCGACGCCCTGTGGGGCGCGGACTGGCCGTTGCAGGTGCACGAAACCGCTACCGACATCTTGCTGGTGCTGGTCTGCCTGCACATCGCCGCCGCGCTGTTCGAAAGTTTTCTGCTGCGCGACAACTTGCCGTTGTCGATGCTCACCGGACGCCGACGGCGCTTGCCGGACGATCCGCCGCGCTGACGGGGATGTTTTGTCGATTGCCCTCCATCCTGTTTTTGCCGTGAGTCCACTATGCGTGCGCTTCCCGATCGCTTGAAATTTGCCCTCGGCGGACTGGCCGTGAGCCTGGTTTTCTTTGGTGCCTGGCGCAGTCATCCGGCGCATATGCTGGCGCCGTTTGCCGTGGCGGCACCGCCGGTCGATGCCTCGCTGCAGGCACCGGAGCCGCTGTACAGCAGTCGTTTCGTCTCCTCGCAATTGAATGATTTCGTGCACTCCTCGTCGGTGACCGCACTGCCGGGCGGCGACCTGATGGCGGTGTGGTTCGCCGGCTCCCGCGAGGGCGCTGCCGACGTGCAGATCCGTACCGCCCGCTTTGACGCCAACACCGCGGAGTGGGGCGCCGAGCAGGTGCTGGCCACCCGCGAATCGACCCGCGACGGCACCCGCCGCTACATTCGCAAACTGGGCAACCCGGTGATCGCCCTCGCGCCGGATCAACGTCTGTGGATGTTCTATGTTTCGGTGTCTGTGGGCGGCTGGGCCACCAGTGCGATCAACCTGATGGTCTCGGATGATTTCGGGCGCAACTGGTCGGTGCCACGGCAGTTGATCACTTCGCCGTTTTTCAATATCAGTACGCTGGTGCGCGCCGCGCCGGTGTTCCATGCCGACGGCTCGATCGGTCTGCCGGTGTATCACGAGTTCATGGGCAAATTTGCCGAGTACCTGTACTTGAGCGCGGACGGCGCGGTGATCGACAAATTCCGTATCAGCCGTGGCAAGCATTCGTTGCAGCCGACCATTGTGCCGCTGGACGGAAAACGTGCCGTGGCCATGCTGCGTTATGCCGGCGACACCCATCATCGAGTGCTGGCCAGCCGCACCGAGGACGCCGGGCAGACGTGGAGCGAGCCGTATCCGCTGGAGCCGGCCAATCCCAATTCATCGCTCGCGGCGGTCGGCACCGGTGACAACGGTCTGCTGGTGGCGCTCAATGACCTGCAGGACGGGCGCTTCAAGCTCAGCCTCTACGGCACTGATGCCAACCTGAGCAACTGGCGCAACGTGATCGAACTCGATCAGTCGCCCGATCCGCTCGGCCAGCCGTTCGCTCCCGAAGCCTACAGGGCGATCATCGGCGAAGGCTTTCGCGCTTCCAGTGGTGCCCGGCGCTTGCCGCTGGAACAGCGCTTTCTGAGCAATCTGGATTACCGGGTGTGCAAGCCGCAGGGTTGTGATTTCGAGTACGAATACCCGTACTTCAGTCGCGACAGCGATGGCCTCTATCACCTGGTGTATTCGTGGAATAACACCTTCATCAAACATGTCAGCTTCAATGAAGCGTGGCTGGCGGAGCGCCTGTGATGCTGTCTCTCTGGCAAGCCCATTTGACCTTTATCCTGCTCGGTTTTGTCCTGCTCGGCTCGTTGCAATGCACGCAACGCTGGCGCCCGTGGCTGTTGCCGCTGCTGGCGCTGGTCAGCTTCGTGCCAATCAACGAACTGCCTTTGGCGGCGTACGTGCGCAGCTTCACCGATGATCTGGCGATCACCACGCTGGTGTTGCTCGGCTGGGCCAGTCTGGTCCGGCTGGGCGTGGTCGAGCGGCAGACATTGTCGGCACGGGTGCAGATGCTGGTGCTGTTCACCGTGCTGGCCGCGCTGTTGTACCCGGCGACGATGGGCCTGACGTATGTCGATCCGTACCGCTGGGGCTTCAACCCACAGCCGATGATCGTCTGTATCGGCCTGCTGGCACTGGCGCTGTTGTGGCTGCGCAATACGCTGGCAGTGTCGATGATCGCTTTGGGCACGCTGGCGTTCGCCTTGCGTCTCAAGGCCTCGGAAAACTATTGGGATTACCTGATCGATCCGCTGCTGCTGGGTTACTGCCTGGTCGCCGCTGCGGCGCTGTGTATCCGTGAGGTCTGGCGTCTGCTGCGAGCCGCAACGGCAAGCACGACATCTTCTATTTGAACCAACGACACTGAGGTCAATGATGGGCTGGTTGCAATCGCGACGCCTGCGCTACAGCGTGGGTGCGGCAGGTTTGGCGTTCTTGTTGTTTGCCGTGCTCAGGTTGGTGTTTGTGCTGGGGTTTTCCGGGATCGCGCCCAGCGAGTTCATCGATAACCCGGCACTGCGCGAAACCCTCGGTATCGGCTTGCGTTTCGACTTGCGCCTCGCCGTGCTGCTGATCCTGCCATTGGCGCTGCTGGCCTGGCTGCCGCGCTGGAACCTCACGCGGTTGCGGTGGTTGCGCTGGGTCGCGCGAATTTACTGGCTGCTGGCGCTCGGCGTTATCGGCCTGCTGTACATCATCGATTTCGGTCATTACGCCTATCTTGGCGTGCGGATCAACGCCACGGTGCTGCGTTACCTGGAAGACGCGCAGATCTCGCAACAGATGGTCTGGGAAACCTATCCGGTGCTGTGGGTCGCGCTCGGCTGGTTGGCGGTGCTGGGCGTCTGCTTCTACGGACTTTTGCAGCTGGAACGGCTGACACTGGCCCGTGAAGCCAAGGTTATACGGCGTTCATCGCTGGCATTCGGCACCGGGCTGGGCGTGTTCGCGGTGCTGCTGGCGCTGCTGGGTCGCGTCGACAATCTCAATCTGGAAAACCCGGTGCCGCTGCGCTGGAGCGATGCTTTCTTCTCCGGTAACGCGCAGATCGCCGCGGTCGGTCTGAACCCGGTGCTGTTCCTGTACGACACGTTGAAAACCGGGCAGGCGCAATTCGATGAGCAGCAGGTGCGCGAGCACTATCCAGTGATTGCCCGCTATCTGGACGTGGATCGACCGGATCCGCAAAGCCTGAGTTTCGAGCGGCAGCAAGCCGTGCAGCCGTATCGGCTGCCGGGCGCGCCGAATGTGATGTTCGTCATGCTCGAATCACTGGGCACCAGCGCCGTCGGCGCCTACGGCAATCCGCTGAACCCGACGCCGAACCTCGATCAACTGGCGACCCAAAGCTGGTTTTTCAAGCACTTCTATGTGCCAGTCACCGGCACCGCGAAAACCGTGTGGGCAAGCATCACCGGCGTCCCCGACGTGACCCGCCGCGAGACTGCGACGCGCCATCCGCTGATCACCCGTCAGCACACGCTGATCAATGCGTTCACCGATTACCAGAAGCTCTACATGATCGGCGGCAATGCCGGTTGGGCCAACATCAACGCGCTGATCCAGCAGAGCATCGACGGCGTGCGCCTGTATCAGGAGAGTGACTGGCGTTCGCCGCTGGTGGACGTGTGGGGGATTTCCGATCTGGATCTGTTCAAGGAGAGCGACCGCATCCTGCGCGACCTGCCGAAGGACCGACCGTTCTTCGCCTACGTGCAAACCTCGGGCAACCATCGACCGTTCACCATCCCCAAGGACAACGACGGCTTCGAGGTCAGCAACCTGTCGCTGGAACAGGTGCAGGCCGCCGGTTCGCGCAGCGTCGAGCAATACAACGCGGTGCGCCTGCTGGACTTCAATATCGGCAAATTAATGGAATTGGCCAAGGCCGGCGGCTATTACGACAACACGATTTTTGTGTTCTTCGGCGACCACAACACGCGCATCAGCCAGATCCCGCACATGCCGCCGGCGTTCGAGCAACTGGGGCTGGAAAGTAATCATGTGCCGCTGCTGATTCACGCCCCGGGGCTGCTGGCGCCGAAGGTCATCGAGCAAGCGGTGGGGCTGACGGATCTGCTGCCGACGGTGGCGGGGATGGCCGGCGTGCCGTTCAGCAATGGCGCGATGGGCCGCGATGTCCAGCAACCGGCTCCGGAAGGTGAGCGCGTGGTGCCGCTGGTGCTGCGCGAGGGCACGTTCCCGGTGATTGGCGGGGTGACCAAGGATTTCCTCTTGCAGATGCAGCACGACGGCAGCTCACCGACCCTGCATGACCTGGCGTCGAAGACCCCGCTGGATAACGTCGCCGGGCAAAATCCCGAGGAATTCCAGCGCCTGGTGGAACTGACGCGGGGGCTACACGAGAGCGCGCGGCTGATGCTGTATCGCAACGTGCGCTGACCGGGTGGGTGCCTGATCAGCGCAGCGTTTTTAGCGGTTGAGGAAAGCCAGCAAATCTTCGTTCAGCGCTTCGGTGTGCGTTACGGCAAAACCGTGGGGGGCGCCGGCATAGACTTTCAGCTCAGCGCCTTTGATCAGCGCGGCGGCTTGCTTGCCGGTGGTTTCGAACGGCACGATCTGATCGCCGTCACCGTGGATCACCAGGGTCGGCACGTCGATCTTCGCCATGTCCGGTCGGAAGTCGGTTTCGGAGAACGCGGTGACACAATCCACGGTGCCTTTCAGCGAGGCGAGCAGGGCGATGTTCAGGGTTTGCGTGAGCACGCCGTCGGAGACTGTCTGGCCCTGATTGGTGCCGTAGAACGGCGCGGCGAAATCCGCGATGAACTGCGCGCGATCCTTGAGCAGGCCAGCCTTGATTCCGTCGAACACCGCCGTGTCGACGCCTTGCGGATAGTCGGCCTTCTTGCCGAACAGCGGCGTCACCGCACCCAGCAACACCAGCCCGGCAACGCGCTCGCTGCCGTGGCGGGCGATGTAGCGGCTGACGTCGCCACCACCCATGGAGAAGCCGACCAGTGTGACGTCGCGCAGGTCGAGGTGGTTGATCAGTTGCGCGATGTCATCGGCGAAGGTGTCGTAGTCGTAGCCGGTCCACGGTTGATCGGAGCGGCCGAAACCACGGCGGTCGAAGGCAATCGTGCGGTAGCCGCGACTGCTCAGGTATTCCATCTGGTATTCCCACATGTCGGCATCCAGCGGCCAGCCATGGCTGAACAACACGGGTTTGCCGCTGCCCCAGTCCTTGAAATAGATCTGTGTGCCGTCATCGGTAGTGAATGTGCTCATGGAAACTCCTTGGTGTGGGCGATCGTTCGGGAAGGCCGGATGCCGCAATGGCCGCTCATCACTATCGGCGCAAATCGCGGCGGTCACTTGTACGCAAGTGCTCAATTGCCATGGCGGGCGGCGAGGTTCTTTTCCAGCGTCACAGTTGTAAGATGCAACCACACGCTGGTTTGATGGAGAAACACCCTGTGAAGCGCAAAAGCCTGCACGGCAATGCCTGCCCGGTCGCCCGTACGCTGGATCTGATCGGCGACTGGTGGTCGCTGCTGATCATCCGCGATGCGCTGGAGGGCATCCGCCGTTTCAGCGATTTTCAGAAAAATCTGGACATCGCCAAGAACATGCTCAGCGCCCGGCTCAAGGCCCTGGTCGAGCAGGGGATTCTGCAAACCGTGCCGGCCGCCGATGGCGGTGCCTACAAGGAATACGTGCTGACTGAACGCGGCAAGGCCTTGCAGACGGTGATCGTTGCGCTGTCGCAGTGGGGCGGTGAGCACCTGTATGCGCCGGGTGAGCCGGGTTCGGTGATGGTTGATGCGCAGCAGCGTCAGCCGATCAGCAAACTGGAATTGCGTTCAGCGGATGGCCGCCTGCTGGCACCCCAGGACGTGGCGACGAAGTTGGGCGTTGCGCACTGAACCAAGGATTAACCCCGGAAAACCGCAACCGCATCGATTGTTCAATCCCTGTTACAAGCCCGACTGTCAAAATCCGATTCAAGGTTGAGTAAATGAGCCTGTTAAAAGTTGAATTTAAAGAAGTGAATCGGATAACGGCAGCGTTAGCGAATCACCTTGATTTGGAGAAAGATCTTCCTGCGATGGTCTTTCTTGATTCAGGGCTTGAGTATTATTTTTTTGAAAGACCAATGCTAAGTACTACTGATGTTCTCAGTGAACTGGTTTGCTTGAACTATGAAGTTTTCTCGACAGACGTATTCGCCTTGTTCAGCGCACCTCCTGGCTTGTGCTACCTTTTCGATGGGAACAATGTCGGTGAAAGTATCGAAGTCTTGAATTCTGGCTTTCGGGATTTTTTCAAAGGTACTGCGGATTATCCGATGATCGTCGGTAATCTGGGTTTTGATTGGCTATTGTTTGAAAGCGCTTACGAAGAGTTTGGTGTGCTGGCTCTGAGTAAGGCCAATGCCAAGTTAAAATTTTCCGAGGGCGTAGGGCGTAACTTTATCAGTTCCAAAGAGTTTCAAGCCCTTAAAGGTCGCGATGGCACTTTTGACGCAATCATTGACGCGTTTCATGATTATTTCAATGATGAAGGTGGGCGGGTCCCGCTCGAATGAACCATACCTGTGACCGCAGGTAGCGTTTCCAGTTTTTTGGGCGCGCAGGACGTTTGAGGCAATATCGTTAAAGGAACTGTCGATGTCTGTAACAGGTAAATCAAGAATCAACTGGTTATTCAAATACCGTTATTGGGTGGGGGGAGGGCTATTGCTCG
The DNA here is from genome assembly GCF_000282275.2 of Pseudomonas sp. GM30. NCBI lineage: Bacteria > Pseudomonadati > Pseudomonadota > Gammaproteobacteria > Pseudomonadales > Pseudomonadaceae > Pseudomonas > Pseudomonas sp. GM30. The sequence goes on along the minus strand of NZ_AKJP02000022.1, from coordinate 217,895 downwards.
CAGCACTACTCAATGGCTACTTCCAATTCAATGGCAGCTGGGGACGTTTTTTTACGGTACTTGCTGTTCAGTTATGGTTTGCTCAAGGTGTTTATAACTATTCAAGAGGGGCGACGGTTGCCATTGCACCCGGTGGATTAGGCCCGGATGCTGACCCCGCCGGGCGGGCGGCATTAGCAGTTTTTGCATTCTTTTTGTATGCGCTATTTTTCTTTGCGGATTATCGGTATTGAATTGTTGATTGCAAAATTTCCTTTGATATTCGAACTGTTTCGGAGATACCTATCAAAAAACCGGGCTGATGCCCGGTTTTTTTACAAGTCGCTCAGCGAAACGCCGGCACCACATACTTGATAAACAACTCCAGCGACTTCTTCTTCTCTGCATGCGGCAAGCTGTTGTCACACCAGAAACTGAACTCATCCACCCCCAGTTCCTGGTAGTACTTGATGCGCGGAATGATCTCCTCCGGCGTACCAATCATCGCCGTCTTGTGCAAACTCTCCAGTTCAAACTCCGGACGCCCGGCAAATTTCTCTTCCGGACTCGGAGCGAGGAAGCCGTTGACCGGTACTTCCTTGTTGCCGAACCAGGCATCGAAGGTGCGGTAGAAACGCGAGATGGCTTTTGCACCGACTTTCCAGCCGTCCGGATCGTCCGCCGAGTGCACATGGGTGTGGCGCAGCACCATCAGTTGCGGACGCGGCACGTCTGGATTGTTGTCCAGTGCGGTCTGGAATTTGTTCTTCAGGTCGAGGACTTCTTCGTCGCCTTTCATCAACGGCGTGACCATCACGTTGCAGCCGTTGGCCACGGCGAAGTTGTGCGAGTCGGGGTCGCGGGCGGCGATCCACATTGGCGGATTCGGCTTCTGGATCGGTTTCGGCACGCTGGTGGAGGTGGGGAATTTCCAGATGTCGCCGTCGTGGGCGTAGTCGCCTTGCCAGAGGGCGCGGACCACCGGGACCATCTCGCGCAGTGCCTGGCCGCCGGATGAAGCAGGCATGCCGCCGGCCATGCGGTCGAACTCAACCTGATAGGCGCCACGGGCCAGGCCGACTTCCATGCGTCCGTTGCTGATGACGTCGAGCAGCGCGCATTCACCAGCGACCCGCAGCGGGTGCCAGAACGGCGCGATGATGGTGCCGGCGCCGAGGTGAATGGTGGTGGTTTTGGCGGCGAGGTAGGCCAGCAGCGGCATCGGGCTTGGCGAGATGGTGTATTCCATCGCGTGGTGTTCGCCGATCCACACGGTGCTGAAACCACCGGCCTCGGCCATCAGGGTCAGTTCGGTCAGGTCTTCGAACAGTTGGCGGTGGCTGACGCTTTCGTCCCAGCGTTCCATGTGGATGAACAGGGAAAATTTCATGACGCTTCCTCGGATCTTTTGTTGTTGAGGCTACTGGTGTGAGGGGCTTGCTCGCGAAAGCGGTGTAACGGCCAGCATCTATGGCGACTGACAAGACGCCTTCGCGAGCAAGCTCGCTCCCACAGTTGATTTGTGTAGGGCTGACGATCAGGCCAGAACGGGCAGGGCGCCCATCTTGCCGTGGCAGTAAACCAGCGGCCCGGCGATTTGCTCCGGGACGATCAGATTTTTCACTGCGCCGACCATGATCGCGTGGTCACCACCTTCGTATTCGCGCCACAACTCACACTCGATGATAGCCGTCGCATTGGCCAGGATCGGATTGCCCAGCTCGCTCAATGTCCACTCGATGCCTTGCGCCTTGTCCTTGCCTTTGCGGGCGAAGGCATAGGCTTCGCTCTGCTGGCCACCGGAGAGGACGTGGATCGCAAAGCGCTTGTTCTTGATCAGTACAGGGTAGGAGTCGGAGCTGTAGTTGGGGCAGAACAGCACCAGCGCCGGGTCCATCGACAGTGAGCTGAAGGCGCTGGCAGTGAGGCCAACGATCTGGCCGTCATCGTCCAGCGTGGTGATGACAGTGACGCCGGACGGAAACGAGCCCATGACTTGTTTGTAAATGGCAGTATCGATCATTGGGTGATCCTCGGGTGTTGTGACGCGATTTTTATGTATTTGTTGGTCTGATGGTATACCAGTATTTTTTCTTTGCAAGGGCTTTTAGGCTGAACCGATAAACGTGGTGCTTTCGTCGGAAACTCAGCATTTATTGGGCTTTCGGCTGGCCTGCAGGCCGCAGGATCATTGAAGATGGCGTATCAGCTGGCGCCGTAAACTACGGATCAGTCTTGTGAAATGTTTGGAATACCATAATATGGTCTGCATCTGAGGGGCGGCCAAAGAGTCCCCCCGGTTTGGCTTCATACAAAGATAAGAACAGACAAACTCGAGTTCATGCATATGTCCCAGATGTCCCGGCAAGATCCGTTGATCGAGAATCACACGGTCGACTACGTCCCACTCGCGGAACGCCACGGGAAGGCCCGCGACCTTTTCACCCTTTGGTTCAGCACCAACATTGCGCCACTGCCGATCGTCACCGGGGCCATGGTGGTTCAGGTGTTTCATCTCGACTTGTTCTGGGGGCTGCTGGCGATTGCGCTGGGGCACCTGATCGGCGGGGTGGTGATCGCGCTGGCGTCGGCGCAAGGCCCGCGCATGGGCATTCCGCAAATGGTCCAGAGTCGTGGTCAGTTCGGGCGTTACGGCGCACTGCTGATCGTGTTTTTTGCGGCGCTGATCTACATCGGTTTCTTCATTTCCAACATCGTGCTTGCCGGTAAATCGATTGTCGGCATTGCACCGTCGGTACCGGCGCCGCTGAGCATTCTGATCGGCGCACTGGCGGCCACGGCGATTGGTGTGATCGGCTACAACTTCATCCATACACTGAACCGCATCGGCACCTGGGTGATGGGCAGCGCGCTGCTCGCCGGTTTCATTTACATCTTCGCTCACGACTTGCCGGCGGACTTCCTGACGCGCGGCAGTTTCAATCTGTCCGGCTGGCTGGCGACGGTGTCGCTGGGGATCATCTGGCAGATCAGCTTCTCGCCGTACGTGTCCGACTATTCGCGTTATCTGCCGGCGGATATCGGCATCGCCAAACCGTTCTGGGCTACTTATCTGGGCGCGACGCTGGGCACGATTCTGTCGTTCAGCTTTGGCGCGGTGGCGGTTCTGGCGACGCCGGAAGGCACCGAGGCGATGGCGGCGGTCAAGCAGTCCACCGGGTGGCTGGGACCGATTCTGATGGTGCTGTTCTTGCTCAACATCATCAGCCACAACGCGCTGAATCTGTATGGCGCGGTGCTGTCGATCATCACCTCGATCCAGACGTTCGCCAGCCAGTGGACGCCGAGCATCAGGGTGCGCGTGGTGTTGTCGAGCGTGGTGCTGGCGGCTTGCTGCGTGGTGGCGCTCGGTGCTTCGGCGGATTTCATTTCGCAGTTCATCGGGCTGATTCTGGCGTTGCTGCTGGTGCTGGTGCCGTGGGCGTCGATCAATCTGATCGACTTCTACCTGATCAAGCGCGGCAGCTATGACATCACCTCGATCTTTCGCGCGGACGGTGGCATTTACGGGCGCTTCAATCTGCACGCGATTATTGCCTATTTCATCGGCATCATCGTGCAGTTGCCGTTCGCCAACACCTCGCTGTACGTCGGGCCGTACGCCAATCTGGTGGACGGTGCGGATCTGTCGTGGCTGTTTGGCCTGGTGGTGACAGTGCCGTTGTATTACTGCCTCGCCACACGCGGGCAGATGCAGAAGCAACGTGGCGAGGGGATTTATCCCCGATCGGCTGCGAAGCAGTCGTGACATCAGCGAGTGCGGCCCCCTTTGAGATATAAAGGGGCCGCTTCGCAACCCATCGGGGATAAATCCCCTCACCACAAGTGACGTTTCCTTAGACCTTGTGCATTCGTGCGGTCATTCATATTGGCCATTTCGATCCCCTTTTGGCCCATCCCCCACTGTGCCACGACCGCGTGGTCGGCAAGAATCAAAGCCATAACTAAACGCTGGACTTTGCTTGCCCTTGGCTACCTTTACAGCCGCTGCCGTGTACAGAACATAAAAACCATCGATCTCACGTCGCATTCCGGGGAAACAACCATGGTCACGATGAAACGCATTCTGGGTGCCACCGTGTGTGGGCTGACGCTGCTGGCCAGCGCGGTACACGCCGAGCAGCGCGAGCTGCGGGTCTACAACTGGGCGGATTACATCCTGCCGTCGGTGCCCAAGGATTTCGCCGCGAAAACCGGCATCAAAGTGACCTGGGACACCTTCGACACCAATGAATCGCTGGAAGCCAAGCTGCTCACCGGCAACTCCGGCTATGACCTGGTGGTGCCGTCGAACCAGTTCATCGACACTCAGATCAAGGCCGGCGTGTTCCAGAAACTCGACAAGTCGAAACTGCCGAACTGGAGTCACCAGGATCCGGCGCTGCTCAAACTGCTCGACGCCAATGACCCTGGCAATCAGTACGGCGTGCCCTACATGTACGGCACGGTACTGATCGGTTTCAACCCGGCCAAGGTCAAGGCAGCGCTTGGTGACAACGCGCCGGTCGACAGCTGGGATCTGGTGTTCAAGCCGGAGAATATGGAGAAGCTCAAATCCTGCGGCGTGGCGATGCTCGATTCGCCGTCGGAAATTCTGCCGCTGGCCCTGCATTACCTCGGCCTCGACCCGAACAGCCAGAACCCGGCCGACTATGAAAAGGCCAAGGACCTGATGCTGAAGATTCGTCCGTACGTGACCTACTTCAACTCGGCCAAATACATGACTGACATCGCCAACGGCGACATCTGCGTGGCCATCGGTTACTCCGGCAGCTTCTATCAGTTCGGCAACCGTGCGAAAGAGGCGGGCAACGGTGTGGTGGTTGACTGGCGCTTGCCGAAAGAGGGCGCGCCGATCTGGTTCGATACCTTTGCCATTCCGAAGAGCGCGAAGAATGTCGAAGAGGCGCACGAGTTCCTCAACACCTTGCTCGATCCGAAAGTCATTGCGCCGATCAGTGATTTCCTCGGCTACCCGAACGTGAACAAGGATTCGATGCCGCTGGTGAACAAAGACATCACCGCCAACCCGAACCTGACGCCAACGCCTGAAGCCCTGAAAACCCTCTACGTGGTCCAGCCACTGCCGCAAAAACTCGAACGCGTACGCACGCGGGTGTGGACCAGCATCAAGTCCGACAAGTAACTACCCCCCCTGTAGGAGCTGCCGCAGGCTGCGATCTTTTGATCTTGTTTTTCAGGAAGCAAAATCAAAAGATCGCAGCCTGCGGCAGCGCCTACAGGGATTGGGTTGGGTCTTCCGTGCGGGTGATGAGCAGGCTCATTACCACCGACCCCAGTATCACCCCACCGACCACCGCCAGCGACCATTCCACCGGCATGTGGAACCAGGGCATCAGCGTCATTTTGCCGCCGATGAACACCAGCACGATCGCCAGTCCGTACTTGAGCAAATGAAAGCGGTCAGCCATGTCCGCCAGCAAGAAGTACAGCGCCCGTAGGCCCATGATCGCGAAGATATTCGAGGTGAACACGATGAACGGATCGGTGGTGACTGCGAAGATCGCCGGGATGCTGTCGACCGCAAACATCAGGTCGCTGGCCTCGATCAGCACCAGCACCAGGAACATCGGCGTGGCCCAGCGCACGCCGTTCTGCAGCACGAAAAAGCGCTCGCCATGAAAGCCCTGAGTGATCCGCATGTGTCCGCGCACCCAGCACAGCAGCGGGTTTTTGTCGAGATCAGGTTGCTGCTCGGCAAACATCAGCATCTTGATCCCGGTGATAATCAGGAACACCCCGAAGGCATACAACAGCCACTCGAACTGCGATACCAGCCACACCCCGGCGAAGATCATCGCCGCGCGCATCACGATCGCCCCGAGCACGCCATACAGCAGCACCCGCCGTTGCAATTCCGGTGGCACGGCGAAGTAGCTGAAGATCATCACGAAGACGAACATGTTGTCGATCGACAGCGACTGTTCGATCAGATAACCGGTGAGGAATTCCAGGGTTTTGCGCTGGGCAATCTCGGCGCCGAATTCGCCGTGCAGATACCACCAGAGCAATCCGGCGAAAGCCATGGCCAGTGCGCACCAGGCGATCACCCAACAGGACGCTTCGCGCACTGAAACGCGGTGCGCCTTGCGTCCGCCGAGGACGAACAGATCCAGTGCAAGCATAGCGAGGACGAAGACGATAAACGCGCCCCACATCCATGGTTCGCCGATGTTGATATTGTCAGTTGGCATGGCAATCTCCCTGTCTTTTATGTCGTTGGAGGCAGACCGGGACATGCTAGCGAGGAGTGAATGCCAAGGAAAAATCGTATATTTCTGAGGCAGGATTCGATAAAAACGAAGTGTCTGGCTTTTTTGCGGCAGGCATCATTTGCAATGACGAACGGCATTGATGCGTGAATACAGAGTAATTTTTAGCGTGAATTCATTTGGAAGGCACAGCTGCCAAACACTGCGGGCAGGCACTTACCCGTTTGGCATTGATGTGTGTTTACGAATGACTTTCCTATTGTGGAGGATTTTAAAGAGGACCCGTCGCCCGCAGTTCTAATCTGCCCTCTACTTTGTAGGACGTTCCACCGGATTCTATTTGAAAATCAAATTCTGCGTAGATTGATTCTTTTATGTTGTCTCGCTTAAGTTTGATTTCGCCCTTGTCACTCGAAATGATCCCTCCAGCGGAAATGACGTTGGCACGCACACGGCTTTCGTCACCTTTCTTAATCGGGTATGTGCCGCTTTCGAGCTTCTGATCAATGATGATAGTAATCTGGTAGAAATCGTCCGCTGTGTGATGTCGGCCGATGATACTGACTGAGCCGGGAAGCAAGGAAGCATAAATAAACAGATTCGGTTCGAAACTCGGAATGGGCGGAAAATCAGGGGTGAATTTGGCTTTGTAGTATTTATCCTCGGGTTGCTGTTTTACTTTGATGGGTAATGGCTTCGAGTTTTCATCGACGCCAAGTTGTTTAAGCAGAATGGCATTGCTCATGGTTGCGTTCCTTCAGTGCTCAACGGTTTTTGGGGTTTCTAAATGAAAAGCCCATTGAGCGAGAACGTTACTCGCCGTCCTGTTCGACCGCTACTGTCAGAACTATCAGTTGTCAGGTATGGGGGAGTGTGTTGGCAGGTGTGTAGTGATGCAGAAACGAGTGGGGTTAATGCGCCGAAAGCGGATTGAGACCCTATCGAGCCTCAATCCAACCCTCTCTGTTACTTGCCGGCAGTCAGCGCCGGAGTGCGCGGCGGCACCTGACGCTTCGAACCGGTCGCCTCGAACGCCGAGGCCAGACGCAACAGATTCGAGTCATCGTAAGCACGACCGGCGAAAGTCAGACCAACCGGCATGCCGATGTCGGCCATGATCCCCATTGGTACGGTGACAGTCGGCACGCCGAGGTGCCGGATCGCCAGATTGCCGTTGGCGACCCAGACACCATTGCTCCAGGCGATGTCCGCTGATTCCGGATTGATATCGGCATCTGCCGGGCCGACGTCGGCGTTGGTCGGGAACAATACCGCGTCGAGTTTCAGCGCATCCATCCAGTCTTCGAGGTCGAGCTTGCGGGTCTTTTCCAGGCCGCGCAGGCCGTCCGGCAGGGTCGGTATCTGGTCCCACGGGGTGATGCCGCGTTGGGCCATGCGCACGTATTCGTCCATGCCGGCGGCCAGATCGCCTTCACGGTTGGGCAGGGTGCCCGGGTCGTGCGGGAATATTTTCGGCCCGTCGACGTCGGCCAGACGGTTGAGCTTGGGATCACCGTTGGCGCGCAGGAAATCATCGAAGGCCCAGGCTGACAGGTCCCACAGTTCGTGGTGCAGAAATTCCTTGGAGACGATGCCGCGATTGAACACGGTCGGTGCGCCGGGGCGGTCGCCTTCGCAGTTGGAGACCAGCGGGAAATCCACTTCGATGACTTCGGCGCCGGCCGCTTCCAGAGCGGCGCGAGCCTGTTTCCACAGGTCGATCACCGAAGGGCGGGTGTTGATGCGCTGCCCGGTCGGGCCGCCGATGCCTGGGGCTTCGCTGGTGCCGGCTTCAGGGTCGGCATTGATGTACATCTTCGGCACACCGAGGCGTTTGCCGGCCAGTGCATCGGATTTCACCGCCAGTTCAGCGTAGGACGCCGGGCGTACCGAAGCAACGCTCGGGATCGGCACCCACGGCTGCAGGCGCCACAGATCGCCACGGGTGTCGGGGTCTTCGGCGACCACCACATCGAGCACTTCAAGCAGATCGGCCATGGTCCGGGCGTACGGCACCACCACGTCCATGGTCGGCGTCAGCGGCCAGTTGCCGCGTACCGAAATCACCCCGCGCGATGGCGTGTAGGCGCACAGACCGTTGTTCGACGCCGGGCCGCGACCGCTCGACCAGGTTTCTTCCGCCAGGCCGAAGGCCGAGAAACTCGCAGCGGTAGCGGTGCCGGCACCGTTGGACGAGCCGGAAGCAAACGGCGCGGTCAGGTAGGCCGCGTTGTAAGGGCTTTCGGCCCGGCCATAGACGCCACGCTGCATGCCGCCATTGGCCATCGGCGGCATGTTGGTCTTGCCCAGGCAGATCGCCCCGGCGGCGCGCAGGCGTTCGATGGTGAAGGCGTCGCGATGCGCCACCAGATCGGCGAAGGCCGGGCTGCCCGAGGCGGCGGTCAGCCCCTTGACCAGATAGCTGTCCTTGGCGGTGTAAGGGATACCGTCGAGCGGGCCGAGGGTTTCGCCCTTGGCGCGGCGCGCATCGGACGCCTGGGCTTCAGCCAAAGCCTCGGGGTTGCGCACCACCACGGCATTCAGTGCGGTGGCGGTGTTCGGGCCGTCGTAGGCGTCGATCCGGGCCAGATAGGCCTGCACCAGTTCAACCGCGGTGGTCTGGCCGGCGTCGAGCGCCGCGCGTAATTGAGCAATGGAGACTTCAGTGACTTCGATCATGCTGTTACCGCCGACAGGTTCGCTAAAGGGGTGGGTCATTATGGTTATCGTCGAAACGTGTGAAGAATTACCGATGAGCGAAACTCTACCCTGAACTTAGCCGAATGGCATGTGCTAATTCGATAAATATCGACAAAACTCAACGAAAAAATTCCCCCGGTGTCTCGCCAAACTGTTGGCGAAAGGCTGCGATGAACGCCGAGGTCGAGTCATAACCGCAGGCCAGAGCCACGTCGGTGACGCGTTCGCCGCGTTCCAGCGGGGTCAGCGCGCCCAGCAGACGCAAGCGCTGACGCCAGGCGCGGAAGGTCAGGCCGGTGTCGCGCAAAAACAGACGGCTGAGGGTTTTCTCGGTGACGCCGAATTTTTCGCTCCAGTGCTGCAGTGTGGTCTGCTGTTCCGGATGTTGCTCCAGGCTTTGATAGATCTGCTGCAGACGGCTGTCCTGCGGCAGCGGCAGCATCAAGTCGATCTGCGGAGCCTCGGCCAGTTGATCGAGGATCACCTGGGCCAGGCGGCCATGCGCGCCGCTCTCGTCGTATTCCACCGGGACCAGACTGAACGCACGAATCAGCTCGCGCAACAGGTCGCTGACGCCCAGCACATGACAGCGCTCAAGCGCCCAGCCGGCCACGCTGCAATCGATGTACAGGCTGCGCATTTCCGTGTGCGGCGAGCTGAACACTCGGTGCGGCACGCCCGCCGGAATCCACACCGCGCGCTCCGGTGGCGCGACGAAACGTCCGGCGCTGGTCTGCACCTCAAGCACGCCCTGAATCGCGTACGACAATTGCACCCACGGGTGACTGTGACGTCGGGTCAGTGCGCGATTGGGCAGCGATTCGGTGCGCCCGTACAGCGGACGGGGCAGGCTGGGCAACCCGGGAATGCTGCGCCGGAAGCTTTTCTCATGTCCTTTAGGCGGCATCTGTCGGCTCTTCGGCGTTAGTCGGTAATTTCTCCTCACGTTAGAGTCGCAGTCACGTACTGGCAACCCCGGAAGAACAAACCCATGACCCGCCCAAGATTCCTGCCCGACAATTTCACCCTGACCCTGATCGGCGTCGTGCTGCTGGCCAGTTTTCTGCCGGCCAGCGGGCAGGTCGCGGTGGGGTTCGGCTGGCTGACCAACATCGCCATCGCGCTGCTGTTTTTCCTGCATGGCGCGAAACTGTCGCGTGAATCGATCATCGCCGGTGCCGGCCACTGGCGCCTGCACCTGTTGGTGTTCGGCCTGACCTTCGTGCTGTTCCCGCTGCTCGGCCTGGCGCTGAAACCGCTGCTGTCGCCGCTGATTGGCGACAAGCTGTACATGGGCATGCTCTACCTCTGCGCGTTGCCCGCCACCGTGCAGTCGGCGATTGCCTTCACCTCGCTGGCTCGAGGCAATATCCCGGCGGCGATCTGCAGTGCAGCGGCGTCGAGCCTGTTCGGGATCTTCCTCACGCCGTTGCTGGTGACGCTGCTGCTGAACGTGCACGGTGACGGCGGTTCGACCCTCGATGCGATCTTGAAGATCAGCGTGCAACTGCTGCTGCCGTTCATTGCCGGGCAGATCGCTCGGCGCTGGATCGGCGCGTGGGTCGGCCGCAACAAGAACTGGCTGAAGTTTGTCGATCAGGGTTCGATTCTGCTGGTGGTGTACGGCGCATTCAGCGAGGCGGTCAACGAAGGTATCTGGCATCAGATTCCGGTAGTCGATCTGCTGGGGCTGGTGGTGGTCTGCTGCATTCTGCTGGCGCTGGTGCTGCTGGCGTCGACCTTGCTGGGCAAGGCGTTCGGTTTCAGCCAGGAAGACCGCATCACCATTCTGTTCTGCGGCTCGAAGAAGAGTCTGGCCACCGGCGTGCCAATGGCGCAGGTGTTGTTTGCCGGCAGCACGATTGGCGTGTTGATTCTGCCGCTGATGCTGTTCCATCAGATTCAATTGATGGTCTGTGCGGTGTTGGCGCAGCGCTATGCCAAACGGCCGGAATCGCTGCCGGAGCTAATGGCGCAGGTTGATCCATAAACACTGCTTCCCGTGTAGGAGCTGCCGCAGGCTGCGATCTTTTGATCTTGAAAGTCAAAAGATCGCAGCCTGCGGCAGCTCCTACACGGGTTTTTTCTCAATCCTGCGTAACGTGTTTCGGCCCGGCCAGTGCCCAGGCAATCAGGCCAAACAACGGTACGAACACGATGGCGATGATCCACACGCCTTTGTTGCTGCCTTTGCCTGCGCTCTTGCGCACGCGGTTGATCGCCCACAATTCGATGATCACAAGAACGACGGCGAGTACGATCCAGACGGGTTCAATTTGCATGGGCTACCTCCTGATGGTCTTTCAGTTAGGTGAGCCCAAGCGCGCAGGGTTCATTTAAATTGCGCCACTGCCTCCCGAATATTTCACCGCAGCGGCCGCCCGCGACGGCACGTTGAGCGTGCGCAACAGCGACGACACGTGGATGCGCACGGTGAACGGCGAAATATCCAGTTCCCGGGCAATTTCCTTGTTGGTCTTGCCTTGGGCGATCAGCCGCAACACGTCCTGCTGACGCGGGGTGAGGGCGGTGCCGGTCTCCAGCGGCAGCAGCCCGGAAGGGGCGAACCTGACCAGCACTTCGCCTTCGCGGATCGCCAGAATCGCCTCGCCGATCTCATCCGGGGCAATGTTCTTGCCGATGAAACCGTCGATGCCAGCCGCCATCACTTCGCCGATCAACCCCTCGTCGTCGACCATCGACACCACGATCAATGTGGTGCGCGGCAGTTTTCGCCGCAGCTCGGCGAGTTGGCTGATGCAGGTCAGACCGGGGAAGCGCAGGTCGAGAATCAGTGTGTCCGGCTCGCTGCCGGCGGGCAGCAAGGCCAGCACGGCGTCGAGGTCGCCGGCCTCCTCGATAGTCGCCTCGGGCAGCAGGCGCTGCACGGTGCGCCGCATGGCCTCGCGAAACAACGGGTGATCGTCGGCTATGATGATGCGGCAAGTCATGACGTGACCCTCCCTGGATCAGCGTGGTTTACGGCATGCACCTTAGCACCGCAAACGCAGATTGCCTGCCGACCGCTGCTGAATCTGATGACTGTCGCACAAGGACGTTGCCCATGAAGTTCGAGAAAAACACTGAGCTGGATCAGGCCAATCTGCGGATTATCATCGCCAGCATCGCCATGGTTTACATCTGCGTGCTCGGTGTCTTGCCGGGTCAGCGCTTCGATGTCTATCTGCCGGTGGTGATCTACATCGCGCTGTTTCTGTTGGCGTCGATTGTCTTGCGCCAGGCTATTGCGCGCTGGCCGGGGCATTACCCGGCGCGGCGGATTTTTGCCATGGTCCACGATTACACTGGCACCTGTTTCGGCCTGGTGCTCGGCGGTGAAGCGGCGTTGCCGCTGTACGCGGTGATCATCTGGGTCAACCTCGGTAATGGCATGCGCTACGGCTCGCGTTATCTGGCGATTGCCACGGGGTTGGCGCTGCTGGCGTTGCTGGCGGTTTATCGGTTGACGCCGGTATGGCAGGCGCAACCGTACATGGTGCTGATGTTGATGCTCACCAGCACGGTGATCCCGTTCTACGCACACTTGCTGCTGGAGCGCACGCGCAAGGCTTCCGAAGAGGCGGTCGCGGCCAATCTGGAAAAGTCGCGGTTTCTCGCTCAGGCCAGCCATGATCTGCGCCAGCCGATTCACTCCATCGGCCTGTTTACCGCGTGCCTGCGCGAGTCGCGGCTGGGCGAGCAGGAGCGGCAACTGGTCGACAACATCGACCGTTCGCTGCTCAACGTCTCGCAGTTGTTCCGTTCGATTCTTGATCTCTACACCCTCGACAACGGGCGCATTTTGCCCAGGCTGCAAGTGTTCAATCTCGGCGAGTGGCTGGCCGACCTGATCCGCCAGAACGCCGAGGCGGCGCGCTGGGCGGGCGTGGAGTTGCGTCTGCGTCCGTGCCAGCACTGGGTGCAGAGCGATCCGGCGTTGCTCGCGACCATGGTGCAGAACGTACTTTCCAACTGCTTCAAGTACGGCGCGCAACGCCCGGTGCTGATCGGCGTGCGCAAACGCGGCAGCGGGCTGGCCATCGTGATTTATGACCGTGGCAACGGCATTGCCGAGGAGCATCTGCCGAAGGTCTTCGAGGAGTTTTACCGAGTGCGTCAGGTGCGGGACAAGGACGTGGAAGGCGTCGGCCTCGGGCTGTCGATCGTCAAGCGTCTGGGGCAGTTGATCGGCGTCGATGTGGCCTTGCGCTCGCAGCTTGGGCGTGGCACGGCGGTCTCCCTGTATGGCTTGCCGGTGGCCGTGGCGCCGCAGTTGCCGGTCATGCGTGACGACGTGCGGCAGGCCGGCCTGTTGACCGGGCTGAAGGTGTGTCTGGTGGAGGATGATCGCAACGTCTTGCTGGCAACCTCGGCGCTGCTCGAGCGCTGGGGCTGCGTGGTGCAGGGCGAGTTGAGCGGAGAGAATCTGCGCACCGATTGCGACATCATCGTCGCCGACTACGATCTGGGTACACATTCCACGGGTATCGAGTGCATTGACGAGGTGCGGCGCCATCGGGGTTTTGCGGTGCCGGCGATGATCATCACCGGGCATGACATGGAAAAAATACAGGCGGCCTTGCACGACCGCCAAATTGCCATCCTGTCCAAACCGGTGCGCCCGGCCGAGCTGCGCGCGACCTTGCGCAGCCTGCGCGACCGGCAAACCGAGCCGGCCGAGCAGGTTTGACTCAACGCTTGCAGAGGTAGTCCTGAGTGATGGTGGTTTGCAGGCAGTTGAACTGGCCCATGGTGCGGCAGATGTTTTTCTCCGAACCGGTGACCTCGGCGTTCTTGTAGCCCCAGGTCTTGCAGCGCTCCATGGCGACAGTGAGGCCTTGCGCGGCGTTGGTCTGGCCGCTTTCGAACTGGCCCAGTTCATATGAGACCTGAACCACGCCGTCGTTCTTGCTGCCGCCGGTGGCTTCCCACTGTTTGGGCGTGGCGCAGCCGGTCAGGGCAAGGGCAGTGAGGGTGAGAGAAGCAATCAGGATTTTCATGATGAAACGTAGTCCTTTACCGAGAAAATGAATTACTGAACCGGGATCGGTGAGGCGCCTTTCGGCAGGCAGGACAGCGGCGGGGTCATGATGCCCATGCTCGCCACGGCGATAATCGCGCCGCTGGGCAACTCGCAGTTGTACTCGCCGGCCGGTGTGTACGCGGTGTAGTAGGTGAGGGTGCTGTCGCTGCGGATGTTGTCGATTTTCGACACCGGTTTACCGATGACCGTCTGGGCCCGTTCTTTCATGCTGGCTTCGGTAGGTTTGGCGGTCTGGCAGCCGCTGGCGCCAAGCAGCAGAGCGCTGACGATGGCGACTTTGCACAGGTTGGAATGGAGTTTCATGGCGTTTCTTCCTTGGTGTTGTTCTGATTTCCAGGCACAACGATCCCGCGCACTGCACAGCGGCAATGTTGGGGAGCATCGGGGGTTGCGAAGGAATATAACGCCGGTGGGCGGGGCGGTCGATTAGCACAAATGTGCTAGTGCGGCGGAGGGAGAGGCGACCCAATGGGTCGCCCCGCGCCGATTACTGAGGAGAGTTGAACTGGTCGGAATAGCTGCCGGTCATCAGCGCCGAAGCGACGCGATCAGAACCGACGCCGACGCGAGTGTAGGCATAGCGATTGGCGCCGACCTTGTCGGTGCCGTCTGAGGCCAGAGTATTGGCGCCGACATGATCGGCGCCATCGGAAGCCACTGCGCCAGCGCCAACGTGGTCGGAGCCATCGGATGCCACAGCACCAGCGCCGACATGATCGGAACCATCGGACGCCACTGCACCAGCGCCAACGTGATCAGAACCGTCCGAGGCGACTGCACCAGAGCCGACATGATCGGAACCGTCCGAGGCGACTGCGCCAGCGCCGACGTGATCGGAACCATCGGACGCCACTGCACCAGCGCCAACGTGATCAGAACCGTCCGAGGCGACTGCGCCAGCGCCGACATGATCGGAACCATCGGAAGCCACTGCGCCAGCCCCCACATGATCAGAGCCATCCGACGCCACTGCACCAGCCCCCACATGATCCGAACCATCAGAGGCCACAGCCTGCGGCTGCGCAGCCCAGACCGTTGGCAACATCACGGTCGCCGCGACCGCAAGAACGGCGCCTGATAAAAGCGTGTGTTTCATGATTTTCTCCACGACCCATCAGCCACACAGCATTCCGTTGGCCCGGGGTTGACCTGATTGGCGATTGGCACGGGCGCACGGTAACGCGCACGGGTGTCGACGTATTGCATGAAACCGCGATAGCGAACTGAAAAGTATAGATCGTTAAACACGGACCATGGCTGGCCGGGGGAGGAAGTGATAGTCGGTTAACTTCCTTGCGCAGGGGCGCTTGAAGGAAATCAGTCTAAAAACACCTGACCATCATTCGATGGATTTTGCTAGCCTCAAAGGTGTAGGCGAAGACGCAGACTGATGCGCAAGCGGATAGCAAGGGGACGTGGGGCGCGTTCCGAAGGGTACACGGTTAGAAAGATCTCCGCGCTGAGATCCAGCCCTTATGCCGTGTGAGGCAGCAAAGCACCGCTCTTTTTCCATGGTTGCTTTTGTACTGTGAGAGGCCCGATAAACCTTGTAAGCCAGAGACCAGCACTGGCCGCCTACTCGAACACCAAAGCCCGCATTGCTGCGGGCTTTGTCGTTATTGCAGGATCAGATTTTGGTCAGCGCGTAGGCCAGATCGGCGCGCAGGTCTTCGAGGTCTTCGACCCCCACCGACAGACGCACCAGGCCATCGCCGATGCCCAGTTTCGCGCGGGTGTCAGCAGGAATGGTCGCGTGAGTCATGATCGCCGGGTGCTCGATCAGGCTTTCGACGCCGCCCAGGCTCTCGGCCAGGGCAAAGATCTTCACGTTTTCCAGAAAGCGCCGTGCGCCATCCAGATCACTGTTCAGATCCACCGAGATCATCCCGCCAAAACCTTGCATCTGCCGTTTGGCCAACTCATGCTGCGGGTGCGACGGCAGGCCCGGGTAGTAGACGCGTTTGACCTGCGGTTGTTGCTCCAGCCACTTGGCCAGTTCCAGCGCGTTGCTGCAATGACGCTCCATGCGCAGCGCCAGGGTCTTGACCCCGCGCAGGGTCAGGAACGCGTCGAACGGCCCGGAAATCGCGCCGACGGCGTTCTGCAGGAAGCCGAGTTTGTCCGCCAGTTCGGCATTCTGCCCAACCACCGCGATACCACCGATCACGTCGGAGTGACCGTTCAGGTACTTGGTGGTCGAGTGCAGCACGATGTCGAAACCCAGCTCCAGCGGGCGCTGGATATACGGGCTGGCGAAGGTGTTGTCGGCGACGCTGATGATCCCGCGTGCGCGGCAGATGCGCGCAATCGCGGCGAGATCCGACAGGCTCAGCAGCGGGTTGGTCGGTGATTCGACAATCACCAGGCGGGTGTCGTCCTGCAGCGCCGCTTCGAACGCCGCCAGGTCAGTCAGATCGACGTAGCTGAAGCGATGCCCGGCACTGCGCTGACGCACCTTGTCGAACAGACGGAACGTGCCGCCGTACAGGTCGTTGCCGGAGATCACGTGCGAACCGGCATCGATCAGTTCGAGCACGGTGGAAATCGTCGCCAGCCCGGAAGCGAACGCGAACGCGCGAGTGCCACCTTCCAGATCCGCCACGCAACGTTCCAGGGCAAAACGCGTCGGGTTGTGCGAGCGCCCATAGTCAAAGCCCTTGTGTACGCCGGGGCTGTCTTGCAGGTAAGTGGAGTTGGCGTAGATCGGCGGCATCAGCGCGCCGGTGGTCGGGTCAGGCTCTTGCCCGGCATGGATCACCCGGGTCGCGAAGCCTTGGGATTTATCGTCGTGCTGACTCATGCGAGGGATCTCCGTAATTGGTTGAGCATGTCGGTGCGGGTAATCAGGCCGTGGAAGCCCGAGGCGTCGGCGATGATTGCAACGAGGCCGCGACTGAGCACCGCTTCCAGCTCGGCAAGGTTGGCACCGGGGGCGAGGGTTTGCAGTTTGTCGGTCATCACGCTGGAGACCGACTGACTGAAGCGCGCAGCGTCTTCGTGCACCGGCAGCAGGATGTCCGACTCGTCGATCACCCCGACCAGTTGTTTGCCTTCCACCAGTACCGGCAGCTGCGAAACATCGGCCAGGCGCATGCGCTGGAACGCGGTCAACAGGGTGTCATCGGGGCCGACGCTGATCACGCGGCCGTCTTCGAAACGACGAGCGATCAAATCGCGCAGGTCGCCATAGCGTTTGCGCTGCAGCAAGCCCTGATCGGTCATCCACTGGTCGTTGTAGACCTTCGACAGATAGCGCGTGCCAGTGTCGCAGACGAAGCTGACCACACGCTTGGGCTCGGTCTGTTCGCGGCAATAACGCAGCGCGGCGGCGAGCAGGGTGCCGGTGGACGAACCCCCGAGAATGCCTTCGGCCTTGAGCAACTGACGGGCGTGGTCGAAGCTTTCTTCGTCGCTGATCGAGTAGGCGTGGCGCACGCTGGTGAGGTCGGTGATCGACGGAATGAAATCCTCACCGATGCCTTCTACCGCCCATGAACCGGGGGTCGGCATCGTGCCGTCGCGGCTGTATTGCGCCATCACCGAACCGACCGGGTCGGCGAGAACCATTTCCAGATCCGGCTGCACCCGTTTGAAGAAACGGCTCAGGCCAGTCAGGGTGCCGGCCGAACCGACGCCGACCACGATCGCGTCCAGGTCATGCTCGGTCTGCGCCCAGATCTCCGGCGCAGTGCTGCATTCGTGGGCCAGCGGGTTGGCGGGGTTGTTGAACTGGTCGGCGAAAAACGCGCCGGGAATGTCTTTGGCCAGGCGTGCAGCCACGTCCTGGTAATACTCGGGATGGCCCTTGCCGACGTCCGAGCGGGTAATGTGCACTTCGGCGCCCATGGCTTTGAGATGCAGGACTTTCTCGGTGGACATTTTGTCCGGGACGACCAGCACCACGCGGTAGCCTTTGGCCCGGCCGACCAGCGCCAGGCCCAGACCGGTGTTGCCGGCGGTGGCCTCGACGATGGTGCCACCCGGTTGCAGGCGCCCGTCGCGTTCAGCGGCATCGATCATCGCCAGACCGATGCGGTCCTTGATCGAGCCGCCGGGGTTTTGTGATTCCAGTTTGAGAAACAGTGTGCAGAGGCCGGTATCGAAGCGGGTAACCTGTACCAGCGGCGTATTGCCGATCAGCCCAAGTACGGCAGGGCGTGAATCCTTTGACATTTCTTCACCTCTTGTAGTGGTGTTGATCGCGTTCCATTCGCGGGGAAAAGCTCGCGTGCAACATAGGCTTAGACATGATCCGTCGCAACCTTTAACCAGCCGCTGCGCCAGCCATTTCGATCTAACCATAGAACAGAATCGCAGCCTGCAAGCGCCCGGTTTCAGAGGGTTTACATCAAGGCGCCATCGAGTATTGAAAGGGCGTCGTGCCTGTGCTCGATAGCTTGATTCGCGGATGAATATCCTGCAGGGCAAACCGAGTTTTCAGCGGACATACGGCTGATATCTGATCATGAGGGAAACTTGTGATCATCAAGATTAAAATGAGTTTGTCTCACTAGCGCTCGATCTCGACAATGGCCGCCATCAACAAGACATTGGAGTTGTTTGTCATGGCACTGGCCCATTCCCTCGGATTTCCGCGCATCGGTCGCGACCGCGAACTGAAGAAAGCGCAAGAGGCGTTCTGGAAAGGAGAACTGAACGAGGCCGGCCTGCGTGAAGTGGGTCGTGAACTGCGCAAGGCCCACTGGGACTTGCAGAAAAACGCCGGCATCGAGCTGCTGCCGGTGGGCGATTTCGCCTGGTACGACCACGTGCTGACTCACTCGCTGATGTTCGGGGTGATTCCCGAGCGCTTCCGTCCGCATGACGGCAAGGCCAGCCTGCAGACCCTGTTCAGCATGGCCCGTGGCGTCAGCGACAATTGCTGCGTCGGTGCGCACGCTCAGGAAATGACCAAGTGGTTTGACACCAACTACCACTATCTGGTCCCGGAATTCAGCGTCGATCAACAGTTCCAGCTCGGTTGGGAACAGTTGTTCGAAGAAGTCGAAGAGGCCCGTGCCCTCGGCCATAACGTCAAACCGGTGATCATCGGCCCTCTGACTTACCTGTGGCTGGGCAAGGCCAAAGGCGCCGAGTTCGACAAACTGGAACTGCTTGATCGCCTGCTGCCGCTGTACGGGCAGATCTTCGCGCGGCTGGCCGCACTCGGTGTGGAGTGGGTACAGATCGACGAGCCGATTCTGGTGCTCGACTTGCCGCAGGAATGGAAGAACGCCTTCGAGCGAGCCTACAACCAGATCCAGCGTGATCCACTGAAAAAACTGCTCGCCACCTATTTTGGCGGTCTGGAAGAAAACCTCGGGCTGGCTGCCAATCTGCCGGTCGATGGCCTGCACATCGATCTGGTGCGTGCGCCGGACCAGTACCCGACCATCCTCGATCGCCTGCCGGCTTACAAAGTGCTGTCGCTGGGTGTGGTCAACGGTCGTAACGTCTGGCGCTGCGATCTGGAACATGCGCTGGCGACTTTGCAGCATGCGCATGAACGTCTGGGTGATCGGCTGTGGGTCGCGCCGTCCTGCTCGTTGCTGCACAGCCCGGTGGATCTGGGTCGCGAAGACCAGCTCGATGCCGAGCTGAAAAGCTGGCTGGCGTTTGCCGTGCAGAAGTGCGAGGAAGTCGCGGTGCTGGCGCAGGCGGTCAACGAGCCGGAAGCGCCGAAAGTGCTGCGCGCCTTGGCCCAAAGCCGCTCGGTACAGACCAGCCGCGCCGCCTCGCCACGTATTCACAAACCGGCAGTGCAGGCCCGTGTCGCGGCCATTACCGCGCAGGACAGCCAGCGCCAATCGCCGTTTACCCAACGTATCGCCAAGCAGCGCGCCGGCCTCGATCTGCCACTGTTCCCGACCACCACCATCGGATCGTTCCCGCAGACCGCGTCGATCCGTCTGGCGCGTCAGTCGTTCAAGCAGGGCAAGCTCAGCGAAGCCGAATACACCGAAGCCATGTACAGCGAGATCCGCCATGCGGTGCAAATCCAGGAGCAACTGGGCCTCGACGTGCTGGTGCACGGTGAAGCCGAACGCAACGACATGGTCGAGTACTTCGCCGAGCAACTCGACGGCTACGTGTTCACCCGTTTCGGCTGGGTGCAGAGCTACGGTTCGCGTTGCGTGAAACCGGCGGTGATCTTCGGTGATTTGAGCCGCCCGCAAGCCATGACCGTGGACTGGATTCGCTACGCCCAGGGCCTGACCGACAAGGTCATGAAAGGCATGCTGACGGGGCCGGTGACCATGCTGATGTGGTCGTTCCCCCGCGAGGACGTGTCCCGTGAAGTGCAGGCGCGGCAACTGGCGCTGGCGATTCGTGATGAAGTGGTGGATCTGGAGGCCGCCGGAATCAAGATCGTGCAGATCGATGAAGCCGCGTTCCGTGAAGGCTTGCCGCTACGTCGCGCGCATTGGCAGCACTATCTGGACTGGGCGACTGAAGTGTTCCGTCTGTGCGCCTCGGGGGTGCGTGACGAAACCCAGATTCACACCCACATGTGCTACAGCGAATTCAACGATGTGATCGAGTCCATCGCGGCGATGGATGCCGACGTGATTACCATCGAAACCTCGCGCTCGGACATGGAATTGCTCGACGCCTTCGAAGCCTTCGCCTACCCGAACGAAATCGGCCCGGGCGTCTACGACATCCATTCGCCGCGAGTGCCGGATGCCTCGGAGATGGCCAATCTTCTGCGCAAGGCGGCCCTGCGGATTCCGGCCGAACGGTTGTGGGTCAATCCGGATTGCGGTCTGAAAACCCGTGGCTGGCCGGAGACTGAGGCGGCGTTGGTGCATATGGTTGCTGCCGCCCGTCAGCTGCGCAAAGAACTGGCCTGAGAAGGCAACCACAAAACCCTGTGGGAGCGAGCTTGCTCGCGAAGGCAGCGTGTCAGCCGATAAGTATTTGGCTGATACACCGCTTTCGCGAGCAAGCTCGCTCCCACAATGTAGTGTGCAGGGTATCAGTGACGGCTCATCAATCCATGCAGCACACCCAGGCGCAGCCCCGGTTCCGACGGTGCCATCTGCGAAATCCCGAACACCTTGAACGCCGCCAGCATCAGCACCAGCCCACCCGGCAGGATGCTCTGACGATGCGGCTGCAAGCCTGCCAGCTTCAACTGCTGAACGTTTTTCACCTTCAGCAGCAACAGCGACAAACGCAACAGTCCGCCATAGGTAATGCCCTCCTGGCCGAAGTCATTCAAGCGATTAGCCTTGAGCACCTTCGCCAGCATCCGCGCCGTGCCGGAGGAACCAATCGTCTGCTGCCAGCCCTGCGCACGATAGCGACGGGCGACTTTCTCGAATTGCAGGATCGCCACGCGCTCGGCTTCCTGCAGCGCACCGGGTGCGATACGGCCGTCGGGGAAATAGCGGGCGCCCAGGGTGCCGCTGCCGATGGCGATGCTTTCGGTGAGCAGCGGCTGTGTGCCCTGGCCGAGAATCAGCTCGGTGGAGCCACCACCGATATCGACCACCAACCGCATGTCTTCAGCGCCCGGCAGGGAATGGGCGACACCGGCGTACACCAGTTGCGCCTCTTCATGGCCCGAAATGACGTCGATACGAAACCCCAGATGACGCTCGGCACTGTGCAGAAACAGCTGCGCATTGTCGGCCTCGCGCACGGCGCTGGTCGCCACTGCGCGAACCTTGCCGGCCTCGAAACCACGCAGCTTCTTGCCAAACCGCGCCAGCGCCTGCCAGCCCCGGTCCAGCGCCATTTCGTCCAGAGCACCGCCGTCGAAGCCCTCGGCCAACCGCACCGGCTCACGCAGGGTTTTGACCTCCTGAATCATCAAGCCTTTTCGACTGCGCACCGACTGGCCGATCATCAGGCGAAACGCATTCGAGCCCAGGTCGATGGCGGCAAACAGCGAGGCGTCGTCTTTCATGGGAATCCCTGCAAACATCCGTCGAAGGCTCAAGACGGTTTGCGAGGATTCTGCGGTGCGCTTGATGACATCCTGATGACGGGGCAGGGGCGGTTCTGTGAATTGTTGGCTGTCATGACACTGTCATTATCCGGCGACTATCCTGCTCCCAATACATCGCGTGTTCTTAAAGTTTTTGCTGCCTCTTTGGGCAGCTTTTTTTTGCCCGCGATTTGGCAAGCCGTGCGCAAGGTTTGCAATCGTGGGCGTCCCTTGGCTAATATACGATCCATATACACTTCGTATCGGATTCGGATATGGGCATCGTAAAGATTTCAGAAGACATGCACGAAAACCTGCGCATCTCCAGCAACGCGCTCAGCCGCTCGATCAACGCGCAGGCCGAGCACTGGATGCGCATCGGCATGCTCGCCGAGCTGCACCCCAACCTCGACCACAGCGCCATTTGCCGCTTGCTGATCCGCGCCGAACAGAACGGCGGGCTGGATCTGCATCAACTGACTCAGGAAGCCGTCAGCGCATGAGAAACCAGATCAAGATCAACACCCCCGCCGAAATCGCCCAGTCGCGCGCGGCCGGCAAACTCGCCGCTGAAGTGCTGGCGATGCTGGTGCCGCATGTGAAGGCCGGCGTGACCACCGATGAGCTGGACCGCCTGTGCAACGACTACATCGTCAATGTGCAAAAAGCGATTCCGGCCAACGTCGGTTATCACGGCTTCCCGAAGACCGTCTGCGCTTCGGTAAACGACGTGGTGTGCCACGGTATCCCGTCGGGCACACCTTTGAAAGACGGCGACATCGTCAACCTCGACATCGCGGTGCTCAAGGACGGCTGGTTCGGCGACACCAGCCGCATGTACGTGGTCGGCGAGACGACGCCGGAGGCGCAGCACCTGATCAAGACCACCTACGACGCCATGTGTGCCGGCATTCGCATGGTGCGTCCGGGCGCGACGCTGGGTGACATCGGCCACGCGATCCAGAGCCTGGCGGAGAAGGAAGGTTTCAGCGTGGTGCGCGAGTACTGCGGGCATGGCATCGGCAAGGTCTACCACGATGAACCGCAGATTCTGCATTACGGTTTCCCCAATCAGGGCATGAAGCTCAAGGCGGGGATGATCTTCACCGTCGAGCCGATGCTCAATGCCGGCAAGCGCCATGTGAAGAACATGCCGGACGGCTGGACCGTACTGACCAAGGATGGCTCGTTGTCGGCGCAGTGGGAGCATATGGTCGCGGTGACCGAAACCGGTTTCGAGATCCTCACGGCGTGGCCTGACGAAATTGAAGGTTTCACCCCGATCAACTGAGTGGCACCGTTGAATCGCAATCTCATGTAGGAGCTGCCGCAGGCTGCGATCTTTTGATCTTTGAAAAGCAAAATCAAAAGATCGCAGCCTGCGGCAGCTCCTGCACGGATTGTCAGTGGGAACCGGCGGCTTTGTTGAGGTCGCTTTCAGCCCATTCGGTGTAGACGCAGGCATCCGCCGTGGCCCAGCGCACTCGCACCGGATCGCCTGCCTTGAGCGGCATGCCGGCGGCGGACAGCGCTTTCACCGTCATCGAAGTACCGCCCGAAGTCACCACGCTGCAGGTCTGGCTTTCGCCAAGGAACAACACTTCCACAACCTGCGCCGACACCTCATTCCAACCCGCCGCCAACGGCTCGTCGCTCGCCTGCTGCACGCTCAGCGCCACAGCCTTTTCCGGACGCACCATCAGCAGCACATCCTGCTCGGTGTGCAACCCAGCGGTCAGTCGAATCGACAATGACTGTCCTTCAAACGAAGCCGCCGCATTGCCTTGGGCCTTGAGCTTGAGGAAGTTCGAGTTGCCGAGGAACGACGCGACAAACGCGTTCGGCGGATTCTGATACAGGTCATAACCGCTGCCTAAACCCACAATCTTGCCGTGACTGAAAATCGCAATGCGCTGCGACAGACGCATGGCTTCTTCCTGATCGTGGGTCACGTAGACGATGGTGATGCCCAAGCGTCGATGCAGTTGGCGCAGTTCATCCTGCAAGTCTTCACGCAGTTTTTTATCCAGCGCACCGAGCGGTTCGTCCATCAGCAGGATGCGTGGCTCGTAGACCAGCGCCCGGGCGATGGCGACGCGTTGCTGCTGGCCGCCAGACAGTTGCGAAGGGCGGCGATGGGCGAACTGTTCGAGCTGCACCAGTTTCAGCATCGCGTCGACACGCTTGTCACGTTCGGCGGCAGCGAGTTTGCGGATCGCCAGTGGGAAGGCGATGTTGTCGCGCACCGACAGATGCGGGAACAGCGAATAGCGCTGGAACACCATGCCGATGTCGCGCTTGTGCGGCGGCACGTTGACCAGCGACTGACCGTTGACCAGGATCTCGCCGCTGCTCGGGGTTTCGAAGCCGGCGAGCATCGACAGCGTGGTGCTTTTGCCCGAGCCGCTGGAGCCGAGGAAGGTCAGGAACTCGCCGTCCTGGATGTCCAGCGAGATGTTGTCCACGGCGGCGAAATCGCCGTAGTGCTTGTTCAGATTGCGCAGGCTGACCAGGGGTTTGTCGCTCTGCTGGGATGCGTCTTTGATCACGGCACTCATGTCGTACTCCTGGGCGCTCAGGCGCTGATTTCGTTGCGCCGGCGCAGAGCGGCGGCGATCACCATGACCAATACCGACAGGCCGATCAGCAACGTCGAAGCGACGGCGATCACCGGGGTCAGGTCCTGGCGCAAAGTGGTCCACATTTTCACGGGAAGGGTTTGCAGGGTCGGGCTGGCCATCATCACGCTGAGCACCACTTCGTCCCACGAAACCAGGAAGGCGAAGAGGGCGCCGGCGACCATGCCCGGACGGATCGCCGGGAACGTCACCTTGAACACTGCTTGCAGGCGTGAGGCGCCGCAGATCACCGCCGCGTCTTCAACCGACTGATCGAACAGCTTCAGCGAGTTGATGATCGAGATGATGGTGAACGGCAGCGCGACGATCACATGGCTGACCACAAACGCGAACATCGTCCCGGTGTAACCGAGCTTGAGAAACAGCGCGTACACCGCCACGGCGATGATCACCAGTGGCACGATCATCGGCAGGGTGAACAGGCCGTAGAGCATTTCCCGGCCGGGAAAGCGCCCGCGCACCAGGGCAAATGCGGTCGGCAAACCGAGGGCCACGGCGCAGATCGTGGTCAGCACGGCAACCTTGAGGCTGGCTGCCGCAGCGTTCATCCAGTCGGCGTTGGAGAAGAACTGGCCGTACCATTTCAGCGTCCAGCCCGGCGGCGGGAACACCAGCCACTGCGACGAGCCGAACGACAGCAGCACGATGAACACGATCGGTAGCAGCAGGAACAAACCGATCAACCCGGTGGTGGCATACAAGCCGAAACGCATCCGCCGGCTCATGGCATTGGGAGTCAGGAGCATCTCGGCTTACCTCGCGTTGCTGGCGCCAACCGGGGATTCCGGCTGAAGCTTCAGGTAGAAGTAGAACAGCACCAGCGTGATCGCGATCAGCAACGCGGCGCCGGCACTGGCCAGGCCCCAGTTGAGGAACGATTGCACCTGCTGAATGATGAACTCCGGCAGCATCATGTTCTGCGCCCCGCCGAGCAGCGCCGGGGTGACGTAGTAACCGAGCGACATCACGAACACCATCAACCCGCCGGACGCCAGGCCCGGCCGGCACAGCGGCAGGAACACCCGGAAGAAATTGGTCCAGGGACTCGCGCCGCAGATCGAACCGGCCTGCAGAATCATCGGATCGATGGCCTGCATGGTCGCCTGCAACGGCAGGACGATGAACGGGATCATGATGTAGCTCATGCCAATCACAACGCCGGTGAGGTTGTGCACCATTTCCAGCGGCTGATCGATGATGCCCAGCGCCATCAAAGCCTTGTTGATCACCCCCGAGGCTTGCAGCAAAACCAGCCACGAATAGGTGCGGGCGAGCAGGCTGGTCCACATCGACAGCAGCACGATGTTGAGGATCCAGCGCCCCCAGCCGCGCGGCACCAGAGTGATCGCCCACGCCAGCGGAAAGCCCAGCAACAGGCTGAAAATCGTCACCAGCCCGGCCACCGAAAAGGTGTTGAGCAGCACTCGCGCATACGCCGAGTTGGCGAACAGTTGTTCATAGTTGCCAAGACCCGGGGTCGGTTCGAGCACGCCGCGCAACAGCAGGCCAATCAACGGCGCGAGAAAGAACAGGCCGAGGAACAGCAGTGCCGGCGCGAGGTTGCCGGCGCCGCGCCAGCGTTGTCTGAGGGACGGGGCTTGCGCCATTGCACTGGCCTTGCCTGTGGCCGGGCCGGCAGCGCTCGCGGCGCTCCCGGTGGCAGTGGAGGGACGGGACGCAGTGGCCGCCATTTTCATTTGACCAGCCATTCGTTCCACCGTGTCGCGATGGCTTGACCGTTCTTGGCCCAGTACGCGAAATCAAGAGTGATCTGATCCTTAGCGTAGGCAGTCGGCAGGTTCGGGGCCAGCACCGAATCCAGGCGCGCCACGCTGTCGACGTTGACCGGGGCGTAGGCGGTCAGGTTGGAGAAGTCGGCCTGGCCTTTGGCACTGCTGGCATTGGCCAGAAACTTCATCGCCGCGTCCTTGTTTTTCGAACCCTTTGGAATCACCAGAATGTCGGCCATGACCAGGTTCTGTTTCCAGCTCACGCCCACCGGCGCGCCGTCTTCCTGCAGGGCGTGAATCCGGCCGTTCCAGAACTGGCCCATGCTTGCTTCGCCGGAGGCCAGCAGTTGTTGCGACTGCGCGCCGCCGCCCCACCAGACGATGTCTTTCTTGATGGTGTCGAGTTTCTTGAAGGCGCGATCCAGATCCAGCGGGTAGAGCTTGTCAGCCGGCACGCCGTCGGCCAGCAGCGCCAGTTCGAGCACGCCGGGGCTCGGCCATTTGTACAGAGCGCGTTTGCCGGGGTAGGTCTTGGTGTCGAACAGGGCGGTCCAGTCCTGCGGCTTGGCGGCGCCGAGCTTGCCTTCGTTGTAGCCGAGGACGAAAGAAAAGAAGAACGAGCCGACGCCGTAATCGCTGACGAAACGCGGGTCGATCTTGTCGCGCTGGATGACGTTGAAATCGAGGGGTTCGAGCAGGCCCTCGGAAGCGGCACGCAGGGCAAAGTCGGCTTCGACATCGACCACGTCCCATTGCACGTTGCCGCTTTCGACCATGGCCTTGAGTTTGCCGTAGTCGGTCGGGCCGTCCTGGACAACAGTGATGCCGCTCGCCTTGCTGAACGGATCGGCCCAGGCCTGTTTCTGCGCATCCTGGGTGCTACCGCCCCAGCTGACGAAGTTCACGCTTTCGGCGGCCATTGCAGCCTGGCCGGTCACGCTCAGCAGTCCCGCAAAAAAGATCGCGGTTGCAGCTTTGTTCAACACCATTTTCACGCCCTCATTGTTGTGTTTTTGAGCGGGCTTGCGTTGTTGCCCGCCTGTCGGGAGCAGTAGCCGGACGGTTTTTCAGGTCGTCCGGTCTATGGAATATCATATTATGGTATTCCAAACTTTGTGCAAGCACTTTGCCTTACCGGTTATCTGGCAGATGGGCTTTTTTGACCGCCGAAGGATTTTCGATGGGTGAAAAATTGTGGCGAGGGAGCTTGCTCCCGCTGGGTTGCGAAGCGACCCTCGCTTTATCCAGAAAAGGGGCCTGCTGCGCAGTCCAGCGGGAGCAAGCTCCCTCGCCACAGGTGATCTTCGTTTTCTCAGGAATGCTCGGTGAAGGGAATGCTCTCCACCACTTCCAGGTCATACCCGGTCAACCCCGCATACTTGAGCGGCGGCCCAAGGTGCCGCAGCTTGCCGACGCCGAGGTTCTGCAGAATCTGCGCCCCGGTACCCACCTCCGAATAGATCCGCGATTGCGAGCGGCTGAACTGCCTAGGCGGCTGAGTCAATTGCGGCACGCGCTCCAGCAATGCCTGCGACGATTCATGGTTGGCCAACACTACGACCACGCCATGCCCTTCCGCCGCGACCCGTTGCAGCGCCGCCCACAGTGTCCAGTTGCTCGGCCCGCTGTACTCGGCGCCGACCAGATCACGCAGCGGATCAATCACATGCACACGCACCAGCGTCGGCTCTTCGCGACGCAGATCGCCCATGACCATCGCCATGTGCACGCCGCCCTCGATGCGGTCTTCGAAAGTGATCAAACGAAAAGTGCCATGCACCGTCGGCAACTCACGCTCGCCGATGCGCTCGATGGTGTGCTCGGTGCTCAGGCGATAGTGGATCAGGTCGGCGATGGTGCCGATCTTGATCCCGTGCTTACGCGCGAACACTTCCAGATCCGGGCGGCGGGCCATGGTGCCGTCATCGTTCATCACCTCGACGATCACCGAGGCCGGGGTGAAACCGGCGAGGCGCGCGAGGTCGCAACCGGCCTCGGTGTGGCCGGCGCGGGTCAGCACGCCACCTTCCTTGGCGCGCAGCGGGAAGATGTGCCCGGGTTGCACCAGGTCTTCGGCGCGGGCGTCTTTGGCCACGGCAGCCGCGACCGTCCGCGCGCGGTCAGCCGCAGAAATGCCAGTGGTGACGCCGACCGCCGCTTCGATCGATACGGTGAACGCAGTGCTGAACACGCTGCCATTGCTCGGCACCATCTGCTCAAGGCCCAGGCGTTGACAGTGCTCGTCGGTCAACGTCAGGCAAATCAACCCGCGCGCCTCACGGGCCATGAAGCTGATCGCCTCAGGCGTGCAGCAGTCGGCGGCCAGCAGCAGGTCGCCTTCGTTTTCCCGGTCTTCGTCATCGACCAGCAGGACCATTTTGCCGAGGCGATAATCTTCGAGGATTTCTTCGATGCTGTTGAAGGCCATGCTGGACTCTCAGGGTTGGTTGCAAATAATATTGGTATACCATAATACAAAATCAACAAAGAGGTCACTATGAAGGCGTACTGGATTGCCCACGTGGATGTCGACGATGCCGAGCACTACAGCCAATACACCCAGCGCGCGCCGGCCGCGTTTGCCGAGTTCGGCGCGAAGTTTCTAGCCCGGGGCGGGCGCAGCGAAGCGCTGGAGGGCAGGGCTACCCCTCAGCGTAGCGTGGTGATCGAATTCGAGAGCTACGAGCAGGCACTGGCGTGCTACCACTCGGCGGCGTATCAGGAGGCGAAACGTTATCGCGAGGAATGGGCGAGGGCGGAGATTGTCATCGTCGAGGGCCTGGCGCCGTAACCCCTGTAGGAGCTGCCGCAGGCTGCGATCTTTTGATCTTGTTTTTTAAAATTACAAAGTACAAAAGATCGCAGCCTGCGGCAGCTCCTACAGGAATGTTGGGGTGTGAGGGAATATGGGGCACCGGCAGGGTGGGATGTGATCAGCGGATAAAGTGAATCTTGCCGCTGTCATCATTGCCCATGTAGATCCCATACACCCCGGCCTGACGCTCCTCAATGTAGCGCTCGAGAATCTGCCGGATCGCCGGGTAATAGATCTGCTCCCACGGAATGTCCTCGGGGGCGAAGAACTTGTAGTCCAGGGTCTCGGGGCCGAATTGGCCGGTGATCTCCAGCGCGATGGCGCGGAAGATGATGTACACCTCGCTGATCTTCGGCACGCTGAAAATCGAGTACGGCGAGACGATTTCCGCGCGCACGCCGCTTTCTTCCCAGACTTCACGCAGCGCCGCCTGCTCCGTGGTTTCGCCGCTTTCCATGAAGCCGGCCGGCAGCGTCCAGGTGCCCGGGCGTGGCGGGATCGCCCGTTGGCACAAGAGGTATTTGCCGTCCTGCTCGATGATGCAGCCAGCGATGATCTTCGGGTTGACGTAATGGATGTAGCCGCAGGCGCGGCACATCAGGCGCTCGTGCGTATCGCCCGGCGGCACCTGCTGACCGAGGTCAGGGCCACCGCATTTCGGGCAAAAGCTCGGGCTGAACATGTCAGTGACCTATGCGCGGTTCTTTCAGCGCGATGGGCAGGGTGATGTTCGGCGTGGCGCCGGTCTCTTCCTGCTTGCGCTTGAGGTAGTCGAGGGCCACGGCGGCGGCTGCGCGTACGTGATCGACACAGGCCTGATGCGCCGCCAGCGGATCACCGCTCTTGATCGCCTCAACCATTTTTTCCATTTCGTGGTTACTCGCGCCGCGCCGGTTTTCCTGGGACACCGAGGTCGCCCGCAGGTAGCTGATGCGCGCCTGCAACTGGCGCAATTGAGTGGCCGCAACGTGGTTGCCCGAGCCTTCGAGCAGCACGTCGTAGAAGCCCTGCACCGAGTCGATCACCTGCTGCAGTTCGCCGTCCTTGAGCGCCTTGCGGTTCTCGTCGAGGGCTTTTTCCAGGGCCTTGATGTCCTTGGCCTTGGCGCGCAGGGTGAACAGCTGGACGATCAGGCCTTCGAGCACGCAGCGCAGCTCGTAGATGTCGACCGCATCGGCGAGAGTGATGATCGCCACCCGTGGGCCTTTGGCATCGGCAAACTCGACCAGGCCTTCGGACTCCAGGTGACGCAAGGCTTCGCGTACCGATGTGCGGCTGACACCGAGGCGATCGCACAGATCGCGCTCCACCAGACGATCGCCGGGCATGAGCTGGAAATTCATGATCGCGCTACGCAGTTTATCCAGCACGATTTCGCGCAGGGTAACGGGGTTGCGATTGACCTTGAAGCTGTCGTCGAGTGGCTGGCGTTTCATGGGGTCCGCTCTTTACTGTGGCTGTCCATGCCAGACGGGCATCAAAACAGCCGAGGGGTTAACTGGAGGCCTCGGCGTCGGCTTCGGCGAAGGCTTCACGGGCGAGCCGGAAACTGTCCACGGCTGCCGGGACGCCGCAATAAATACCGACCTGAAGCAGAATTTCGCGTATTTGCTCACGACTCAGGCCGTTACGCAAGGCGCCGCGCACATGCAGCTTGAGTTCGTGCGGGCGGTTGAGCGCCGAGATCATCGCCAGGTTGATCATGCTGCGCTCCTTGAGCGACAAACCCTCACGCCCCCAGACGTGGCCCCAGCAATATTCGGTGACCATTTCCTGCAGCGGGCGGGTGAAGTCATCGGCGTTCTCGATCGAGCGCTGCACATAGGCTTCGCCCAGCACCTGGGTGCGGATCTTCAGGCCTTTTTCGTACTTTTCGTTACTCATATTCTTCGGCTCACCTCAATCCCTGTGGGAGCTGGCTTGCCAGCGATAGCGGTGGTTCAGTCAGCATTGATGTTGAATGTTCCGACGTCATCGCTGGCAAGCCAGCTCCCACAGGGTTTTGCATTGTTCTTTCAAGCAAGGGTTGGCAACGGCCCGAGCTTGCCCTTGTGATAAATCATCGGCGTCACCGGTTGCTCGGGCAGGATCAGGTTCTTCACCGCGCCGACAATGATCGCGTGATCACCACCGTCGTATTCACGCCACAACTCGCATTCGATGATTGCCGTGGCCTTGGCGAGGATCGGGTTACCGAGTTCGCTCAAATGCCACTGGATGTCTTTGGCCTTGTCCTTGCCTTTACCAGCAAAGGCATAGGCTTCAGCGGTCTGGTCGGCGGACAGCAAATGGATCGCGAATTTCTTGCTGTCGCGCAGCACCGGGTAGGTGTCGGAGGCGTAGTTGGGGCAGAACAGCACCAGCGCCGGATCAATCGACAGTGCGCTAAAGGCACTGGCGGTGATGCCGACGATGGCGCCCTCCGGGTCGAGGGTGGTGACCACCGTGACCCCGGACGGAAACGAGCTCATGACGTCTTTGTAAATGCCGGGTTCGATCATGTCGCAGGACTCCTAGCGCATCACAAACGGATCAGGCATCGGCGCCTGAGAGAGGTTGATCCACACCGTTTTCAGTTCGGTGTAGGCCAGCACCGAATCGATGCCGCTTTCGCGTCCATAGCCACTGTTCTTGAAGCCGCCGATCGGCGCCATCGCCGACACCGCACGGTAAGTGTTGACCCAGATGATCCCCGAGCGCACATCCCGCGCCAGACGATGAGCGCGACCGAGATCGCGGGTCCAGATACCGGCGGCAAGGCCGAACTGCGAGTCGTTGGCGATCGCCAGCGCTTCGGCTTCATCTTTGAAGCGAATCACCGACGCCACCGGGCCGAAGACTTCTTCCTGCATGATCTTCATCGAATTGCGGTCGCACTCGAACAGCGTCGGCTCGTAGAACCAGCCGTCACCGAGGTTGGCCGGACGCTTGCCGCCGGTGCGCAACCGCGCGCCTTCAGCGATGGCATCGGCGACCAGACCTTCGACTACCGCCAATTGCTGCGCGGTGGCCATCGGGCCCATTTCGCTGTGGTCTTCCTGCGGGTTGCCGATGCGGATGCGCTGGGCGCGTTCGACCAGGCGGTTGACGAACTCGTCGTAGATTTCGTCCTGCACCAGTAGGCGTGAGCCGGACACGCAGCTCTGGCCCGAGGCCGCATAGATCCCGGCAATCGCGCCGTTGATCGCGCTGTCCAGATCGGCGTCGGCGAAGATGATGTTCGGCGATTTGCCGCCGAGTTCCAGCGACAGCTTGGCGAAGTTCTCGGCGCTGCTGCGCACCACATGCCGGGCCGTGGCCGCGCCGCCGGTGAAGGCGATCTTGCGGATCAGCGGATGGCGGGTGAGGGCGGCGCCGGTGCTCGGGCCGTAACCGGTGACGACGTTGACCACGCCTGGCGGAATCCCGGCTTCGAGGGCCAGACGTGCCAGCTCAAGGATGGTCGCCGAGGCGTGCTCGGACGGCTTGATCACAATGGTGTTGCCGGCGGCAAGGGCCGGCGCCAGTTTGATCGCGGTCAGGTACAGCGGGCTGTTCCACGGAATGATCGCGGCAACCACACCCATGGCTTCGTGCACGGTGTAGGCAAACAGGTCGGGCTTATCCAGCGGCAGGGTGCCGCCTTCGAGCTTGTCGGCGAGGCCTGCGGTGTAGTGGAAGAACTCCGGCAGATAACCGACCTGACCACGGGTTTCGCGGATCAGTTTGCCGTTGTCGCGGCTTTCCAACTGCGCCAGTTGTTCCTTGTTTTCTGCGATCAGGTCACCGAGACGCCGCAGCAGTTTGCCGCGGGCAGTGGCGGTGAGGCCGCGCCAGGCCGGGCTGTCGAAGGCAGTCTGCGCCGCTTGCACGGCGCGTTCGACATCGGCTTCATCGGCGTCGGGCAGTTCGGCCCAGGCTTGCGCGCTGGCCGGGTTGAGGCTTGTGAAAGTCTTGCCGGAGAGGGCGTCGACCCATTCTCCGCCGATGCACATCTGGAAGCGTGCGAGTGTCATGCAACGATCCCCTTTATATGGTTTTGTCGGGAGTGTGCGTAGTCGAGAAATTCCAGCAGCGTCTGGTTGACCAGGCGCGGCGACTCTACCGGCATCATATGCCGTTGCTCGGGCAGCACCGCAACCTTCGCACCGGGAATGCGCCGGGCCAGTTGCTCGGCCATTTCCGGGGTGGAACCGGGGTCGAGTTCGCCGGTGGCGATCAGCGTCGGCGCCTGTATGCTGCCGAGGTCGTCGGCGCGGTACATGTCCTGGGTGGCGAACAATTCGTAGGTGGTCAGGTAGCCTTGCGGATCATTGCCGGCCAGGGTCTGACGAATGGCCGCGATCTGCGCCGGGTTGGCCGCCTGATATTCACGGCTGAACCAGCGTGACAGCGCCGCTTCGGCGTTGGCGTCCGGGCCGTGTTCAGCGGCCTGCGCGGTACGGGCGATGACGCCGGCACGCTGCTCTTCGCTGCGGTTGAACACGCTGTTCAGTACCACCAGGCTTTGCAGGCGCTCCGGGTAGTGCAGGGCAAACGCCCGCGCCACCAGGCCGCCCATGGAGAAACCGATCACCGCTGCCTCGGGCAGATTCAGGTGATCGAGCAGCTCCAGCAACTGATCGGCATAACCGAGCAGGCCGGTGCCGCTGGCCGGTCGCGGGCTGTCGCCATGGCCGAGCATGTCGTAGGCGATCACCTGGTATTGGGCAGACAGGCCAACGATCTGGCCGCCCCACATTTCTTTGTTCAGGCCCACGCCGTGGATCAAGACCACGGGCTGGCCTTGGCCGGTCGCCAGGTAACTGGTGCCAGCCGGGGTGAGTTCAGCGGTGAGCCGAATCATGGAGCGCTCCTGCAATGCCTTTTTATTGTGATTACTGGGCTTTTTCGGCGGCCAGTTCTTCCAGATCGATGTAGCGGTTGCCGATGCGCGGGTGCAGGCGACCACCGTCGGCGCAACCGAGCACCACGACGATTTCGTCGGCACGCGGCGCGTCTTCGATCTGCATTTCCAGGGTGATGTAGTGCGAGCGCAGCCCTTCGTCGTCCTTGTGCATCATCGGGATCTGGATCGAAGTGCCCGGGCCGCCGCGCTTGTTGGTGAAGCTCAGGTAGCTCTTGGCCTTGACCGCTTCGCGGTAGTGGTTACCGAAACGCAGGGTGTGGATTACGGCCGAGGCGTGTTCGATCTCGCCGTCGGCGCCGACCACTGCCGCTTTGCCGTAAGCCTCGATCTTCTCGGCGCCACCAATGATGCCCACCAGCCGCTCGACCATCATGGCGCCGAGGTCGGAGCAGTTGGCGCGGATCTGCGGTTTCAGATCCTCGACGAAGCCGTTGCCGACCCACGGGTTCTTCATCACCACGGCCAGCCCGACCATGGTCACTGGCTTGTCAGTGGCCTTGCCGCCTTCGATGAAGGTTTCTTCGACATAGCTGACGATCTTGCGAATTTCGAAACTCATGAGCTGCTCCGTAGGGGGATTGAGAGTGTCTGTGCGTCTGATGGTATACCATAATACCGATCATGCAAGTCCCCCCGATAACTTTTGCCGCATCACTCCGGCGAATGGTCATGTATTCAAATCCCAAAGCCACCACCAACCCCTGTGGGAGCGAGCTTGCTCGCGAAGAGGCCCTTTCAGTCGACATCTTCATTGCCTGACCCAGCGCATTCGCGAGCAAGCCCGCTCCCACAGGGGAATTCCTTTGTTACAGGGAGCCGCTTTCGGTTAACAAAAGATAACGTGGCGCCGATTGTCAGACGTTTCCAAAGCCCGATAGGATGAGCCAGCTTCCCAAGGCGCTCTGGACTGCGGGTTTCACGGCTATGCTTGTGACCCATCAGTCACCACGAGCACCCTTGCGGCGCCCTAAGGCCCAATGGCCTAACAATAATAAATAGGGGAAGGTCTATGAGTCGTTGCCGCCCGCCGGCGTTACGCAACACCGCGTTGCTGGCCACAGCACTCACTCTGCTGGGCTGTGCTGCCTTGTCGGCACCCGCGCTGGCCGCCGAAGCGCCGGCCGACGGGGTGTATTCCACCGAATCGGCCAAAGCCGCCAAAAGCCTGATACTCGATGTTGTCCACGCCGGCACCCGCCTGGTGGCGGTCGGTGATCGCGGGCACATTCTCTATTCCGATGACCAGGGCAAAACCTGGACTCAAGCCAAAGTGCCGACCCGGCAACTGCTGACGGCAGTGTACTTCGTCGATGACAAGCACGGCTGGGCGGTGGGGCACGACGCGCAGATCCTCGCCAGCGAAGACGGCGGCCTGACCTGGAGCAAACAGTTCGAAGACCTCAAGCGCGAAGCACCGCTGCTCGACGTCTGGTTCCAGGACGTCAACCACGGCGTCGCCGTAGGCGCCTACGGGGCCTTGCTGGAAACCACCGAAGGCGGCAAGAACTGGCAGGATGTAAGCGACCGCCTCGACAACCAGGATCAGTTCCACCTCAACGCTATCGCCGCCGTCAAGGACGCTGGTCTGTTCATTGTCGGCGAGCAGGGCAGCATGTTCCGCTCCCCGGACTGGGGCCAGACCTGGGAAAAACTCCAGGGTCCGTACCAAGGCTCGCTGTTCGGCGTGATTGGCACCGCCCAGGCACAAACCCTGTTGGCCTACGGCCTGCGCGGCAACCTCTATCGCTCCAGCGATTTCGGCAGCACCTGGCAGCAGGTCGAACTCAAGGCCGCGCGCGGTGCGCTGGAGTTCGGCCTGTCCGGCGCCACGCTGCTCGCCGACGGCTCGATCGTGATCGTCGGTAACGGCGGCTCGGTGATCAGCAGCAGCGACAACGGCGAAACCTTCAGCGTGTTCAATCGCCCGGACCGCATCTCGCTGTCCTCGGTGACAGCGGCCGGCGACGGCAATCTGATTCTGACCGGGCAGGGCGGCGTGCACACCACGCAGCCAAACGGCGCCGAAATCAATAATAAGAAGGCGGGGCTATGACTTCCTTGATCACTCCTCAGCAGGACAAAGCGACGCTCCTCGAACGTCTGATTTTCAACAACCGCCCGGCCGTGATCCTGATCTGCCTGGTGGTCAGCATTTTCCTGTTCTGGCAAGCCACGCTGATCCGCCCGTCCACCAGTTTCGAAAAAATGATCCCGCTCAAGCATCCGTTCATCGAGAAGATGATGGAGCACCGCAACGATCTGGCGAACCTGGGCAACACCGTGCGCATTTCGGTGGAAGCCAAGGACGGCGACATCTTCTCCAGGGAGTACATGGAGACCCTGCGGCAGATCAACGACGAGGTGTTCTACATCTCCGGCGTCGACCGCTCCGGCCTCAAGTCGCTGTGGAGCCCGAGCGTACGCTGGACCGAAGTCACCGAAGAGGGTTTTGCCGGCGGTGAAGTGATCCCGCAGAGCTACGACGGCTCGCCAGACAGCCTCGACATGCTGCGCAACAACGTCCTCAAATCGGGGCAGGTCGGGCGACTGGTGTCCAACGACTTCAAGTCGAGCATCGTCGACATCCCGCTGCTGGAGTCCTACCCGGACCCGCAGGATCAGGGCAAATTGCTCGCGCTGGACTACCGCCAGTTCTCCCATGAACTGGAAGACAAGATCCGCAACAAGTTCGAAGCGCAGAACCCCAACGTCAAGATCCACATCGTCGGCTTCGCCAAGAAGGTCGGTGATCTGATCGACGGGCTGGTGATGGTGGTGATGTTCTTCGGCATCGCTTTCGTCATCACCCTGATCCTGCTGCTGTGGTTTACCAACTGCCTGCGCAGCACCGTCGCGGTGTTGAGCACCACGCTGGTGGCGGTGGTCTGGCAGCTCGGGCTGATGCACTTCTTCGGTTTCGGGCTGGATCCGTATTCGATGCTGGTGCCGTTCCTGATCTTCGCCATCGGTATTTCCCACGGCGTGCAGAAGATCAACGGGATCGCCCTGCAATCGAGTGAGGCGGACAACGCCCTGACTGCGGCGCGGCGCACTTTCCGGCAACTGTTCCTGCCGGGGATGATCGCGATTCTCGCCGACGCCGTGGGCTTCATCACCTTGTTGATCATCGACATCGGGGTGATCCGCGAGCTGGCGATCGGCGCGTCCATCGGCGTGGCGGTGATCGTGTTCACCAACCTGATCCTGCTGCCGGTGGCGATTTCCTATGTCGGCATCAGCAAGCGCGCGATTGCCAAGAGCAAGAAGGACGCCAATCGCGAGCATCCGTTCTGGCGCTTCCTGTCGAACTTCGCCAGCCCGAAAGTCGCACCGGTTTCCATCGCTCTGGCGCTGATCGCCTTTGGCGGCGGCCTCTGGTACAGCCAGAACCTGAAAATCGGCGACCTCGACCAGGGTGCACCGGAGCTGCGTCCGGACTCGCGCTACAACAAGGACAACAACTTCATCATCAACAACTACTCCACCAGTTCCGACGTGCTGGTGGTGATGGTCAAGACCGCCACCGAAGGCTGCTCGCGCTACGAAGCCATGGCGCCGATCGACGAACTGATGTGGAAGATGCAGAACACCGAGGGCGTGCAGTCGGCAATCTCGCTGGTGACCGTGTCCAAGCAGATGATCAAGGGCATGAACGAGGGCAACCTGAAATGGGAAACCCTGTCGCGCAATCCGGACGTGCTGAACAACTCGATCGCCCGCGCCGACGGCCTGTACAACAACAGCTGTTCGCTGGCGCCGGTGTTGATCTTCCTCAACGACCACAAGGCCGAAACCCTCGACCGTGCGGTACACGCGGTGCAGGAATTCGCCAAGGCCAACAACAAGGACGGTCTTGAATTCATCCTCGCCGCCGGTAACGCCGGGATCGAAGCGGCCACCAATGAAGTGATCAAACAGGCCGAGCTGACCATTCTGGTCCTGGTGTACATCTGCGTGGCGGTGATGTGCATGATCACCTTCCGCTCGTGGGCGGCGACCCTGTGCATCGTCCTGCCGCTGGTGCTGACCTCGGTGCTGGGCAACGCGCTGATGGCGTTCATGGGCATCGGCGTCAAGGTTGCGACCCTGCCGGTGGTGGCGCTGGGCGTGGGGATTGGCGTGGACTACGGCATCTACATCTACAGCCGACTGGAAAGTTTCCTGCGCGCCGGGCTGCCGTTGCAGGAAGCCTATTACCAGACCCTGAAATCCACCGGTAAAGCAGTGCTTTTCACCGGTCTGTGCCTGGCCATCGGCGTGTGCACCTGGATCTTCTCGGCGATCAAGTTCCAGGCCGACATGGGCCTGATGCTGACCTTCATGTTGCTGTGGAACATGTTCGGTGCGCTGTGGCTGCTGCCGGCGCTGGCGAAGTTCCTGATCAAGCCGGAGAAGCTGGCGGGGCAGAAGGGCAACTCGCTGTTTGCCCACTGATCCGGATGGCTGAAACGACAAAGCCGCAACCTTTGGGGTTGCGGCTTTTTTTATCCCGCGAATTTCACACAATCCATTGTAGGAGTGAGCCTGCTCGCGATAGCGGTGTGTCAGTCAGTGATTCTCTACCTGATAGACCGCTATCGCGAGCAGGCTCACTCCTACAAGGGGAATTGTGCTGTGTCAGGAGAGTTCAGTGCCGAGTACTGCACTAAGAGCACTGCGCGCATCATCCAGTTGAACCAGCGTCGCGTGGCGGGCGCCAAGGGCATCACGGTTCTCGATCGCGGTGAGAATCGCCTTGTGCCGAGGCAACGCCAGTTCATGCAGATTCGGCCGCTGGTTGGAATGCTTCAACGCTTCGGCAATTGCCACCGAGAGCATGTTGCACAGGTTCGCCAGCAGATCGTTATGGGTCGCGTCAGCGATGCGGCTGTGGAAGTCCAGATCCGGCTGCAGCAATGCTTCCGGGGTCGGTGCGGCTTCCATACGCTGGTAAGCCTCGCCGATGGCCGCGATGTCGGCCTCGGTTGCATGCTGGGCGGCGAGGGCGGCGGCGGCCGGTTCGATGATGCTGCGCACGCTGGTCAGCACATTGAAGAATTCATTCTGCGGGCTGCTTTGCATCAGCCAGTGCAGCACGTCCGGGTCGAGCATGTGCCACTCGCGGCGGGCCTTGACCACCGTGCCGACGCGCGGTTTGGAGTACACCAGTCCCTTGGCCACCAGCACTCGCGTGGCCTCGCGCAACACCGGCCGGCTCACCGCGTATTCCTCGCACAACAGCGCTTCGGCGGGCAGTTTGTCGTCGGGCAAAAAGCGTCCGGAGACGATCTGCATGCCCAGTTCCTGGACAATGCGCGAGTGCATGCTTTTGCGGTCGGAAGGTTTGCGGTAATCCATGGGGAACGGCGCGATCCTGAGCGATGGAGATGCCGCGCATCATAGCAGGCGTGGCGCATTCTTGAGGCGGGTAAAGAACAACTGTGGGAGCGAGCTTGCTCGCGAAAGCGGTGGGTCAAACAACATTGCAGTTGAATGTACCGCCGTCTTCGCGAGCAAGCTCGCTCCCACAGGGATTGGTGTGATCAGTGGGAATGACGCGGGACTTCCGCACCTCGACAACCAACGAGGAAGTCGAAATCACAACCCTGATCCGCCTGCAGCACATGGTCGATGTACAGCTGACGATAGCCACCCACCAACAACTGCTGCGGTGGCTGCAGATCGGCCATGCGCGCCGCCAGCTCGGCATCCGCAATATCCAGATGCAAACGCCCGCTGGCGCAATCGAGTTCGATCCAGTCGCCTTCCTGCACCGCCGCCAAAGGCCCGCCGGCCGCCGCTTCCGGGGCAACGTGCAAAACTACCGTGCCATACGCGGTGCCGCTCATCCGCGCATCGGAGATGCGCACCATGTCGGTCACGCCCTGCGCCAGCAGCTTGGCCGGCAAGCCCATGTTGCCGACTTCGGCCATGCCCGGATAACCCTTCGGCCCGCAGTTTTTCATCACCAGAATCGAGTCTTTATCGACATCCAGATCCGGATCGTTGATCCGCGCCTTGTACATGTCGAAGTTCTCGAACACCACCGCGCGACCGCGATGCTGCATCAGCTCCGGCGTGGCGGCTGACGGCTTGAGCACCGCACCGAGCGGCGCCAGGTTACCGCGCAGCACGCAGATGCCACCGTCAGCGCGAATCGGATTGTCGAGGGTGCGGATCACTTCGTCCTCGCCATAGATCGGCGCGTCTTTCACGTTCTCGCTCA
Organism: Pseudomonas sp. GM30; assembly: GCF_000282275.2. Taxonomy (NCBI): domain Bacteria; kingdom Pseudomonadati; phylum Pseudomonadota; class Gammaproteobacteria; order Pseudomonadales; family Pseudomonadaceae; genus Pseudomonas; species Pseudomonas sp. GM30. The sequence continues at coordinate 177,705 of NZ_AKJP02000022.1, read as the reverse complement.
GCGTCTTGCCATTCACGGTCAGGGCATTCGGATTGGGGATCAGATTGGCCTCGCCAAGACGCCGCAGCACCGCCGGCAAGCCACCGGCGTAGTAAAACTCTTCCATCAGAAAACGCCCGGACGGTTGCAGGTCGACGATGGTCGGCATGCCGCGCCCGATGCGGGTCCAGTCGTCCAGATCGAGCTCGACACCGATGCGCCCGGCGATGGCTTTCAAGTGGATCACCGCGTTGGTCGAACCGCCGATGGCGGCGTTCACACGGATAGCGTTTTCAAAGGCTTCCTTGGTCAGGATCTTCGACAGGCGCAAGTCTTCGCGAACCATCTCCACCGCGCGCATGCCGGACATGTGCGCCAACACGTAACGTCGCGCATCCACCGCCGGAATCGCCGCGTTGTGCGGCAGGGACGTGCCCAGTGCTTCGGCCATGCAGGCCATGGTCGAAGCGGTGCCCATGGTGTTGCAGGTGCCCGCCGAGCGTGACATGCCGCCCTCGGCCGCGAGGAAATCGTCGAGGGTGATGGTGCCGGCCTTGACCTGCTCGCTGAGCTGCCAGACCACGGTGCCGGAGCCGATGTCCTTGCCCTTGTGCTTGCCGTTGAGCATCGGCCCGCCGGTGACGACGATCGCCGGCACATCGCAACTGGCCGCGCCCATCAGCAGCGCTGGAGTGGTTTTGTCGCAGCCGGTCAACAGCACCACGCCGTCAATCGGGTTGCCGCGAATCGCTTCTTCAACGTCCATGCTCGCCAGGTTGCGGGTGAGCATGGCGGTGGGGCGCAGGTTCGACTCGCCGTTGGAGAACACCGGGAATTCCACCGGAAAGCCACCGGCCTCGATCACCCCGCGTTTGACGTGCTCCGCGATCTGGCGGAAATGCGCGTTGCACGGGGTCAGTTCCGACCAGGTGTTGCAGATGCCGATGATCGGCTTGCCATGAAACTGGTGGTCGGCGATGCCCTGATTCTTCATCCAGCTGCGGTACATGAAGCCGTTCTTGTCGGCCGTGCCAAACCATTGGGCCGAGCGCAGGGTGGGTTTCTTCTCAGACATGATCGATTCTCTTATTGTAAGACTATTGTTTGCGAGTCACGGCTAAACATAAGCGCAAAATCACCGCTTTGGAAGTGTTGTTGGGTAATTAGTAATACTATATAGTCGTTTTCGACGGAGGGATTGGCCCTGGCGGTTTCCGCGAGAGGCGTCCCCCGAGGTTCTATAAAAACAACAATCGGAGACCGATCCCATGAGCCAGGAACTGCGGCTTGTTCGCCGCATCACGCTGAAACTGATCCCCTTCCTGATCCTGCTGTACCTGATCGCCTATGTGGATCGCTCCGCCGTCGGCTTCGCCAAGCTGCACATGGGCGCCGACATCGGTATCGGTGACGCGGCCTACGGTCTCGGTGCCGGACTGTTTTTCATCGGCTACTTTCTTCTCGAAATCCCCAGCAACCTGATGCTCGAGCGCTTCGGTGCGCGGCGCTGGTTCGCGCGGATCATGATCACCTGGGGCGCGATCACCATCGGCATGGCGTTCGTCCAGGGCCCGCACAGTTTCTACGTGATGCGCTTTCTGCTCGGCGCGGCGGAGGCGGGGTTCTTCCCCGGCGTTCTGTACTACATCACCCAATGGTTCCCGGTGCGCCATCGCGGCAAGATCCTCGGCCTGTTCATCCTCTCCCAACCGATCGCGATGATGATCACCGGCCCGGTGTCCGGCGGCTTGCTGGGCATGGACGGCATCCTCGGGTTGCACGGCTGGCAGTGGCTGTTCATCGTCATCGGCACTCCGGCGATCCTGCTGACCTGGCCGGTATTGCGCTGGCTGCCCGACGGCCCGCAAAACGTGAAGTGGATGGATCAGGCCGAGAAAGACTGGCTGACCGGCGAACTGAAAAAGGATCTGCAGGAATACGGCCAGACCCGTCACGGCAACCCGCTGCATGCACTCAAGGACAAACGCGTGTTGCTGCTGGCGCTGTTCTACCTGCCGGTGACCCTGAGCATTTATGGCCTCGGCCTGTGGCTGCCGACGCTGATCAAACAGTTCGGCGGCAGCGATCTGGTCACCGGTTTCGTCTCGGCGGTGCCGTACATCTTTGGCATCGTCGGTCTGCTGATCGTGCCGCGCAGTTCCGACCGCATGAACGACCGTTACGGCCACCTGGCGGTGCTCTATGTGCTGGGCGCGCTGGGCCTGTTCTTCAGCGCGTGGCTGACCCTGCCGGTGGCGCAACTGGCGGCGCTGTGCCTGGTGGCGTTCGCGCTGTTTTCCTGCACGGCAGTGTTCTGGACTTTGCCCGGGCGGTTCTTTGCCGGTGCGAGTGCGGCGGCTGGGATTGCGCTGATCAACTCGGTGGGCAACCTCGGCGGGTATATCGGGCCGTTCGTGATTGGCGCGCTGAAGGAGTACACCGGGAATCTGGCTTCGGGGCTGTATTTCCTCAGTGGGGTGATGGTGTTCGGTTTGATTCTGACGGGCATCGTTTACCGCGTGCTTGAGCGCAAGCACGTGCTACCGGTCGAGCAGTTCGCCGCGAGTGCACGGGGCGCCACAAGAACCTGACTGGCCGACACCGACCCTGTGGGAGCGAGCTTGCTCGCGAAGAGGTCGGCACATTCAACATTTGTCGTGACTGTTGCACCGCCTTCGCGAGCAAGCTCGCTCCCACAGGAATCAGCGGTGTTTTTGAGGGAATAGGAGAAGAACATGCATCTGGTTCAATTCGAATTAAGCAACGGCGAGCGCCGCGTCGGCGTGGTCGACAACGGGCTGGTCCGCGAAGTGCAGGACGCCCGCAGCGTACGCGATCTCGCGCTGGCCGCCATCGAAGCCGGCAGCACTCTGGAGCAGCAAGTACAAACCCACGGCCTCGGCATCAGTCATGACTATGCGCAGTTGCTCAAAGACCGGCGCATCCTGCCGCCGCTGGACCACCCGGACCCGGCGCACCTGTTGGTCAGCGGCACCGGCCTCACGCACCTGGGTAGCGCCTCGGCGCGGGACAAGATGCACCAGCAGGCCGGCGACGAAGCGCAAATGACCGACACCATGCGCATCTTCAAATGGGGCGTGGAGGGAGGAAAACCGGCGGCGGGGCAGGCGGGTGTGCAACCGGAATGGTTTTACAAGGGCGACGGCAGCATCGTCGTGCGTCCGGGCGAAGCCTTCCCGTTGCCGCCGTTCGCCGAAGATGCCGGCGAGGAACCGGAAATGGCCGGGCTCTACGTCATCGGCCATGACGGCAAACCGTATCGCCTCGGTTTCGCGGTGGGCAACGAGTTCTCCGACCACGTCATGGAACGCAAGAATTACCTGTACCTGGCCCACTCGAAACTGCGCAGTTGCAGCTACGGCCCGGAACTGCGCACCGGCGAACTGCCGCAGCATCTGGCCGGCACCAGCCGCATCCTGCGCAACGGCGAAGTGCTGTGGCAGAACGAATTCCTCAGCGGCGAGGCCAACATGTGCCACAGCCTCGCCAACCTTGAATACCACCACTTCAAATACCGCCAGTTCCTGCGTCCGGGCGACGTGCACATCCATTTTTTCGGCACCGCGACCCTGTCGTTCGCCGATGGCATCCGTACCCAACCGGGCGACCGGTTTGAAATCAGCCAGGCCGAATTCGGCGCACCGCTGGTCAACGGCATTGCCCCGGCAGCAGCGGCTTTTCAACCGCACAGCATCGGCACCCTTTAAGGAGCTCCCATGACTCAGATTCTCGGCCACAACTACATCGGCGGACAGCGCAGCGCGGCGGGCAACGTCAAACTGCACAGCGTCGACGCAACGACCGGCGAACAGCTGCCGTACGAGTTCATTCAAGCGACTGAAGCCGAAGTCGATGCCGCCGCCAAAGCCGCCGCAGCCGCGTACCCCGCTTATCGCAGCCTCAGCGCCGAACGCCGTGCACAGTTTCTCGATGCGATTGCCGATGAACTGGATGCGTTGGGTGATGATTTCGTTGCGCTGGTTTGCCGCGAAACCGCGCTGCCGGCAGGGCGAATTCAGGGTGAGCGCGGGCGCACCAGCGGCCAGATGCGCCTGTTTGCCAAAGTCCTGCGGCGCGGTGATTTCTACGGCGCGAGAATCGATCTGCCGTTGCCTGAGCGCCAGCCGTTGCCGCGTCCGGATCTGCGCCAATACCGCATCGGCCTCGGCCCGGTGGCGGTGTTCGGTGCGAGCAACTTCCCTCTGGCGTTCTCCACCGCCGGCGGCGATACCGCTGCCGCGCTGGCCGCCGGTTGCCCGGTGGTGTTCAAGGCGCACAGCGGCCACATGGCAACCGCTGAACGGGTTGCTGATGCACTGATTCGCGCGGCGGAAAAAACCGCGATGCCTGCCGGTGTGTTCAACATGATCTACGGCGGTGGCGTTGGCGAATGGCTGGTCAAGCATCCGGCGATTCAGGCTGTCGGCTTCACCGGTTCGCACAAGGGCGGTCGGGCACTGTGCGACATGGCAGCGGCGCGACCGCAACCGATCCCGGTGTTCGCCGAAATGTCGAGTATCAACCCGGTGATCGTTCTGCCTCAAGCCCTGGCTGAACGCTCGGAAAGCATCGCCCGCGACCTGACCGCCTCGGTGGTGCAGGGCTGCGGCCAGTTCTGCACCAATCCGGGATTGGTCATTGGTATTCGTTCGCCGCAGTTCAGCGCGTTTGTTCAGCAAGTGGCCGGGCTGATCGGCGATCAATCGGCGCAGACCATGCTCAACGCCGGCACCCTCGGCAGCTATGGCAAAGGCCTGCAGAAACTCTTGACGCATTCCGGGATCGAGCACTTGGCGGGCCAGCCGCAGCAGGGTAATCAGGCGCAGCCGCAATTGTTCAAGGCCGATGTCAGCCTGTTGATCAACGGTGATGAAGTGCTGCAGGAAGAAGTGTTTGGCCCGACCACGGTGATCGTCGAAGTGGCCGACAAGGCGCAACTGAGCGCGGCATTGCACGGCCTGCACGGGCAACTGACGGCGACCATTATCGGCGAGTTGGCCGACTTCGAACGCTTCCCGGAACTGACGCCGTTGCTGGAACAAAAGGTCGGGCGGATCCTGCTCAACGGTTATCCGACCGGGGTCGAGGTGTGTGATGCGATGGTGCATGGCGGGCCGTATCCGGCGACGTCCGATGCGCGCGGAACGTCGGTGGGGACGTTGGCGATTGATCGCTTCCTGCGCCCGGTGTGTTTCCAGAACTATCCCGACAGTTTGCTGCCCGAACCACTGAAAAACGCCAACCCGTTGCGCATCCAGCGCCTGGTGGATGGCAAACCGTCACGCGACGCGTTGTAACTGACAGCCGATATCCCTGTGGGAGCTGGCTTGCCAGCGATGAGGACGGCACATTCAATATCGATGTGTCTGACAAATTGCTATCGCTGGCAAGCCAGCTCCCACAGGGTTCTGCGTCAACAATGAGCTATCATTGCCGGTTTCCCCCCTGAAAGACTTGATTGCCATGACTGCCCAAACCCTTCTCAACGCCCTCGAACACTGCGGCATGGTCGAAATCGACGGTTTGCACGCCTTCGAATTCGCCCTCGACGAAGACGACAACCTGCACATCGAATGCATCGATGGCCGCACGGCCAGGCATTGGGAGTTCACCCCGGCGCAGGTTGCGGCGGCGACGTTTGACGAAGACCTGCAGAGCTGGCTGATCATTGGCTACGCCAGCGACACCAAAACCACCGGCGAGCACCGTCTGGTTTGCCTCGGTGATGTAGTCAGCAGCAGCGACGACGAGGAAGATGATCAATGAACATGCGTAAATTCTGGCCGCTGCTGATGGCCGGCAGCGTCGGTGCGATGGGCCTGTCCAGTGCCAGCGCCGAGACCTATCAATTGCTGGTTGGCTCCTACACCGCCGGCACCAGCCAGGGCATCTATCGAATGAATTTCGATAGCGCCACCGGCCAGATCGCCGCCAAGCCACTGCAAGTGGTCAAAAGCGAAAACCCGTCGTGGCTGACCCTGTCCAAAGACCAGCATCGGCTGTTCGTGGTCAACGAAAACGGCCCCGGCCAGAAAGACCCGGTCGGCCGCGTCAGCAGCTATTCGATCGATCCCAAGACCCACGCCCTGACCTTGATCAATCAAGTGCAGAGCCTGGGCAACGAGCCGACCCATTCGAGCCTCAGTGGTGATGCCAGCTATCTGTTCGTCAGCAACTATTCGGTGATGGAAGATCCGGGCGGCACGCTGGCGGTATTGCCGGTCGGTGCCGATGGCAAACTCAAACCGGTGGTGCAGATGAGCGCGCACCCGGCGAGCCGGGTCAATCCCGAGCGCCAGGCGTCCAACCACGTGCACTCGACGGTATCCTCGCCGGATGGTCGCTATGTGTTCTCCAATGATCTGGGGGCGGACAAGGTTTTCATCTACCGATTCGACCCGAAAGCCAACCCGGATCTGCCGCTGACCCCGGCGAAAACCGCCTCGGTGAGCCTGCCCGCCGGCAGCGGCCCGCGTCATCTGTTGTTCAGCGCGGACGGCAAGCATGCCTGGCTGACCATGGAAATGAGCGCGCAGGTCGCGGTGTTCGACTATAACGACGGCGTGCTGACCCAGACGCAACTGGTCGATCTGGTCGCCGGTCAGCCGACTTCGGACAAGGCCGGCGCAGCGCTGCACGCGTCTGCCGACGGCAAGTTCCTCTACGTCAGCAACCGCGGCACCGCCAATCAGCTGGTGGTATTCAGCATCGATCCGGCGAACGGGCAGCTCAAAGAGCTGCAAAAGCGTTCGGTGGAAGGCGATCACCCGCGTGAGTTCAGCCTCGATCCGAGTGGCAAGTTCCTGCTGATCGCCAACCAGAAGAGCAACGAAATTGTCGTCGTCGAGCGTGACGCCAAGACCGGTCTGCTCGGCAAAACCGTGCAAAAACTGCCGATGGACGCCCCGAGCGACCTGAAGTTTCTAGTGCGACAATAAGCCACAGGCCCCGGTTTGCGGGGCCTGTCTCGCTGTATTAATCGCGCTGATATCCGGTAATGCTACAAAGCATTTCAAGCGATCAACCCTCGAGCGTTAAGTTTGCTCCACGGCCCAACCGGGCAAAGCAAACCAACCGAATACGAGGTTACCGCCATGAACTTCAATCTCTTCTCGATCATCGCCGCTTCCGCCATCTCCGCCACCGTTGCATTGCCAGCCAGTGCCAGCGTTGAAATCGCCGGCAAAAAATCCCACACCCAGAGCTACACCCAGAAATACCTGCAACAGAGCGCCAACTTCTACGCCGCACTGGATCACAAAGCCCAACACTGAAAGTCTGATTTGGCACCACTCCCTGTAGGAACTGCCGAAGGCTCGGGCCGCGATCGGACGATCTTTTGACGTTTAAGATCAAAAGATCGCAGCCTTCGGCAGCTCCTACACGTTTGTGCGTTGGACGGCTTGATAGATCTCTTCAAGCACGTAAATAGAAAGGCCAAATAATCAACCAAGCTGATATTTACTATGGCAAACCCTGAGTGGTTACCACGGCTTTTTTGATTGATCCTGACGGCACTGAAACATGCCCACGGAGCACATCATGGCCAGTTCAATCATTACCTCAGCCAAGCGCGGCGCCTACCTGGCCATCGGTCTTTACCTGGCCCTGGTGTTGTTTGTCAGCATCGCGTCGCAGACGCAACACAACTTCGTAGCGCCGATCGAAGTCGCACACCCCGGCATCCAGTTCGAACACCGCGCAGACGTGTTGGTTGATCGTGCTGAACTCGCAGGAGTGGGCGGCGCATGAAAGGCTACAGACTCTGGGTCATCGCCGGTCTTGCCCTGATGACCAATGGCGCGGCGTTACTCGGCTTCGGCCAAGGTTCGGTCGGTGCGCTGGCGCGTGCCATCGAGGCCAATCACAGCATTGCGCACAACATCGAACGGGCCGGCTCCCAAGGGTTGCTGGCCGGCAATCCGCCGATCAAGGCCGAGGTCGATTTTCTTGGGCCGTTTGAAGTGGATTGCATGGCACTGGGCATGTGCAACGCTCTTGCATAACCTGTGGCGAGGGAGCTTGCTCCCGCTCGGCTGCGCAGCAGTCGCAAAACCATTCAACACGGATCATCAGAAATTGGGTATCGCCGCATTTGGGGCTGCTTCGCAACCCAGCGGGAGCAAGCTCCCTCGCCACAGATGTTCGGCAAGCAGGAAGAGGGGGTTATTTCTTCATGATCGAGGTGAAGAGGTCGGATTCGAGGAAGCGCTGTAGCCACGCCTGCAAGCGAACGTAAGGCGTCTGCGCAAACCATTCGCGATCCACATGCGCAAACTGCCGCACGAACGGCAACAGGGCGATATCCGCCAGGCTGGGATGCTCGCTCAGCAAGTAATCGCGATCCCTCAGCAACTCATCCAACTGCTGCAAAAATACCGCGCCCTCAGCCCGATAAACCTCCATCGGCTGTTCGGGATAGCGCTCGGCGTACTTGTAGCGGTTCAAATGCACTTTGAACACTTGATCATTGGCTTCGATCAATTCGGCAATCCGTGAATCACCGCCAAGCAACCAGTTGTCAGGATCATTCTGCGCCAACGCCCAGCGCATGATCTCCAGGCTCTCATCGATCACCCGACCCGCCGCATCCAGCACCGGCACCGTGCCTTTGGGCGAGATCGCCAGCATCTCGGCCGGTTTGGCCTTGAGGCTGACTTCGACGATCTCCACCGGCACGCCCGAATAACGCAGGGCCATCCGCGCACGCATCGCGTACGGGCAGCGGCGGAATGAATACAACGTGTTCATTTCACCTCCAGGGTGCTCAACCCGTTGCCGAGGCGTTGCACCTGAATCTGCACCGGAATCCGTTCGTGCATTTCCTGCACGTGGGAAATCACTGCGACCTTGCGTCCCTGCGCCTGCAAACCGTCGAGGGCGTCCATCGCCAATTGCAGCGATTCCGGGTCGAGGCTGCCGAAGCCTTCGTCGATGAACAGCGATTCGATTTTCAGCGTGCTCGAGGCCATCGATGCCAGCCCCAGCGCCAGAGCCAGCGACACCAGGAACGTCTCGCCGCCGGACAGCGAATGCACCGAGCGCAATTCGTCGCCCATCTCGGTATCCATCACCAGCAGGCCGAGCATGCTGCCACCGCGTTTCAGGCGATAGCGTTTGACCAGTTGGCGCAACTGCACGTTGGCGTGATGTACCAGCAGGTCGAGGTTGTAGGCCTGGGCGATCTTGCGGAAGGTGTCGCCGGTGGCCGAACCGATCAAGGCATTCAGGCGCGCCCAGCGCTGGTACTCGGCATAGGCGTCGGCGATCTGCTGCGCCAGCGCCTGATTGGCGTTTTGCCGGCGCTGATCTTCGGCCTGTTCGGCGCGCAGTTCGGCGCACTGTTGCTCGCTGAGATTGAACTGGTTCTGCAGCTCGGCGAGGGCGCTGGCGAGTTGTTCGGCATCGAGGTTGCCGTTGTGCTGCGCCTGATGATCGGCCAGACGCTGATCACGTTCCTGCAGCAGCACCTTGGCCTGTTCGATGGCTTTTTCATTGTGCTGCAAGCGCTGGCGCAATTCGCCGAGCTGCGCGTCATCGACGCGCAGCAGGTCTTCGAGGCCGCCGTCATCCAGCTCCGGATGACGTGCGCGCCAGTCGGCAATCTTCTGCGTCAGTTCGTCGTCTTCGCTTTGCAGTGCCTGCAAGCGTTCCTGCTGCGCCTTGAGTTCGGCACTGATCTGCACCCGTTGCGTGTGCACATTCTGCAGTTCCGCAGCCGTGCCGGTTTCGGCGTTGCGCGCCTGTTCCACGGCCTGTTCCAGTTGCTGCTGCCAGTGCTCGGCGCTGCTGTGTTCGCCCAGCAGTTGTGCGAGTTTTTCCTGACTGGCCTGTTGCTGCGTGGCCAGGGCGCCGAATTGCTGCTCGGCGCTTTGCAGCTGCTGTACGCGGCTGAGCTGGCGATCCTGTTCCTTCTCCAGCGTCTGCTGGCGTTGCTGCTGCTCTGCCAATTCTTCCTTCTGCTGCTCGACCTGCGCCAGACGCTCGGCAATCTGTCGATCCAGTTGCATGAAGGTCGCCGCCGGTTCAACGCGCAAGGCTGCAAGCGTATCGGCCGGCAACAGGCTGGCGAACGCAGCGAGTTCCTCGTCGAGGCGCTGACGGTCGCTGCTCAACTCGCGTTGTTGATTATTCAGGTGCTGCGCCGCTTGCTGATGCGCGGTTTCGGCGTTGCGCAGTTGCTGGGTCAGGCGCGCCGCATCCTGTTGCAGGGTGAGCAGGGCGCTCTGGCGTTGTTCGTCCTGGGTGATGCTCTGATTCAGTTGATCGTTGTGCCGGGTCAGCCAGGCATCGCGTTTGTCGGCGTCCTGATTGAGCAACTGAGGCGCCAGTGGATGCGCCTCCAGACTCGGCGCCAGTGCCTGCAGCTGGGCGTTCAATTGCTCCTGCTGTTGCAGCAGCTCTTTCTGCCGGGCGATCACGCCGCCGACTTCAGCGCGCAGTTCGGTGAGTTTTTCCTTGAGCAGATCCACCGCTTGCTGCGCACTGGCCTGCTCGGATTCATCATGACGGCCGAGACTTTGCAACAGCGCTTCGGGCTGATGATACGGGTGCTCGTTGCTGCCACAAACCGGGCACGGCTGGTCGTCCTGCAACTGCGCGCGCAACTCTTCGACACTGGCGCTGCGTGCCAGTCGCTGGCGTTCGAGCAGTTCACGGGTGACGTTGAGGGTTTGCTCGGCGACGGTCAGTTCGGCTTTGCTTTTCACCCCGTCCTGGGTCAGCCGTTCGCGCTCTTGCTGCGCGTCGAGCAGACGCTGCTGCAGCTCGGCGCCGCGTTTTTCCAGCTCCTGCTGACTGGCCCAGAGCCGCGTCAGGTCTTCGATGGCGCGCAGTTGTTTGCGGTTGTCCTGCAGCAGATTGCCAAGGATGCCGATCTGCTCGGCGACCGCATCCGGCTCGGCGCCGGCCTCTTTGAACAGCACTTCCAGTTGCTGCTTTTGCGTGGCAAGCGCGTCGGCGCTGTGCGCGGCATTCTGTTCGAGGGTCGCCAGTTCGGCCTGGCCCTTGTTCAGGCGATTGCCGATCAGCATCAGCTGTTGCAGGCGATCACGATAAGCATTCCATGCATCGCTGAGCGGCGCCAGATCGGCACTTTGCTCCAGTCCGGCGGCGATTTTCTGCAAGCGTTCGGCGACTTGCACCTGTTTATCCTGCAAGGTCTGAATCGCGCTCTGACCCTCACTGCAGGCCTGCTCGGCGGCTTGCCGGGCCTCGGCGCTGAGGGCGGTGTCCTTGGCGAGGCGGGCGAGGGTGCTTTGCTCGTCGAAGGCCTGACGCAGTAGCGGGGCGCTTTCGCTGTGGCGCTGCTGCGCTTCGCTGAGGGCGACTTTTGCCGACTCGAGTGCCTGTTCCAGTTGCGTTTGGCGCTCACCGAGTTCGTCGTGCTGCTGAGTGTGCGCAGCAATCTGCGCCGCCAACGGGGTCAGCTGCACATCGAGTTCAGTCTTGCGCGCGAACTGGTGGCGTTGCGGGGCGAGTTGCTCCAGGCGCGTCAGCTTCAGGCGCTCGCCGGCCAGGCCTTCCCACTGTTGTTGCGCACTGTGCAGTTGTTCGGCAGCCGCTTGCTGCGCGTCCTGCAGCTGGCTCAGATCCTTGAGCCAGCTGTGCTGTTGTTCCAGTTGCTTGAGCTGCGCCTGCTGCACTTTCAACTGTTGCTGGGCAGCGCTGAAACGCTCATCGAGTTCGGCCCGCGCCTCGGGCGTCAGTGGGGTGACGCCGGTGGCCTGATCCTGCAGCAGCTTGTGCGCTTCGCGGGCTTCTTTAGTCTTGTCGAACGCGCGGCGACCGAGACGGGTATAGAGCGCGGTGTCGGTGAGCTTTTCCAGCAGTTCGCTGCGGTCGTTGTCGTCGGCCTTGAGGAACGCGCTGAACTCGCTCTGGGCCAGCAGCACGGCGCGAGTGAACTGCTCGAAGTTCAGACCGAGCGCGGCTTCGAGTTGGGTTTTGTATTCGCCTTTCTGACTGGCGAGCAGTTGATCCTGATCGATGTCACGCAGGCTCTGACGGCTGATCTGCAACTTGCCGCCAGCCTTTTCCCGGGCACGGTTGGCTTCCCAGCGCGCCCGGTAACGGCGGCCATCGACGCCGACGAAATCCACTTCCGCATAACCTTCACCGGTACCACGGCGCAGCAAAGTGCGCGGGTCACCGGTGGCAATTTCACCGTCGGCATCCGGGACCTTGGCGTCGCGGCCAGTGTTGTTCAGACGCGGCACGGCGCCAAACAACGCCAGGCACAACGCGTCGAGCAAGGTACTTTTACCTGCGCCGGTCGGCCCGGTGATCGCGAACAGCCCGGCACTGGCCAGCGGCTCGGCAGTGAAATCAATCTCGAACGGGCCTGCCAGCGAGGCGAGGTTTTTCAAGCGAATGGCGAGAATCTTCATGGCTGCTCGCCCTCCATCTGTACGTCCTGCAGCAGTTCGGCGAAGTCCTTGAGCGTCTGCTCATCGACCTCGTTGCCGTAGTTGTCGAGCCAGGCACGGCTGAACAATTCTTGCGGGGTGAGCTGATCCAGTTCGACCAGTGCGCTGCCGTCGTCGCTGACATCGGCGCCACGGTTGCCGGCGTATTCGGCGGCAATGCGCACCAGGCGCACGGCTTTGCCTTGCAGGGCGTTTTCCACTTGATGGCGCAAGTCCGGCTGCGGCTCGTCGAGGGTCACGCGCACTTCCAGCCATGGCTGGCGCTGGGTTTCAGCGAGCAGATCGATATTCGGCAGGTCGGCCAATTGCAGCAGGATCTCCGCCAGCGGTGCCGGGCCGATGCGTTGCAGGTTGACCGACCTTGGAATCAGTTTCGGTTCGACGCTGACCAGGGTTTCGCCGTCGAGGGTGACGTCGAGAATCTGGTGCTGATAACCGATTTCCGAGAACGACAATGGGATCGGCGAGCCGCTGTAGCGGATGCGTTCTTCACCGTTGACCTTCTGCGGCTTGTGCAAATGGCCGAGGGCGACGTAACTGATGCTCGGCCCGAACAGGCTGGCTGGCAGCGCTTCGGCGTTACCGATGATCAGGCTGCGCTCGGAGTCTTCCGAGACCGAACCGCCGGCCATGTGCGCGTGACTGATGGCAACCAGTGCCTGGCCGGGTTTGCGCTTGGCATTCGCCGCTTCGATCAGCCATTCATGCACCTGACCAATGCCGCGCAGATAGTCGTCGCCCAGATGCGCACCGGTCACTTCCGCCGGACGCAGGAACGGCAGCGCCAGGCACCACGCGGCGATCTCGCCTTGGGCATTCGGCAACGGCAGCAGCAAGCGTTCGGCATCGAGCTGGCCGTCATCCAGCCACAACACGCGACCCAGCGCATGGGTGCGCAAACGGCGCATCAACGGCGCAGGCAGTTCGATGCGCGAGCCGGAATCATGGTTGCCGGCAATCATCACGATGGTCAGCAACGGCTGCTGCTCGTGGGCGCTGACGATGAAGTCGTAGAGGCGTTCCTGGGCTTTGACCGGCGGATTGACCGTGTCAAAGATGTCCCCGGCAATCAGCAGCACATCCGGCTGCGCCAGTTGCAGTTGGCGCAGCAGCCATTCGAGAAAGCACGCATGCTCGAAATCGCGCTCCTGGCCGTGCAGGTTTTGCCCAAGGTGCCAGTCGGAGGTGTGGAACAGACGCAAGGTGGACTCCGCATCAATTAAAAGAGGTGATGGCCGCGAGGAAATGATGGGCGGCTGAAGAGGGGGGAGTTTACAGATTATTGGAGAGTGAGGGCTTGTTGTGGCGATCAAGCAATTCCAGTGCGCGTGTCTCGCCGCGTCTGGCACATTCATCGTTCGAACCGGCTTACCCGTTTGTCGCAACTGTCAGATCTGACAGTTGCTGATGCCTGAAGGCTTCAAGCAGTGTCGAGCAGCCAATATTCCATTGCGGAGAACGCTCATGACGACTGAATACGAAAGGAACGATCCTGAAGGTCCAATGGCCCTTTTCCCTCTGTTCCTGCCCAATGCGACATCGTCTATTGAAGATTACGACTATGGTGTTCCGGTGCGAGCCGTAGAGGGTGGGTTGAGATTTTCTATTGATCCATGGTTATCCATGGCGGTCGCCGACTATCTCGAGATTTTTTGGGGCAACTCGCTGAGTGCGGTGTGGAGCAAGTCAATTGACAAGGATGATCTGAATCGCCGGGTGACAGGCAGTATCAGCGAATCCTTCATCGTGCGCGGTGATACGCATCCGGTGTTCTATCGTGTGACAAGGCCCGGAGGGGGTGAGGGTGAGGACTCGCTACCATTGCTGAGCGTATTGGTGAAACTCGATCGGCCCGGTGGCTTCGATAGTGATATCGGCGAACCAGGCCATCAAGGTCTGCGATATTCCATTCCCCAGGCAATCATTGATGATGGCGTCGGCCCGGATGAGGCTGCGCTGGGCATACCGATCACCATTCTTCCCTACGAGTTCATGCGCAAGAACGACCTCATCCGCTTGACATGGGGGGCCGAGGAACTCGTCACGAAGGTCGAACAGCGTCACATTGACGACCCGCTGAACAACCCGCTGGTGGTCATGGTCGATGCGAAGACGCTGGAGGACGCCGGGGACGGCGCCAGGATTGCGGTTACCTATCAGGTCATCGACGAATGCGGCAATTATCCGGATGAGCGTTCACCTTGGGCGGTAACCACCTACATTCTGGTCGATCTGAAACAGAACCGGCTCGATCCTGCCATTGTGATTTCCGCCGATCCTGATACCGATATCATTGATCTCGAAGAGTTGGGCGAGGAGGACGTTGAGGTCATTGTCAACACGGCGGGAAGTGCCTTCAAAGTCAATGACAAAATTGCCCTGAAGTGGTTCGGCATACCGGCAGAAGGCACTCCGGTGATTTATGAACCAGCCGAATTGCCGGTGGTTCGGGTGGGGGTCGCGGTCCCGTTCAGTGTGCCTAATGCGATCGTGCGGGCGATCGCCATGGGGCGTGCCAGTGTCTCTTATCTGTTGAAACGCGAAGGGACTCTGGACCGGCCATCGAAGAATGCCAGTGTCAGTGTCTCCGGGGCCATCGAGCGTCTGCCCGCGCCTGCCGTTGTCGAGGCTCCCGAGGGTTATCTTGATCCTGATCTGCGTTGGGCGACGGTGGAATGTCCGTGGTATCCCGGACGTCGATCCAGCGATCTGCTGAAACTGATCTGGGAAGCCACACGTCCCGGCGGCGGTACCGTTCATTACGAAGAGGCCATGCCGGTGGGCGACGTGCCGGATGGCGAGCCGGTATTGCGCAATGTCATAAGCACCGAGATCCAGCGTTTCGACGGCTTGCAGGTGTCGGTGTTTTACACCGTTGCCAACGACGATGAGTCGATTTTCAACGTCCGCGAATCGTATCCGTTTGTCATGCAAGTCGGCGAGGCGCTGCCTTTGTTCTCGTCACCGCGGGTGCTAGAAGCAGTATCCGGTACTTCATTGATAGATCCGGATGCGGTACCACCCTTGGGTTGTAAATTGATTGCAACGCACCTCGAAACCCAGGTCGACGACGAAGTGCATTATCGGTGGCGCGGTTCGGTCGGTAACGGCAGCACCAGTGGCTCACTGCGTCTTACCTCGCAAACGGCGGGTAAGGAAGTGCCGTTCACGGTGCCTAAACAGTTTGTGACCAACAACCTCAATCGCCGGATCGTCATTGATTACTTTATTGTCCGTAACAACAAAACCCTGGGCTACTCGCTCCCTCTGACGTTACGCGTTGGCAATGCTTTGCTGGATTTTGATCCGCCGACGATCGATGGTTCACACGGCGACCAGATCGATGTAAGTGCGGTGCCAGGTGTCGGCGCGACCTTGCGTCTCGCCGCTGCGTACGGATTAAGGGTCGGTGACAGCGGTGAAATCCGCTGGATAGGAACACCGGGAGGTGGTACGGCCATCGTGCCGTTTCGCGTGGAGAGCGGAGAAGCGGGGCGCGACAAGCTGGTGACCGTTCCGAGGTCGGTGGTGCTGGCCAACGTCGGGCAGGAGATCTCGCTGGATTGCACCGTGGTGCGTCAGACCGGTGGTCGCCAGTATTCGCGCGTGGCGGTTTATGACGTGCGTGTTTCGTTGGGAACGGGACGCTTGCTGGTGATGGGCGCGCGCTCGCGGGGTAATTACCAGATTTATGGCGGCGGGACTGCGTGGTTGACCGCACTGGATGCAACCACCCGGCAGCCGGTCAGGGCCTGGTGGCGTTATAACGGCGAGGAGGGCGAGGTCAGTGGTACGACGTTCCGTGACACTCGCCCGGATCGGCTGCTGCATGTGCGGATCAGTGATGATCAGGTGACGATCAATCCGCAGAACCTGTGCGGGAACGGTAATTTTATTTCCGGCCAGGAAGCAAACTATGCAGCCTTTGCGGCGCGGACGGAGCGCGGAGCACTGGTGGCATGGGGCAGTCCGGAACGTGGTGGAAATTTGGGGGATTCGTTACCGGACATATCCGATGCCATATCGCTGAGTGCTTGCGGTTATGCCTTTGCAGCACGTCAGGCCGGTGGTGGGGTGGTGGCTTGGGGTCTGAGAGGATACGGAGGAGACGTGTCGGAACCCATCACTCCTTTGCGGGATATCGTAGCGGTAAGCGGTAACGGTTATGTGTTCTGTGCGCTGCGTCGTGATGGGAGTCTGGTAGCGTGGGGAATCCCGGGTAATGGGGCAACGCTTCCACAGCCGATACCTGCGCTGAGGGATGTCGTCAAAGTGGTTGGCAACCTCTACGCCTTTGCTGCGCTTCGGGCCAATGGTTCGGTAGTGGCTTGGGGACACCAAAGCTACGGAGGTAATTTGCCTGCGGCCATCGAGGCATTGACTGACATCGTCGATCTAGTTGCTACCGCTTATGCTTTTTCCGCCCTGCGTGCCAATGGTGCGGTAGTAGCATGGGGCGGTACCGGTCATGGGGGAGTTGTGCCCGCCGGGATTGGGGAACTTACAGACATTGTGGAGCTAAGCGCAACCGAAAGAGCCTTTGCCGCACGCCGCAGCAATGGCAGCGTTGTTGCTTGGGGACACGGCGTATATGGCGGAAACGTCCCTGCACCGATCGCAGCCCTGACGGATATCCGGACGGTGACGGGGCACTATGCATCATTTGTCGCACTGCTGAGCAGTGGGCGTGTAGTGGGATGGGGAGCCCTGGCTATTCCTGCGCCGGTTGCAGCATTGACTGACATCGTCCAGGTGGTATGTGGGGGAGTTGCTTTTGCCGCGCTGCGCGCCAACGGCACCGTTGTAGCCTGGGGCGCTGCTGATCGAGGTGGTGAAATCCCGGAGGCCATTGCGGCCAGATTGATCAACGTCCGCGCCATTTATGGCAACACCCATGCCTTCGCCGCGCTAACCTCCAGCGGCGAGGTCGTGACCTGGGGGCGTGGCCCGGCCGGCGGTGACAGCGATGCCGTCGCCGACCAACTCAACGGCAAAATCTTCTACGAAGCTACAGCGCTGTCCCGTGGTTTGGGAATGCGTGAGACGCGATTGCTTGAAGCGGCAGAAAGTGAACAAACCTCATAACCCCGTCAACACCTGAAAGATCGCAGCCTGCGGCAGCTCCTACACGTGATCCCTGTAGGAGCTGCCGCAGGCTGCGATCTTTTGCTTTTACTTCGGGTAGAGCGGCGGCAACCCGCTGTCACCCACCGGATCCTGCACCCGCTCGGCCGCCGGAATCGTGCGGATCGCCCGCCACAAATCCTCACCCTGCCAATGCTGCCCCGTTTCGCTGTACAGCGCGCCGTTGAGCCCGTCCAGCGCATCCGACAGCGGCACAAACCGCGCCGCCATATCCGCCAAAGTCTCCGGCTGCTGTCGCGCCCAGGCATCGAGTGCCTGCCGGGTCGCTTGCGGATCGTTGGCCTGGCACGCCCGTTTGATGTCGTCCAGCAACGTGCGCGGGCTCGGCCCGGTTTGCGCGGCGCGGTGCACCGCCGGTTGCCAGCGCGCACGCCACCACAGGCCGAAGCCGAGCAGGGTGGTGCAGGCGAGGATCAGGGTGCTGAGTTTCCACCACCACAACACATCGTTATCGACGGCGTTCACTTGCAGGGTGCCGGCCGGGGTGTCGATCTGCAGGCTCGGGTTGGTCGCCACTTGCAGGGTGCGCGCCGGCAGGCTGGTGTGTTCCAGATGATCTTCGAAGGTGTTCCACCAGATCACGTCCACCGTTGGCAACTCGATCGCGCCGCTGCGGCTGGGCACCAGCGCTTCGCGTTCTTCCCGGCTGCCGATCAGGCCGCGCTCGCCGCTCTGGTTGCTCAGCACCGGTTGATCCGGGTAGCGGCGCAGGCCACTGGCTTCGGTGGCGGGCAGGGCCGGCAACTGCGAACTGGCCAGGCCTTCGGCTTTCAACGTCAGGCTGCGGGTCAGGGAGTCGCCGACCTGAAGATGATCCGGCTCAGGGTTCCAGCTTTCGCTCAGGCTCAGGCTGCGTGCGGGCAGCCACGGCGCATCGGCCGGGTAGGTCAGCGGTTTCGGTTTGACCGTCAGGGCGATCTCGGCGGAATTGACCCGCAACAGCTTGCCCGGTTTCGGGCCCTGCACGGTCGCGTCCTGGGCCGGCTGGGTGTCGACCAGCGTGGCGCTGAACGTCTGCGGGGCAATGAGCAGCAAGCCGCTGTGCTGCGGATAGATCGCATAGCGCATCTCGATCACGCCATGGCGCACACCGTTGATGTCTTTTTCGTAGGTGCGCGTATCGCCCAGTTGCTCGATGCGCGTGTCGGCGATCTGCAGCGGGGTCAGGCTGCTGTCGTCGTACAGCGACACCGAGTGATAGATGCGCAACGTCAGGATCGCCTGAGCCTGCACATACACGCTGGGCTGGTCGAGGCTGGCCTCGATGAACACCGGGGCCGGGTTGTTCTTTTCTTCGCGGATGTCGCTCTCGACCACTTGCACGGTGATCGGCTGGCTCTGCACCTCGCCCAGTTGCAGCGGCGGAATGACCACACTGCCGTTCTCTTTCGGCAGCAGGGTGATGATCCAGCGCGTGGTGGCGCGGTTGTCGCCATTGAGGGTGTTCAACTGGTTGACCTGGCGCGTGCCGCGCACCTCGAACAACGGCTCCAGCGGTGTCAGGTCGGGTTTGCCGAACTGGGTGACGTCGCTGGTTTCGAGGGTGAGTTCGACCGTCTCGCCGGAGTTCAGGCGACTGCGATCCACGCTGGCCGTCAGCTCGGCCGCCTGAGCGGTGGTCGTGCAGAGCAGCAGGGGCAGCAACAGAGCGGTGAAACGGGTCATCGAGTTTTTTCCTGATCCTGATGTTGTTGCTGTTCGTACCAGAATTTTCGTCGCAGCAGTTCGCCCGGATCGTCGGGGATCTTGCCCAGCCATTGTTCCAGCGCCTGACGTTGTTCGCCTTCGAGGTTGTCTTCGCTCGGACGCAGCGTTGGCACAGTGTCGGTTTCCTCCGCTTCATCGCTGCCCGGCACTTCATTGGGTCCCGGTTGCGGCGGGGTGGTCGGTGGCGGTTCGCTGGCCGACTCGCCGGGCTGAGCCTCGCTCGGGGCGTCACTTTTCACCGCGGGTGGCGGCGTGGTCGCTGGCGGTGGTTCATCGCCGGGCACGTTCGGCTGCGCCGGTTGTGGCTGCGGCTCGACCGGCGGCGGGGTGTTCTTCTGTTTGAGCAGGTTTTCCACCAGGGCCTTGTTGGTCAGCGCCGGGCGCAAATCCGGTTGCAGTTCCAGCGCCTGTTCATAGGCATCGATCGCCGCTTCCAGCTCACCACTTTTTGCCAGGGCGTTGCCACGATTGTAGTGGGCGTGGGCATCGCTGCCTTCGGCGAAACGCTGAGCGGCGCCACTGTAATCGCCGGCCTCGTACAACGCTACCCCTTGCCACTGATGATCTTCGAAGTGCTCGGCAGCCTCGGCCGGGCGTTTCTGCTTGAGCAAGTGCAGGCCCTGTTGGTCGGGGCGCAGCCACAGGTCTTCGAAGTCAAAAGCGTAGCTCGGCTGCGGCAGGCACAGCAGCAATGGCAGGCAGAACAACCAGCCACGCCGTCCGGCACAGGCGGCCAGCAGCAATAGCGGCAACAACAGCCAGTAACCCTGATCGGCCCAGGTGTCGAGGCGCACGGTCTGGCCATCGTCGCGCAGGCTGCGCGGGCCATCGAGCAGGCCGAGGGCGCGCAAATCGGTCTCGTCCAGCCGCGCACTGTGGTACTCGCCGCCGACACTGGCGAGGAATGCGCCAAGGCTCGGACTGTCGAGTTGCGGCACGCGGATCGCGCCCTGTTCGTCCTTGAGGAAACTGCCGTCCTCCTGGGCAATCGGCGCGCCTTCAGCGGTGCCGATGCCGAGCATCAGCAGTTGCGCCGATTGCTCGCCGAGGGCGCGGCGGATGCCTTGGCGTTCTTCATCTGTGAGCGAGGAGCCGATCAGCAGGATCCGCCCCTGGCCGAGCGCGCCTTGCTTGAGCAGGGCCAGCGCTTTGCTCACGCCGAGATCAGCGCGATGGCCGCTTTCCGGCATCAGCGACGGCTTGAGCGCGTCGAGCAGATTGCGGCTGGTCGCCAAGTCATCCGACAGCGGCACCAAGGTGTGCGCGCTGCCGGCATAGACGACGATCGCGGTCTGCGCATCGCTGCGCGCCTGCAGCAGATCGAACAGCTTGCGCCGCGCCTGCTCCAGGCGGGTTGGCGGTGAGTCGGTGGCGAGCATTTCCGGGGTCAGTTCCAGCACCACCACCAGCGGGTCGGCAGGTTTCTGGCTGGTCTGTTCGACCCGCTCCCAGCTCGGCCCGAGCAGGGCGACGAGGGTCAGCAACCACGCCACGCCGAGGGCGATCCACGGCAGCTTGCTGTCGCGCCCGCTGCCACCGCTGAGCAGCGTCGCGTGGAACGCCGGCGGCAGAATCATCTGCCAGCGTCCAGCACGTTTCTGCCGGTGCCAGAGTTGCCAGATCAGCCAGCCCAGCAGCGGCAGGAGCAGCAGCCACCAGGGGCGGAACCAGTGCGGCCAGAGCGCGATCATCGGCGCCTCCGCAGACGCAGGCGCTTGAGACGCTCGCGCCAGTCAGGCAACGGACTTTGCAGATACAGCTCCTTGGTGAACAGGCGTTGCAGCGGGTTGTCCGGCCACAATTCGCGGACGACCAGCAACAGGCTCAGCAGCAGGGCCAATGCCAGCGGCCACTGATACAGGGCTTGCGCCGGGCGCGCCTGGGTCGGTTGCTGGGTCACCGGTTCGAGCTGGTCGAGGGTCTCCCTGATCGCTTGCAGCTCTTTGCCGTCGCGGGCGCGGAAGTACTGGCCGCCGGTGGCTGCGGCAATCGCCTTGAGCGCCGGCTCGTCGAGGTCCAGGCTCGGATTGACCCCGAGCAGGCCGGTGCTGCCACTGTCTTCCGGGTCCGCGCCAATGCCGATTGGGTAGATTTTCACCCCTTCGCTGGCGGCCAGTTTTGCTGCGGTCAGCGGATCGATTTCGCCGCCGTTGTTGGCACCGTCTGTGACCAGAATCAACACCCGGCTCTGCGCCGGACGCATGCGCAGGCGTTTCAGCGCCAGGCCGATTGCATCGCCGATGGCGGTGTTCTTGCCGGCAATGCCGATGCGCGCTTCATCGAGCCAGACGCGCACGGTGTGCCGGTCAAACGTCAGCGGTGCCTGCAGATAGGCCTGACTGCCGAACAGGATCAGACCGACGCGGTCGCCATCACGGCTTTCAAGGAAATCCCCGAGCAGATGCTGGACCAGCGACAAGCGACTGACGTCTTCGTCTTGCCACTGCATGTCGGGGAAGTCCATCGAGCCGGACACGTCCACCGCCACCAGCAGATCGCGGCCGCTGGCGGCAATCGGCAACGGTTCGCCGAGCCATTGCGGGCGGGCGGCGGCGCTCAGCAATAGCAGCCACAGCAGCAGGAACGGCGCTTGCTGGCGCCACGCCGGCAGGTTGGCGCGTGCCCGCCGACGGGCGAGGCCTTCGAGGTCTGAGAGAAAACTCACGCGCAACGCCGGCTCGCCGCTGTCGGCCACCGGCAACACCAGACGCATCAGCCACGGCAGCGGCAGCAGCACGAAGATCCACGGCCAGGCGAACTCAAACATGCTTGCGAATCCAGGTGTCGACGGCTTGGGTCAGGCCGGCGATGGCTTTGTCATCGAGTTTGCATTCCGGTTTGTAGGCGCCTTCGACCAGCACCATCCAGCGTGTCAGGCCGGCGGCCGGGCAACGGTTGTCGAGAAATGCCAGCCATTTGCGGCCATTGAGCGTGTGGCTCTGGCTGTAGGGGTAGTGGTTGCGGCACAGGCGTTTGAGCAGACCGTTGAGCTGCTGCAGCCAGGCCCCCGCCGGTGCGCCATCGTAGGGTTTGGGCATTTGTGCCAGTTCGGCCAGCGCGGCGATGCGTACGGGGTCGAGAGGTTGTTCGGCGCGCACGATCGGGCGTTTCCTGGTCGGAATGAACCGGCGCAAACGCCACACGGCGAAGCCCAGCAACGGCAGCAACAACAGCAGCAGCCACCATCCCGGTGCCGGTGGCCAGAAGTCGATCGGCGGTGGCGAAATCAGCGGTTGCAGTTGCTCGAGGCCGTTCATCGACTGCTCCCCGGGCGCTGCGGATTGAGGAACTCGCGCATCTGCTCGACCATTTCACTTTGCGTGCTCAGCGGCATCAGCAGCACCCGTAGTTTCTGCGCGAGCAATTCCCAACGGGCGATACGGGCTTCGGCCTGAGCGCGATAGGTCTGGCGCAGATCGAAATTAAGCGTGTCGAGTTCCAGTTGCGCGCCACGTTCGGCGAACCGCAAAAGCCCGGCGGCGGGCAGGGCGTGGTCCAGTGGATCGGACAGCGGCAGCATCAGCAGGTCGCAATGGCGCGATAGCAGACTCAATTGCTGCTCGGCGCTGTCGGACAGCGCGCGCTCGTCGCAGATCACGATCACCAGACTGCCCGGGCGCAGCACCTCACGCGCCCGACGCAGCGCTGCGCCAAGGGCATCGCGGTCCGGTTCGCGTTCGCTGTGCAGCGATTGATTGACCTTCACCAGACGGTTGAGCAATTGCAGCAGGCTCTGCTTGCTGCGGCGCGGTTTGATTTCGTAGTGCTCGTTATCGCCGAACACCAGCCCGCCCACGCGGTCGTTGTGGCCCAGTGCGGCCCAGCCGATCAGCGCCGCCGCTTGCGCCGCCAGCACCGACTTGAACATCAGCCCGGAACCGAAAAACAGCCGGGTGCTTTGCTCGACCATGATGAAAATCGGTCGCTCGCGTTCCTCATGGAACAGCTTGGTGTGCGGCTCTTGGGTGCGCGCGGTGACGCGCCAGTCGATGGTGCGCACGTCGTCGCCGGCCTGGTAGACCCGCACCTGATCGAAGTCGACGCCGCGCCCGCGGAATTTCGAGTGATGCAGGCCGATCAGCGGGCTGCGCTGGCTCGGCGTGGAAAACAGCTGCACTTCGCGCACACGGTGGCGCATCTCGATCAGGTCGGTGAGGCTGATGCGGATGCCCGGTTCGGACGGCAGGGGGACGTTCATGGGGGTCAAGCGACAGCTACGACGTCGAGAATCCGCTGCACCACCCGATCCTGATCGATGCCGGCGGCTTCGGCTTCAAACGACAGAATGATGCGGTGACGCAACACGTCGAACAGCACCGCCTGAATGTCTTCCGGGCTGACGAAGTCGCGCCCGGCCAGCCACGCGTGGGCACGGGCGCAGCGGTCGAGGGCGATCGAGCCACGTGGACTGGCGCCATAGGCGATCCACTCGGCCATCTCCGGGTCGAACTTGGCCGGGGTGCGCGTGGCCATGACCAGTTGCACCAGGTATTCCTCCACGGCGTCGGCCATGTACAGACCGAGGATTTCCTTGCGTGCGGCGAAGATCGCCTGCTGGCTGACCCGGCGTTCAGGCTTGGTTTCGCCGTTGAGCGCTTCGCCCCGGGCCTGCTGGAGGATCCGGCGTTCGACGGCGGCATCCGGGAAGCCGATTTTAACGTGCATCAGAAAGCGGTCGAGCTGCGCTTCGGGCAGCGGGTAGGTGCCTTCCTGCTCGATCGGGTTCTGCGTGGCCATCACCAGAAACAGCGGCGACAGTTCGTAGGTGCTGCGGCCGACGCTGACCTGGCGCTCGGCCATGGCTTCGAGCAGCGCCGATTGCACCTTGGCCGGCGCGCGGTTGATTTCGTCCGCCAGCACCAGGTTGTGGAAGATCGGCCCTTGCTGGAATACGAAACTGCCGGTTTCCGGGCGATAGATCTCGGTGCCGGTGATGTCGGCCGGCAGCAGGTCCGGGGTGAACTGGATGCGATGGAACTGGGCTTCGATGCCCTCGGCGAGTTCTTTGATCGCTTTGGTCTTGGCCAGACCCGGAGCGCCCTCGACCAGCATATGGCCGTCGGCGAGCAGGGCGATGAGCAAGCGCTCGATGAGTTTTTCCTGGCCGAGAATCTGCGTTGAAAGAAAGGTTCGCAGCGCCAGCAGCGCTTCACGATGTTCCATCGGTGACTGTTCCTGGAAAGGGTGGCCCCAGGCGTTCGGATAACGCCGGGGCTGGGGGCGTTACTTTAATCCATCGAGGGGGGTGGCGACTAACGGCATTTTGCGCAAAGTGCGGGAAATGACCGGGGGATTTGTTGGAATTTTGTAGGACGCAGGAGGTGCAGTGTTCTTTCGGACGCCTTCGCGAGCAAGCTCGCTCCCACAGTGACCGCGTTCTGTCAGGAAAATACTGTTCATTGTGGGAGCGAGCTTGCTCGCGAAGGCGCCAGTTCAGACAAGATCAAATCTGGCTAATGTAGGTGCCAGTCCCGTCCAGAATATTCTTCAGGGTCTCCTCAACCTCATCCAGATCCACCATATCCGGGTTGAAGGTAATCTCCAGCACATCATCCCCATTCAGCGCATCGGCATCCGCCGCCGCAATTTCAATCTTCAGCAGCGTCTTGCTCAGGGTGACTTTCACGCCATCCAGCGTCGAAGGCTCGCCATCCAGGGTGATCTCCAGCTCATCCTCATCGGGATAGCGGCTCATCAGAAACATATCGCCCTTGTCGCTATGGCAGCAGAGCATGGCCATGTTGTCTTCTTCGTCGTCGCACGGGTTGACGATCAGTAGGGCGGTGGTCATTTGCATCGGGAATTCCTGCCTCGGCGGGCGTGTTGGTCGCAATTGGGCGCGATTCTGCCAGCCCTCGGGAATTTCTGCATGTGAGAGTGTCAGAGGATGTGTCGTGAACGCGACACAGATCAATGGTCACTTCTGGCACAGATGTACCGTAAATACGGGCATTCGAGCCGCCGTTCTGCGCCATAAATGCTAGTGTTTACCGTTGCCAAAGCCTTGGTTTACGTGCCAATGACCGAATATGTCGCAGCACCGCAAGCAGACACATTGTCGCACCCATTAAGCTGCGCAACGGATGAGCACCCGTAAAGACATTGTCGGCAGCCCCGACAGTCGTTTTTGCAGATGCCCATTCAATGGAAGGTGAATGTGACCTGAGTGTCTCGTCCAGCTTCACCCACCTGTCACCCTGTTTCCTCTGCCCGAGAATCAGGAACAGGGCGACACAAGCCCCGCAAGGGGTGTTGCACGCGACGCTTTCCATCAATAACAAGCTTAAGCGGAGTACCACAGATGGCGTTCTTCACCGCAGCCAGCAAAGCCGACTTCCAGCACCAACTGCAAGCGGCACTGGCGCAGCACATCAGTGAACAGGCACTGCCACAAGTGGCGCTGTTCGCTGAACAATTCTTCGGCATCATTTCCCTGGACGAGCTGACCCAACGTCGCCTCTCCGACCTCGCTGGCTGTACTCTTTCCGCGTGGCGCCTGCTTGAGCGCTTCGATCACGCGCAACCGCAAGTGCGCGTCTACAACCCTGATTACGAGCGTCATGGCTGGCAGTCGACCCACACCGCGGTCGAAGTCCTGCACCACGACCTGCCATTTCTGGTCGACTCGGTCCGCACCGAGCTGAACCGTCGCGGCTACAGCATCCACACCCTGCAGACCACCGTGCTCAGCGTACGTCGTGGCAGCAAGGGCGAGCTGCTGGAAATCCTGCCCAAGGGCAGCACCGGCGAAGGCGTTCTGCACGAATCGCTGATGTACCTGGAAATCGACCGCTGCGCCAACGCGGCCGAACTGAATGTGCTGAGCAAAGAGCTGGAGCAGGTGCTCGGTGAAGTGCGCGTCGCGGTCGCTGATTTCGAGCCGATGAAGGCCAAGGTGCAGGAGATCCTCACCAAGCTCGATAACAGCGCATTCGCCGTCGATGCCGATGAAAAGACCGAAATCAAGAGCTTCCTGGAATGGCTGGTGGGCAACCACTTCACCTTCCTCGGCTACGAAGAGTTCACTGTTGTCGATCAGGCCGATGGCGGCCATATCGAATACGACCAGAATTCCTTCCTTGGCCTGACCAAACTGCTGCGCACCGGTCTGACCAACGAAGACCGTCACATCGAAGATTACGCGGTGAACTACCTGCGCGAACCGACCCTGTTGTCGTTCGCCAAGGCTGCGCACCCGAGCCGCGTACACCGTCCGGCCTACCCGGATTACGTGTCGATCCGTGAAATCGACGCCGACGGCAACGTCATCAAGGAACACCGCTTCATGGGCCTGTACACCTCCTCGGTGTATGGCGAGAGCGTGCGGGTCATTCCGTTCATCCGTCGCAAGGTCGAAGAAATCGAACGCCGCTCCGGCTTCCAGTCCAAGGCTCACCTGGGCAAGGAACTGGCGCAGGTCCTCGAAGTGCTGCCGCGTGACGACCTGTTCCAGACCCCGGTCGACGAACTGTTCAGCACCGTGATGTCGATCGTGCAGATCCAGGAACGCAACAAGATCCGCGTGTTCCTGCGCAAAGACCCGTACGGTCGTTTCTGCTACTGCCTGGCCTACGTGCCGCGCGACATCTATTCCACCGAAGTGCGCCAGAAGATCCAGCAAGTTCTGATGGAGCGTCTGAAGGCCACCGACTGCGAGTTCTGGACCTTCTTCTCCGAGTCCGTGCTGGCTCGCGTACAGCTGATCCTGCGTGTCGATCCGAAGAACCGCCTCGACATCGACCCGTTGCTGCTGGAAAAAGAAGTGGTACAGGCTTGCCGCAGCTGGCAGGACGACTACGCCGCCCTGACCGTCGAAAGCTTCGGCGAAGCCCACGGCACCAACGTGCTGGCAGACTTCCCGAAAGGCTTCCCGGCGGGTTACCGCGAGCGTTTCGCGGCGCATTCGGCCGTGGTCGACATGCAGCACCTGCTGAGCCTGAACGAAAAAAATCCGCTGGTGATGAGTTTCTATCAGCCGCTGGGCCAGGTTTCCGGCCAACGCGAGCTGCATTGCAAGCTGTACCACGCCGACACCCCGCTGGCGCTGTCCGACGTCTTGCCGATTCTGGAAAACCTCGGCCTGCGCGTGCTGGGTGAGTTCCCGTACCGTCTGCGTCACACCAATGGCCGCGAGTTCTGGATCCACGACTTCGCGTTCACTGCCGCCGAAGGTCTGGACCTCGACATCCAGCAGCTCAACGACACCCTGCAGGATGCGTTCGTCCACATCGTCCGTGGCGACGCCGAGAACGATGCGTTCAACCGTCTGGTGCTGACCGCCGGTCTGCCATGGCGCGACGTGGCGCTGCTGCGTGCTTACGCCCGTTACCTGAAGCAGATCCGTCTGGGCTTCGACCTGGGTTACATCGCCAGCACCCTGAACAACCACACCGACATCGCTCGCGAGCTGACCCGGTTGTTCAAGACCCGTTTCTACCTGGCGCGCAAGCTGGGCAGCGATGATCTGGAAGACAAGCAACAGCGTCTGGAACAGGCGATTCTGACCGCACTGGACGACGTTCAGGTGCTCAACGAAGACCGCATCCTGCGTCGTTATCTGGACCTGATCAAAGCCACCCTGCGTACCAACTTCTATCAGACTGATGCCAACGGCCAGAACAAGTCGTACTTCAGCTTCAAGTTCAACCCGCACGCGATCCCTGAGCTGCCGAAGCCGGTACCGAAGTTCGAAATCTTCGTTTACTCGCCACGTGTCGAAGGCGTGCACCTGCGCTTCGGCAACGTTGCGCGCGGTGGTCTGCGCTGGTCCGACCGTGAAGAAGACTTCCGTACCGAAGTCCTCGGCCTGGTAAAAGCCCAGCAAGTGAAGAACTCGGTCATCGTGCCGGTGGGCGCGAAGGGCGGCTTCCTGCCGCGTCGCCTGCCACTGGGCGGCAGCCGTGACGAGATCGCGGCCGAGGGCATCGCCTGCTACCGCATCTTCATTTCCGGTCTGCTGGACATCACCGACAACCTGAAAGACGGCGCGCTGGTGCCGCCGGCCAACGTCGTGCGGCATGACGACGATGACCCGTACCTGGTGGTGGCCGCGGACAAGGGCACTGCGACCTTCTCCGACATCGCCAACGGCATCGCCATCGACTACGGCTTCTGGCTGGGCGACGCGTTCGCCTCCGGTGGTTCCGCCGGTTACGACCATAAGAAAATGGGCATCACCGCCAAGGGTGCGTGGGTCGGCGTACAGCGCCACTTCCGCGAGCGCGGCATCAATGTCCAGGAAGACAGCATCACCGTGGTCGGCGTCGGTGACATGGCCGGTGACGTATTCGGTAACGGCCTGTTGATGTCCGACAAGCTGCAACTGGTTGCCGCGTTCAACCACATGCACATCTTCATCGATCCGAACCCGAACCCGGCCACCAGCTTCGTCGAGCGTCAGCGCATGTTCGACCTGCCGCGTTCGGCCTGGACCGACTACGACACCAGCATCATGTCCGAAGGCGGCGGCATCTTCTCGCGCAGCGCGAAGAGCATCGCCATCTCGCCGCAGATGAAAGAACGCTTCGACATCAAGGCCGACAAGCTGACCCCGACCGAACTGCTGAACGCCTTGCTCAAGGCACCGGTGGATCTGCTGTGGAACGGCGGTATCGGTACTTACGTGAAAGCCAGCACCGAAAGCCATGCCGACGTGGGCGACAAGGCCAACGATGCACTGCGCGTGAACGGCAACGAGCTGCGCTGCAAAGTCGTGGGCGAGGGCGGTAACCTCGGCATGACCCAGCTGGGTCGTGTGGAATTCGGCCTCAATGGCGGCGGTTCCAACACCGACTTCATCGACAACGCCGGTGGCGTGGACTGCTCCGACCACGAAGTGAACATCAAGATCCTGCTGAACGAAGTGGTTCAGGCCGGCGACATGACCGACAAGCAACGCAACCAGTTGCTGGCGAGCATGACCGACGAAGTCGGTGGTCTGGTGCTGGGCAACAACTACAAGCAGACTCAGGCTCTGTCCCTGGCGGCGCGTCGTGCCTACGAGCGCATTGCCGAGTACAAGCGTCTGATGAGCGATCTGGAAGGCCGTGGCAAGCTGGACCGTGCCATCGAGTTCCTGCCGACCGAAGAGCAGATCAACGAGCGCGTTGCGGCAGGCCATGGCCTGACCCGCCCCGAGCTGTCGGTGCTGATCTCGTACAGCAAGATCGACCTCAAGGAACAGCTGCTGAACTCGCTGGTGCCGGACGACGACTACCTGACCCGCGACATGGAAACGGCGTTCCCGCCGACCCTGGTCAGCAAGTTCTCCGAAGCCATGCGTCGTCACCGTCTGAAGCGCGAGATCGTCAGCACCCAGATCGCCAACGATCTGGTCAACCACATGGGCATCACCTTCGTTCAGCGACTCAAAGAGTCGACCGGCATGAGCCCGGCGAACGTGGCTGGCGCCTACGTGATCGTGCGTGACATCTTCCACCTCCCGCACTGGTTCCGTCAGATCGAAGCGCTGGACTATCAGGTCTCCGCTGACGTGCAACTGGAGCTGATGGACGAGCTGATGCGTCTGGGCCGCCGTGCCACACGCTGGTTCCTGCGTGCCCGTCGCAACGAGCAGAACGCTGCCCGTGATGTGGCGCACTTCGGTCCGCACCTCAAGGAGCTGGGTCTGAAGCTGGACGAACTGCTGAGCGGCGAAATCCGTGAAAACTGGCAGGCGCGTTATCAGGCTTACGTCGCGGCCGGTGTGCCGGAGTTGCTGGCACGTATGGTGGCGGGTACCTCGCACCTGTACACCCTGCTGCCGATCATTGAAGCGTCCGACGTCACTGGCCAGGATCCGGCCGAAGTGGCCAAGGCCTACTTCGCCGTCGGCAGTGCGCTGGACATCACCTGGTACCTGCAACAGATCAGCGCGCTGCCGGTTGAAAACAACTGGCAGGCCCTGGCCCGTGAAGCGTTCCGCGACGATGTGGACTGGCAGCAACGTGCGATCACCATCTCCGTCCTGCAACAGGGCGACGGCACGCTGGACGTGGAAGCACGCCTGGCGCTGTGGATGGCACAGCACGAAAGCATGATCGAGCGCTGGCGCGCCATGCTGGTGGAAATCCGTGCTGCGAGCGGCACTGACTACGCCATGTATGCCGTTGCCAACCGTGAGCTGCTGGACCTCGCGTTGAGCGGGCAAGCGGTGGTGCCTGCGACTGCTGCAAATGCCGAGCTTGAACTGGCCTGAGTAGTGGTTGAATGAGAAAGCCCCGGTGTCGTGAGATGCCGGGGCTTTTTTATATCTGTGGGTTTTGTGTTGCCTGGTCTGGCCCCTTCGCGAGCAAGCTCGCTCCCACATTTGAAATGCATTCCCCCTGTGGGAGCGAGCTTGCTCGCGAAGAGGCCCTCTGGATCAATACAAGCCAGGTGCTTGTTTATTATCAAGCATCGACACTTTATCTGTCGGTCTGGTCAATAAATTGTTGAGCGACTGATCAAACTTCTGCAACGCCCGAACTTGCACATCCTGCTGCTGATTAATATCAGCGACGATCTCGTCCGAACCTTTGAAGTCCGCCCACACCGGCGTCAGTTCTTTGGCCTCCGAACCTTTCGCCGTACCGATGTAGTTCAACTTCGCATCATAGAAGTCCGCACTCACATCAGCCTTGATGTCGGAGCTGCGCGAGGTGATCAACTGGCTGTGGGTGTCAACGATCGCCACCACATAGGGGTGCGCCGCGCGCAGGCTCTGCATGTCCGGATAGACCGTGACCGAGCCGAATTGCCGTTGCAGCGAGGCCTTGACCCAGTCCACCGCCATGTCCGGTTTCGAGGTGTTGACGTAGGCGTCGTGGATCGGCTGCACCAGCAGGCTCTGGCCGAAACCGGTGCCGGCGTTGGCCTGATAGTCACGCAGGTATTCACGGTTGGTCTGGGTACTCGGGCTGTAGACCACGCCCAGTGACACGCCGGGACCGCTTTGCACCTGGGCGGCGCTGCTACGGCCGACCGGTTGGGTGAACAGGGTATCGAGGGACGAAACCGCTTTCGGCGCGGTGGGTACTGAACAGGCGGACAAAGCTAACACCGATATCGCCAAGGTACTGGCAAAGGCAAGTTTCATGGTGAGTCTCCCGTGAAGCAACTTCAGTCGGAAAGTCAGAGTTGTCGCGCTGTGGATCGAGAGCGCACGACAGTTAATTCAGACTAACCCCGCCAAGCTGTAAACAAGCTGACAATTTTTCGAGTTAGGGCAATGCATTAGTTTTATTGGCTTTAAGGCAAATCGGTTAATTGCCTCGGGAAATAAAAAGGCGCGAAACATGGTTTTGCGCCTTTTTATTTATGGCTGTGCAAACATCCATCAGTTTTTCAAGGGGATCAATACTTGCTCGTCCGGGGCCAATACCATGAACACCAGCAACTTCGCCGGTTTGGTGTTGCTGGCGTTTTTCGACACCAGATGCTCGGAGCCGGCCGGTTCGTACCAGAACTGGCCTTTCTTGTAAGTGATCGCCTGTTCGCCCTTGACCTGGGAAATCACTTCGCCTTCGAGCACGTAGGCCATGGCGGTGCCGTCGTGTTTATGGGCGATGGAGGACTGGCCGGGTTTGTAGTCGACTTCGATCATCATGGCTTTCTTGCCGGGGGCGTTTTTCAGCATCTGGTCTTGCAGGACGGTGACTTTTTCCGATGGGTCGTGGGCCAGGACGGCGGCAGACATGGACAGGGCGAGAACGGCGGTGAAGAGGTGCAGGGCTTTCATGGCGGATCACCAGTTGGGGAGGGGTGGTGACCACAGTAGTCTGCGGGGCGGGGTATTCAAACGGCCAATATTCGGGAAGATCGGGTGACCAATCAGTCGTTCGGCGGTGCAGCTGAATACGCCTTCGCGAGCAAGCTCGCTCCCACAGTTGAACGCATTCCAAATGTGGGAGCGAGCTTGCTCGCGAAGGCGTCCGGTCAGACGATGGGGAAACTATTGAAATCCACACTATTGGCCAAACGGCTATCGATCAGGTCAATAAACCCCTGCGCCTCGGGCCGGTTGAAATGCGCCTGCATCGCCGCTTCCGACTGCCAGCGTGCGCTCACCGTCCAGTGGTGGTTGTCGTCCGGGCAGCGGTCGACCAGATAGGAATCGCAACCCGGTGTCTGGCGCAAGGTGTCGACGATCTTCTGCAACTGCCGGCCGAGCTCTTCCGAACGCCCGGCGGCGGCGCGCACCTCGACGGTATTGATCACTTGGTTGGACATTGCTCACACTCCTGAATCAGGCCGGACGAATCCTGCTCATTGAGGGATAACGCCCATGCAGAATAGGCCTGCACCTGCTGATCACCAATAACCAATCGGCGGTTAATCGCCCAGACCAATCATTCACGCCACTTGTTGCAGAATGTCGCGCAGGCGATCCAGAGCGGTGTCGATGTCCAGCGTCTCGATGGCGCCGAAGCCGAAGTACAGGCCGTTACTCGCCGGTTGCTGGTGATAGAACCCATTGATCGAATACAGCCCGACCTCGACCTTTTTCGCCAGCTCGATCACCAGCGGCAGATCCACCGGTACCTTGCAGAACACCGCCATGTGAAAGCCCGCACTGGCCGGCACCGCATCGAGCCACGGCGAGAGATCACCGGCCATGCGCGCCAGAATCCGTTCGCGGCGCTGGGCGTAAATCCCGTGGCAACGGCGGATGTGTTTGAGCAAACAACCCTCGGCGATGAACTTGGCCAGCGCCCACTGTGGCAGGGTTGAGGCGTGCAGGTCGGTGAGTTGTTTGGCGCGGATCACCGCTTCGAGAATCGCCGGCGGCAGAATCGCGTAACCCAGGCGCAACTCCGGCAGCAAGGTCTTGGAGAAGGTGCCGACGTAGGCCACGATGCCGCGCTGATCAAGGCTGAACAGAGAGTCCGTAGGCCGGCCTTCGTAGCGGAACTCGCTGTCATAGTCGTCCTCGATGATGATCGCGCCCAGCTCATACGCCCGGGCCAGCAAAGCCTCGCGGCGCGCCTGGCTCATCGGCATGCCCAGCGGAAACTGGTGCGACGGGGTGACGTAAATCATCCGCGTGCCCTCGGGAATCTGCTCGACCACAATGCCTTCGGCATCCACCGGCACGCCGACCACCTCGGCGCCGTGGGTGCCAAATAGCAGACGGGCCGGCGGATAACCCGGGTCTTCCATCGCCACCCGGCTGCCAGGGCTGATCAGCACGCGGGTGATCAGGTCCAGCGCCTGTTGCGCGCCGTTGCACACCACGATGTCTTCGTCCTGACAGTTGATCCCGCGCGAGAACGCAATGTGCCGGGCAATCGCGTTGCGCAGCGCCGGCAGGCCCTCGGGCACGCTGTAGAAACCTTTGGACCCGGCCATCTGGCGCATCGCGTGCGACACGCAGCGGCGCCAGTCGTCATGCGGGAACTGGCCCTTGCTGGTGGCGCCGCCGATGAAGTCGTAGCGCAACGAACCTTCCAGCGTCGGGTGGCGCAAAAACACCGGCAGATTGCGCCAGCGCTCGATCACCTCGGCGCTGGCCAGTTCGGTGTGGCTCTGCTTGCGCTGAATCTGCGCCGGGCGGGCGTTGACGTACGTGCCTTTGCCGATCACCCCGGTGAGAAAGTTTTCGTAAGTCAGCTGCGCGTAGGTGTCGGAAATGGTCTTGCGCGAGATCCCCAGTTGCTCGGCCAGCAGTCGACTGGGCGGCAACTGTGTACCGGCGGCCAGACGCCCGGACTCGATTGCGCCGCGCAGCTGCTGGTACAACTGACCGGCGAGGTCCTTGCGGCCATTGATCACGACGTGAAGTTCCATACCGACGCGGCTCCGGGGGGCGATTGAGGTGTCGGCCAGATTACCGCTGTTGCGTGATGGGCAGTAGTTGCGCAGCACAAAAACCCGAAATTGGCCTAGACCCCCTGTGGGAGCGAGCTTGCTCGCGAATGCGGTGGGTGAGTCAACACTTTAGTAGCTGACACGACGCCTTCGCGAGCAAGCTCGCTCCCACAGGTTCTATGTGTATCTGTTGGGCAGTGGTGTAGCGATATTCCGTGGAATTGGGGCTGTAACGCCGACAGCTCTGCGCTTACCGTGAACTCATCATTCCGCTTCCCGAGACCTGCCCATGTCCCCGCGTCTGGACTACTACAACGCCTCACCCAAGGCGATGAAAGCCATGATCGCCATGGAAGCGCTGACCCGCGACCTGAGTATCGAGGCTCCACTGTTGCAACTGATCAGGATCCGCGCCTCGCAGCTCAACGGCTGCGCGTTCTGCACCGACATGCACTCGGTGGACGCGCGGCGGGCCGGGGAGAGTGATCGGCGGTTGTATGCGATTGCGGTGTGGCGCGACAGCGGGTTTTTCAATCCGCGTGAACGGGCGGCGTTGGCCTGGGCTGAGGCGGTGACGCTGTTGGCTGAGAGTCATGTGCCGGATGATGTTTACCAGATGGCCCGCGAGCAATTCAATGAAGGCGAAATGGTCGACCTGACCATGGCCGTGACCACCATCAACAGCTGGAATCGCCTCGCAGTAAGCTTCCGCCAGACCCCCAGCGACTGAAATGCATACCCTGTGATTGAGGTATTCCTTGTGGTGAGGGGATTCATCCCCGATGGCCTGCGCAGCAGGCCCAAAACTATCCGACGCGGGTCCGTCAGATAAACCGAGTCAGCGGGATTGACGACTGCTGCGCAGCCGATCGGGGATAAATCCCCTCGCCACAGGTGTGTTTCCCCTTCCTCTAGGTGTGTGAGTTTCTTAGCCTCAGGTGT
Organism: Pseudomonas sp. GM30; assembly: GCF_000282275.2. Lineage (NCBI taxonomy): Bacteria > Pseudomonadati > Pseudomonadota > Gammaproteobacteria > Pseudomonadales > Pseudomonadaceae > Pseudomonas > Pseudomonas sp. GM30. The sequence continues at coordinate 142,696 of NZ_AKJP02000022.1, read as the reverse complement.
TTTATTCATTTATTGGTTAATGGGGATGTTCCGTTATTGGCGGGTGGGCGTTGTGGTTTGACTGACGTCCCGAACGTATTCCCCATCCGCGTACTGGTTGCCGCCGGCGTTGCGAGGCCAACCTGATTCGGTGGCCGCTTGTTCACCGGCACATTCAGCGCTTCCTGATTCTTCTGCGCAGCCGCAGCGCCCTCGGGATTGTTACCCATCTGCTGACTCAGACAATCATAATTCGGCGCCTTGTAGCCACCCACCGTCACCTCCACACAGCCCAGTGGCTGTTCGGCGTGGGCGCTGGCGAAAGCGCTCAGCAGCAGCCCGCCGAGGGCGATTTTCCACAGTGATTTCATGCAAGCCTCCTGGCCGGCCCGAAGCGGCCGTTCTCTGATTGCAGTCTAGTGCAAGCCTCGCGCGAATCCCGTGATGGTTTTTTTGCACCGCCCGTCACACCAGATTCATAAACAGCCATCAGGATGACGGTTTTCAGGGGTACGTGAGCCGTGCAGCGAGGCAGTTCCAGGGACGGTCTTCAGCGTTCAGCGACTCTCGTGCGCCGGGTGAGTCTGGGGCTGCTGCTTGGCTGGTTCAGCGGTGCGGCGACAGCTGAACCCGCGCCCGCCGACTTGCGCATGACGCTGCACATTCCGGCGCAGGACCTGGCCCGGGCGCTGGATCAGTACAGCCATGCCACCGGGGTGGCGGTGCTGGTCGACAGTCAGTTGAGTCGTGGCCGGCGCTCGTTGGCAGTCGATGGCGAATACACCGCTGCCGACGCCTTGCGCCGTTTGCTCGGCGGCAGCGGCCTGATGGCGCGTTATGCCCGCGACGACGCGTTCACCTTGCAGGTGGCGCAGGTCGAGGACGTGCCCTCGGCCCTGGACAAAACCACCCCGGCCAGCGCCGCCGTCAGTCGCAGTTACGCCACGGCGGTGCAAGCGGCGATCGAGCGCAACCTGTGCCGTTCGCCACTGACTCGTCCGGGCAGTTATCGCGCGGTGTTGCAGGTCTGGGTCGGGCGCGACGGCGTGGTGCAGCACAACCGGTTGGTCACTTCGACCGGTGATGAACGGCGCGATACCGCGCTGGTGGAGAGCTTTCGCAATCTCAGGATCGACCGGCCGACGCCCAGCGCGTTGCGTCAGCCGGTCACGTTGCTGTTGTTACCGGAGTCGTCAGGGAAACGCATGGAATGCACCAAATGGGAAGGAGTTTCCGGGGGATGAAAAACACCGGACAAGGTTCGATGGTCCAGCTGTTCCTGACGTCCTACGAGGACTTTCGGGTGCGCTTGCGCAGGCGTCTCGGCTCGGAAGACCTGGCCAACGACGTGCTGCACGAAACCTACCTGCGGGTCGACCGCATGGAAACGCCGCCGAACCTGCTGCGGCCCAATGCCTACCTCTATCGCATGGCCCTGAACATCGCCGCCGACCGCCGTCAGGCCGATGCGCGCCTGCTCACCGGTGAGGAAGTCGAAGAGCTGCTGCAAGTCGGCGACGAGGCGCTGGACCCGGCGCGAGTGGTCGGTGGGCAAAAGGAAATCCAGTCGCTGCTCAGCGCCCTCTATGAGCTGCCCGCGCGGCGTCGCAGAATCTTCATCGCAGCGCGGCTGGAAGAGGCGCCGCACCTGGAAATCTCCCAGCGCTTCGGCATCTCCACACGCATGGTCGAGAAGGAAATCAAAGCTGCATTGGGCTTCTGCGCGGCGAAACTGGAAAGAAAAGTGTTTCAGCGGTTCGGTCGCGGGGCCGGAAAACCGTCTTCTGAATAGTGCCCGATCATTTCGTTGAGAACCTGCGCGTTTGAACATCTTTCGACTGACACCTGCCGAGCCCTCGGCAGCCGACAATCTGCACAGCGAAGCCCACGACTGGTTGGTCCTGCTGACCTCCGGCCGCGCCACCGTGTCCGACGCCCGGGCGTTGCGCCAGTGGTGCGCGCAGAGCGCCGAACATGCTCAGGCTTTCGAGCAGGCCAAGGTGTTGTGGCACAACCTGCAGCCTGCCGCTGAAATGCTGCAGTCGCCTCGGCGCTTCGGTCGCCGTGCGTTTCTCGGTGGTGCGATTGCTGCGTCGGCTGCGTTCCTGCTGGTGCGCGGGACGATCCCCGGTGGCTTCGAAGGGCTCGGCGCCGACTACATCACCGAAGTCGGCCAGCAGAAGCGTTTCGAACCGGCTGACGGCGTGCGCCTGGAACTCAACACCCAGACCCGTATCAACCAGCGCGCTGGCGATGATGGCGTGCAGGGATTCGAACTGGTCAGCGGCGAAGTCGAAGTGCAAACCGCACGGTTGCCATTGGCGATGCAGGCCGGAGGAGGGTGGTTGCGGGCCAGTCAGGCGCGGTTCAACCTGCGTAACACCGATCAGCAAGTATGCGTGACTTGCCTTGATGGTTCGGTGGACGTCAATGTCGATGGTCGCAGCCTGCGTTTGCAGCCGGGTGAGCAATTGACCTACGACGCGCAGCAAGTGGGCGCAGTGCAAAGCGTCGACACAGCCGCAGTGATGAACTGGCGCCAACAAGTGCTGGTGTTCAACGGCGCAACCCTCAGCCAGATGATCGACGAGATCAACCGCTACCGCCCCGGCATGCTGCTGTTGCTCAACCGCGAACTCGGCCAACGCCGCGTCCAGGCCCGCTTCAGCCTCGACCAACTCGCCGGCGTCGCCCTGCTGATCCGCGACGCCTACGGCGTCAAATGCACCGAACTGCCCGGCGGCGTCGTCGTCCTCAGCTAACCCAACCCCACCACCCCCTGTGGGAGCGAGCTTGCTCGCGAAGGCGGCCTTCCAGCCAACTCATCTCTCTCAGACTGCATACCATCCACTTGTAGGAGTGAGCCCGCTCGCGATGACGGCCCGACAGCCGACCAATATCTACCGGCTTGTGGCAGCTGACCTACCAGCGATGACAGCTCACAAACCAACCATTCCCCAACTGACCAAACCCAATCCAACTGTGGGAGCGGGCTTGCTCGCGAAGGCGTCCACTCAGCCAAATCATCATCAACTGACCCACCGCATTCGCGAGCAAGCCCGCTCCCACAGGGTTTTGCGGCGATGCTGACTACTCTAGCGGCCCCATCACCTGCCGATACCGCTCCACCCCCTGCGCCGTCTCCCGCGTCAACCTTACCTCCAACCCCAACGGTTCCTCCCGCCGATTCCCACTCAACTGCCGCCAACCCTTATCCACCTCCCAAACCCGCACCTGCACATCACTCACCCCATCCAACACCGCCACCCCAGCTCCCGGCGCCGGCAACGGATAACGACTGCGCGCCTCAGCCACCGCCCGATACAACGTATCCCCCTTGACCCACCAACGCACCCGCTGCAAAGCCCCAGGCTGATCCGCCGCACGGCGAATAATATCCAGCCGAAACCCTTTGCTATCACTGCTGCGCACCGTCAACGCAGGCGGCGCACTCGGCGGCTCATCATCCACACCAACCTTCTTCGGCTCGGTCAATTCAATCCCCGCACGCATCTCCACATCACGCTGCAACTGATTCAACGCCCGCAACAAACTGTCGCTCTGCTCACTGCTCGCCTGCAAATGACTGTCCGCCCGCGTCACACTGTCCAGACCGCGCCAGGCAATCAGACTGACCACCGCCATCAGCAAAATAGCGACCATCACCTCGATCAGGGTAAAGCCCCGTTGGTCGTTCATTGCACACTGATCCTGCCACTGGCATCACGCAGCACACTCAGCCGATTGAGCCCATCAGACAAGGTCAATTGCAGCGGCGGATTAATCCACTCGGCGTTGAGCACCACCTTCTGCTTAGGCTGCACCCGCACCTCCAGCTTCGGGCTCTGCCAGGTGCGCGGCCGCAACTGCGGATCATCCTTGAAATGATCAAACCCCCGACCACTGTCACTGCGCCGACTGAACCGAAACCCCTTGCCATCACTCACCCACACAATCGGCCGACCATCCGCCCGCGCCTCCGCCTGCGCCACCTGCAGCAACTGCGCCACACGCTCGGCGTCCTTGCGCAGCAACTGCAGCGGATCCGGCTTGATACTCAGACTGATCGCCGCACTGGCAATCCCGATGATCACCAGCACCACCATCAGTTCGATCAGCGTAAAGCCCTGTTGCTTGCCCACATTCATCGGTTGCGCACTCCGTTGCGTCCTGCCCCGTCCCCAAAAAAACATCCTGCACGGCCAACATGTAAGACGTGTGAAATAAAACCGTGAGAATTGCCGCGTAGCCTGTCAGCAGGGACTAAAAGGAGATTCAGCCCATGATGCTCACCACCCGTATATCCCCCCCGCAAACCGTCCAGGCCCTCGCACTGCTCGCCGCCCTGGTCGGCGTCGCGATCTGGTCGTCGCTACTCCTGACCTCCGCCGAATCCCACACCCCACCAGCGCCCCCGCAAATGCTCGCGGCACGCAGTGACAGCCCGGCGTTGCAGTGGTTTTCCAACCAGACGGCGCCGGTGGATATCAAGGTGAGCGGGGTGATGGCGGGGTCGCGCGGGGCGGTGGCGATTTTGAGTTTGAACGATGGGCCGCCGCGGAGTTTTTTGCAGGGGGAGAGGGTGGGGCCTGGGGTGAAGTTGGTGGCGGTGGAGGGGGATGGGGTGGTGATTGAGCAGGGGGGGGAGAGGGTGAGGCTGGGGGTGGAGAGGTTGGGGGAGGGGGTGGTGTTGCCGAGCCTTGTTAGGCCCTGATTTGTTGGATCGGAGTCGTTATTTTTGCTGTTTAGTTGAATGCCGGTTCAAGGGCCTCTAAAGGCAAGCAGCCGAGACGCAAGCGAGTGCTTGTTTTCGCTCCAAAGCTGATACGGGTAGACGAAAATGTCCGCTATCGGCCAAAAGCTGCCGGTGGGAACCGGCAAAAGCAGGCATTGATGATGGCGTGGATCAACTGCTGGAGGTGGTCAGTCACCAACGAGAAATTCGACAACCAACACAGGATCTGTTCGCGGAGGCCCTAACCCCTGTAGCGGAGAGCGTTGGCTACAAGTGCGAAGGCTGGCAAGGATTGCCTCCGGCTCGGGTAGTAAAGGTGATATCCCGGAAACGTCGGCGCCCAATCCTCAAGAACACGGATCAACCGGCCATCCTCGACGTATGCCTGGACAACATCCTCCGGCGCATAAGCCAACCCGTACCCTTCCAATGCGGCGGCCATTGTCTGGGATGAGGTATTGAAGATCATCTGCCCTGGTACCTGAACATGCAGCGCTTTACCAGCCTTGGAAAACTCCCAGGCATACAGGCCACCATGGGTGGGTAAACGCAGGTTCGCGCAGTTATGGGTGGTCAGATCCTGGGGGACTTGTGGCTTTGTACGGTGGGCAAAGTACCCCGGCGCGCCCACCACAGCCATGCGAAAGTCAGGGGAAATCCTGACTGCAATCATGTCCTTTGCCACTTGATCACCTATCCGTACCCCCGCGTCATAACGTTCAGCGACGATATCGATCAACCCGTAACCGATGTTGATCTCCAGGGTGAGGTCGGGATATTCCGGCAGCAGCTTGGATAGTTTCGGCCAGAGAATGGTGGATGCGGCATGGTCGTGGGACGTTATCCGAATAGTCCCTGATGGCTTGTCGCGCAGCTCTCCCAACGCGGCGACTTCGGCTTCTATTCCCTCGTAGTAAGGCACGAGGCTGGCGAGCAAACGCTCGCCGGCTTCGGTCGGCGACGCACCGCGTGTGGTGCGGGTAAGCAAGCGAATTCCGAGACGCTCTTCAAGACTGCGGATGCTATGACTGATAGCGGATTGGGACACACCCAGATGGGCAGCGGCCCTGGTGAAACTGCGCTCGCGCGCCACGGTGATAAACACCGAAAGGCTGTTGAAATCGTACTGTGCCATTATGAATTTATCTCATACCGGTTATCTCAGTATGCCACTTCTTGAATGTCTCAGATCTTTTTAAAGTAGCTGCATCCCCCAATAACCCAACAACTTGAGGGTTGGTTTCCAATACCCTCAAAGGAGATGGATGATGCAAAAGCGCAAAATCGGCAGCAACGGCCTCGAAGTTTCAGCCATTGGTCTGGGCTGCATGGGCCTGACATTTGGCTATGGCCCCGCCACTGACAAAGCGGACGCGATCAAACTCATCAGGGCTGCCTTTGAGCGCGGTGTCACCCTTTTCGACTCGGCCGAAGCCTATGGGCAAGTCAACGAAGAAATGGTGGGCGAAGCCGTTCAGCCATTTCGCGACCAGATCGTCATCGCTACAAAATTCGGTTTCAAGGACGGCAATCCCGTCGCTGGGCTGGACAGTCGGCCTGAGCGCATCCGCCAGGTGGCGGAAGAGTCACTCAAGCGCCTGAAGACCGACTGCATTGACCTGTTTTACCAACATCGCGTCGATCCTGATGTCCCCATGGAAGATGTTGCCGGGGCCGTGCGCGACCTCATCAAGGAAGGCAAGGTCAAATACTTTGGCATGTGTGAAGCCGGCGTAGACGCTATCCGTCGCGCCCATGCGGTACAGCCGCTGTCGGCGCTTCAGAGCGAGTATTCGATGTTTACCCGCGAGCCTGAACTGGAAATTATTCCAACCCTCGAAGCGCTCGGGATTGGTTTCATTCCCTTCAGCCCCCTGGGCAAGGGTTTCCTGACCGGGAAAATTGATGCCGGCACGACCTTCTCCAGCGGTGATGTACGGAACAATCTGCCTCGTTTTGCTGACGGTGCCCGCGAGGCTAACCACCATCTCGTCGCCCTGATCGGTGAAATTGCCCAGCGCAAACAAGCGACCCCGGCCCAAATTGCACTGGCCTGGCTACTGGCACAAAAACCGTGGATTGCACCTATCCCCGGCACCACCAAGCTGCATCGCCTGGAAGAGAACGTAGGCGGAGCAACCGTGGAACTGACCGCAGAAGACCTTCGTGAACTTGGTGAGGTTCTGGCCAAGGTGCCTGTACAAGGTGAGCGCTATAACGCGCAGATGATGAAAACCATCAACCGCTAAGCGTTCTTTACCGCCTAACGGTGTTCCTTTCAGGGGGCGCCGTCACGCCTCGCTTTCCCATTATTCACCTGCACGAGCGATCAATCACTATGAAGTTAGCCGAAGGGAACTTCGCCGTCCCGGCATTTGTACGTTACACCCAGGACGTGCTTCTGGAAGAGATATGGCAGCGTCCGCAGCTCCTGCCCCGGGATCGCAGCATCGTGACTATTGCCGCCTTGATTGCACGACATCAGCCAGCCGAAATGGCTCGCCAGTTCGATTTGGCGTTGAACAATGGTGTTAAGCCCACCGAACTGAGTGAAGTCATCACTCATTTGGCGTTTTATTCAGGCTGGGGCAATGCCACGTTGGCGGCATCCATCGCCAAAGACGTGTTTGAAGCCCGAGGGATCCCGCCAACCGCATTATCGGATGCACAAGACAACATGCTCCCAGTCGACGAAGCCTTTGAGCAGATGCGCGTGGCGGCGGTAGAACAGATGATCGGCCCCGCTTTCGAAGTACTCGCAGGCTATACAACTTCGGTACTGTTCCATGACCTGTGGCTGCGCCCGACGCTAACTCCCCGTGATCGCAGTCTGATCACGGTCGCAGCCCTGGTTGCAGTGGGGCAAGCCGCTCAAATTCCCTTTCACGTGAATAAAGCCTTGGACAATGGCCTGACCCAAATTCAGGCCGCTGAAGTCATTACGCATCTGGCCTTCTACGCCGGCTGGCCGAACGCAATGTCGGCGGCTGCAATCGCCAAAGGCATATTCGAAAAGCGCTCCGAGTAAGTCGCTAGGCAAATCCGGCGCTGTGCGTCGAGTCGGCCGCCGTGAATCGGTCGTTTCGCGTCAGCTGAGGGCTCCTCTACATCCAGGGTGAAAACATGCAAAGCACCAAATCAGAAGAGCGGCACATCATCTGCGAGCTTCGCTGCGATGATTGCAACATCGAGCGGGCCAAAGCGTTAATCCTGCAATTTGTCGAACCGGCAAGAGCTGAACTCGGTTGCCTGTATTACGACCTCTATCAGAGCTTCGAGGCAACCAATACGTTTTACATTATCGATGGCTGGACAAACCAGCAGGCTGTCGAAGAGCACGCTGGCAACCGGCATGTCGCCACCGTTATGGATGAGCTACGTCCATTGCTCACTTTCGGCCCCGTCATTACCCTCAATGCTCGTGTAAGTGACTGAGGTCAATCGGCTGGTTGCACTTATGGGAAGCGCCAACGGTTATGCGCTTCAGATTTCACCAAAAGCGTTTTTGGGTGATGTCCGTTTAGGGTCGTTTTCTGCCTCTCACCACGGGCAGAAAACGGCCATAAGCAGCCTTTCGGGACAGGCGGATCCAAAGCAAGCACTGCCTGCCATGGGATCACGTTCGCTTGAGTTGAAACGCAATCTTAATCGCGGCCTCAGCTTGACCAGCGAGCAAAGCTATTTTCGCGGGGATGATAACCTCACCCCAAGACAAATTTGTCGCGATGGACACTATCAAATAGAGCTCGTAATGCTGTCGGTTCAACTCGGCTTTGATCCAAGCAAGGGTGCTATCTAGAGTGCCAACTGTTACTGGGATAGAGATATACCTGCTTTGGTCCGTCGGTCGCACACCGCCGCGACGACATTCGAAGTGAACAGCCATCCGTTCGTAGGTCTGAGGGTCAATGCCATGCACGACGACGAAATAGTCTAAGCAATCATCCTGGTTCACTGTAGTAGTCATAAATTTGCAGTCCATTAAAGAGACCAATTCGCCGTAGAGGTCTGCCAGCTAAAGTCTTCTTGGCGCCGGTTTCTGCCATTATCCATTGTTGACCGACTGATTGGGTCCATAAGCAGCCGACCGCGAACGACTGCTATTGGCCGAAAGCAGCCATCGGGTGTGAAAGATAGCTCAAAGCACGTTATTCCACTGATAACGCTATGGGTGGCCATCTGCTGCCATACAACCATCTCCCCTCACCAGTTATCCTGCGCACCCCACGAATGACAGGAATCCGCAGCTACGGCACAGCTTTTTAGGCTTTGTCCTACAGCCAGCACTCGGGCTTTCCGATAGCGTTCGGCTGTCAGAACCTCAAGTCAGTATTCCCGAAATGACAAGGATGATGCATGAGTGAATATGGAAACGTACCAAAGCCCGCGCTACCTAACCCACCAAGAAAAAAGGTCTATCGCGGCGTAGAACCGACCGACCTGCACGCCAAGTATTGGGCGGAATACCCTGAGGAACCGGCGTCGAAACCGGCTGCTTCGAAGGCACCAGCGGAACCCGGTTTCTACATCGTTCAGCAAGTCATGCCACGCTCTGCGCTAGAGGCTGCACTGTTCGATAAGCCGGATGGTGCAACGCTTGAGAAGTTCACGCGCCTCAACCCTCACGTCACCGGTTATGCCAAGCCCGGTCAACTCATCGTGTTAAGCGATCCGAACAATCCGCAGTGCACGCGTGAAGAAGCGTTGCTCATGGAAGCGGCTCAGAAGGTGGACGCGGCACTCAAACCCATGAGCGACGAAGAGGCCAGCTTCATGGTTCGCTATCGGAGCGAGATTGAATCCATTCTTTCGCAAGGTTCAACATCAATCGGTGTGGGTGAATCGATTTTCGCCAAGAACCTGGAGGACGTGAAGACTTCGCTGAAGGAAATCGAAGCGTTGCACCAGAAAAGCTTTCAGCGTGACGGTCACTTGCGTAGTTCAGAGTTCTTTGCAGAACGTGCACGTTTATTTGCCAAGCTTGATAGACAGCTCACAGGTTTAACCAGAAAGGGCATCGGCTTCCCTGATCATCCGAGCCTGAAATCAGCCCTCGGCATATCCAGCAAAAGTCTGGTGCATCACTGGAGTCTGGCGGGGGCTCCGGGGCAGATTCCTGGCTACGCCACTCATACGGAAGGTGTCGCGAGAGCAGCCAAGGTTGTTAAGTACGGCGGCTGGATTGGTACAGCCGTAGGTGGCGGGGCGTCTTACATGAAGGTTCAAGAAGTCTGTGCGGCAGGCAACAAAGACGCCTGTGAAAAGATCAAATATACCGAGGGTGGTAACTTCGTCGGAGGAGTGGCCGGCGGTGCTGCTACCGGTGCGTTTTTGACCGGCTCCACGGCGGGGATTATCTGTGTCGGCTTAGGTGTGCCTACAGGTGGCATGGCAACCTTGGCATGTGGCGTCATCGTCGTAGCTGCAGGATCATACGCTGGTGGGGCCCTTGGTGGGGCTACAGGCGAGTGGGCTGGTGAGAAGATCTATGAGGCAAGTAAATGAGTTTGAACGTCGTTGATAAGGTACTTCTATCCATTGCCGTCGTTGATCTGGCAGGGCTTATTCTTTGGATAGGAGTCTGTTTGCACCTGGCCTATACGAAGATGGATTTGATGTTGGAGCACCTGAAGAATTGCTCAGCCATCATGACGCGCGCTCCACTTCGACACGGTGGACCTTGGGGAAAGCTTCTGCTCGTGGGTGGTATATCGGGCATCGTCACCTTCCCCAGGTTTTACTTGAAAAGGGGCGAGCTAAGCTCCGAAGATTTGGCCAGTTTCCCACCCCATCTCAAGCGTAAGTTAGTAGTGCTGCAATGGAGCGTTATTTGCCTGTTGTTGGTCATGATCAGCTTCGGAATAGCTGTTAAATCAGGTTTCGTTTAGCGCCTCTGCATTGCGCGGCTCCCACCGTAGGCACAGTGAAGGCTGGATAAGCGCCGATGTTTAAAGGCGGGTGTCATGTGAGCCGGCTGGCGGAATGATTTACGAGGTCACCAAATGAATATCGCAGAACTAATAGCCGGAGGGTTGTGTGGCGTAGTGATTATCTCAATGCTCATCTGGATCGGGATTGCGCTCCACATTGCGCACATCAAGACGGACGTGATCCTTGAGCACCTCAAAAACAGCTCTGCCGGCACCAGGTTAGCGGCGCTGAAGCACGGAGGCGCTTGGGGCAGATTGCTTTTGGTAGGTGGCGCCTCTGGTCTCGTTACGTTTACGAATTTCTACATTAGACGCGGCACGCTCAGCACCGAAGATGTAGCGAGCTTTCCGGCCTCACTCAGGCAGAAACTTGTATGGATGCAATGGAGCGCAATAGCGCTGCTTTCTGCGATGGTTGTGCTGGTTGCAGTGGGTAAATCAGGAATACTCAAGTGACCTGATAATAAGGTTGCTCGATAAATAAGCGATCGATCGGTCACAGGGGACGAATCCATTCTTTGAGAAGGGATCCGACCCAGAGTAATTTCGATTACAGAGGCTGCCAATCTGCAGCTAGTCTCCAGGCTTATGCTTGTGAATAGGCAACGTCGGGTGTTTTTTATCGTTGGGTGGGTTCACATGCCGTCTGCGATCTTCCTTGCCGTCTTCGCGTTTTGGCTTAGGACCTGGCTTGATGTCAGTAAACATACTCACTCCTGTAAAGATCGGTGATGAGAAGCATTGAAAAAGTAGCACATGGCCAGCCAGTTGGCTCATTACGCTGACATAGCTACCACCGTTCAGATTAAGTACCGAACCGGTCAGACACATCAAAGCCAAAACCCATCACCTTCAACCTTCGGTGCCGCAGGAATGAAAAAGCTTTTAATCGCGGCGATCCTCGCCGTGATGGTCATGCTCTATGTCGGCTACTACGATGCCCTTGAGGACGGAGACATCGAGACCATTGTTTTCATCAAGAAGCACCCCACGCTCCATATAAAGTTTTACAACATCCACGCAAACGATGGGGAGATCAGGAAGGTAGAGCGCCTGACACCAGAGGAGCGGGCGTGGATTATTGATTACTGCAGGTACCGGTTAGGTATCGACACGGCACTGAAAACCCAGGATGAAGTCCAGATATGCTCGAAGAAATAGCACTGTCTAATTGGCCGTGTAAGCCTTGTTGTCGCTGATACCCTGATTCCCGACATCTACCTTTGAGCCGCCAAATAGCCAGGAGTTGAGATGGATATCAAAGAGTTTTGCGCCGCTCATCGATTTGATATGAGCAAAAGTGGAGTCGCGTTGGGCGGCGGTGATTTCGGAATGATGGATCTGAAAACTTCGCCAATTGAATTTTTGACTTTGGCAGAAGAGGATTTTGAACGGGGTGGATTGGCAGCTCTTGTCAATGCAACGACTAATGTGAAACGCGCCATTGTCGGTCAGCTTGACCAATTGCTGATCTCTTTTGGCTATCAATCACTTAGGTGGAACGTGCCGAAGAAGATCGAGCGAGTAAGGGCGCTTGGGTTATTGGCTCCCAGTCTGTTGCGTAAAGTGGTCGACATGCGAAATTTTCTTGAGCACGAGTACGCCACACCTGAGCTCAAAAACGTTGAGGAGGCATTGGATATCGCGAGTCTATTTGTGATGTCCGCTTCAGCGATGTTCATTCCGTTCGATGATGTCTTGGAGTTTTCACGACCTGAGCCCCAAGTGGCGGATAGCTCTGTCACACATCTCACCGCGGGATTGAGTCGGGAGCAGTCAGGCAGGGTTTTTTACACTGTTTACGCGTATGAGCCTGGCGAGTACGCCGGACATTGTGTTGGTCAATGCCAGATTCAATCAGGGCATGTCCTGTTTGAAGCAATGGTGAAGCTTTCCGCATCGCTGATGCTTCGATACAAAGTAGACCAAGCACTCAGTGATTTCGAAGCTGCCTATGCTCGGTTATGAGTGCTCGTCATTTTTGTATTGGGGGAAAGGGCCCGGTCCAGTAAAGGGGGGAGTGGCGCAGCAAGGCCCCAATAAACGTCAGCGTTTAAAAAGACATCTCCAGTCAATCTCTCAGGCTACATATCCTTGCGCCTTTGCCTACAGCTACGCCAGAATCCGCCGGCTTGTGCGCTTTGTACCTGGTCTTTATCGTCTACGTGTCGCTGGCAACCCAGCGACCGGGTTTAGCGACCCGACCAGGTATAAGTGCAACGACGCTCCAGTTTGTCGCAGACGTTTGCGACGACGATATGGTGGCTGTGCGTGGGAGACCTTCGGGTCTGCCGGGTCTTATACCTCTCGGTTCGCTAACCCGCGTACAGCTGCCACCCTTACTTGTTTAGCGACGGGTTTTGGTGGTTCCACCAGGTATAAAAATGGAGCTTCACCATGATCAAACCAACACCCAACCCACCCGAAACCGCCTCGGTTTCCCCCTACGAATCTATCGATTCAAAAAAACTACACGAAGCCGCCGACCGCGCGCTCGACCATTACCTTTGTCCGCCCGGATCCACGCCGCCGCCACGTAAACACCGTGGTATGTATGCCGTGACGGCGGATAACAAGACCGAAGAGCTGCTGGTGGATGCCAGTGAAACGCTTGCTTCGGCCAAAACTCTCGCGCAGAACATTGCCAGTTTGTTGCCGGTGTCGCAGCGGCACGCGCTGGCGGGGATTGCGCAGTTGATCATGCTCGGGGAGTTGGCGGTGAATCGGGCGTTGGATAATTTGCAGTTGCCGGGGTGATGTAGGTATCGGGGACACTTGGTGATTGATCGGGTGTTCATTCTGGCGCCTTCGCGAGCAAGCTCGCTCCCACAGGGTTTCAGGCTGATTGCGGATGTCGTGTGGGGCAGGCGTTGTTTTGTTGCCTGAGGTGTTTGTGTAGGAGCTGCCGAAGGCTGCGATCTTTTGATTTTGATTTTTAACAACAAGATCAAAAGATCGCAGCCTTCGGCAGCTCCTACAGGGAGCGATTTAATAGGGTTTCCAGGCGGGCCAGGGGCGGGGTGTCCTGGTTGCGGTCGAAGACTTGGATGGCGATTTTGAGTAGTCGGCCATTTTCAGCCGCTGCGATTACTTGCTCACACCGCAACGACAATCGTCCCTGATCACAATCAACGGCTTTCACACCGGTCGGCAATCGACCTTCCAGTCGCAGCTCCGCCATGCGTGTCTGCGCCGCAATCATCGCCACCGAACGATCCCGCAAAATCCCGCTGCTCTGCGTCATCAACCCCGCCACACGCACAGCGGCCGACATCGCCACGGCAATGATCGCCAGCGCCACCAGCACTTCAATCAGGGTGAATCCGCTTTCTCGGGAGCGCGAAGGCATATAAGGCCCAAAACCAGAGCACAGCCCTCGACCCTAACCCCCGTCCTTGACGGCTTGACGACGAAAACTCCCGAGGATTTTCAACATCCCTGACATATCTTCTTGCAACACTGCGCGTCGAATCGAATCAAGCCAAGGGAATGTCGAGATGGATATCGCGCAGTTCAAACAGCCTGGACGACAGAGCCGGATGCCCCGTGGGCAGCAGGGTTTTACCCTGATCGAGATCATGGTGGTGGTGGTGATTCTCGGGATTCTGGCGGCGATGGTGGTGCCCAAGGTGCTGGATCGGCCGGATCAGGCGCGGGCCACGGCGGCGAAGCAGGATATTGGCGGTTTGATGCAGGCGCTGAAGTTGTATCGCCTCGATCACGGTACTTATCCGAGCCAGAGTCAGGGTTTGAAAGTGCTGGTGGAGCGGCCGGCGGATGCGAAGAACAGCAACTGGCGTTCGTACCTGGAGCGTTTGCCGAACGATCCGTGGGGTCGTCCTTATCAGTACCTCAACCCCGGCGCGAATGGCGAGATCGATATCTTTTCCCTCGGTGCCGACGGCCAGCCTGACGGCGACGGCGTGAATGCCGATATCGGTTCCTGGCAGCTGTAAGGCCGGTGATGAACAACCAATCGAACCAGCAAGGGATGGCGATCATCAGTGCGCTGTTGATCGCGGCGGTGGTCGCGGTGATTGCGGCGGGGATGTTGACCCGGCAGAGCGTTTCGACCCGCGCGCTGGAGGCGGATCAGCAGCGGGTGCAGGGGCGCTGGGTGTTGCACGGTGGTCTGGAGATCAGCCGGCAATTGCTCTGGGATGCGCGGCAGCGTGATCCGTTGACCCGGCTCGATCAGCCGTGGGCGCAGCGTTTGAATGCGCAGGGTTTCGAGGGGCGGCTGGAGGATGAGCAGGGCAAGTTCAACCTGCGCAATCTGGTGGCCAACGAGCGTGTCGATGAGGCGCAGGTGCAGGCGTTTCAGCGGCTGTGCGAGTTGATCGGCGTCAGCGCCGGGTTGAGTCAGCGCATCAGTCAGCGGGTGATCGGCTCTTATCCGTACCTGTTGAACCCGCAGATTGCCGAGAACACCGCGAGCAAAAACGGTTTTGACAGTGGCCGTGCCACGTCGCCGAATGCGTCGCGCAAGCCACAGAATCCGAAGTTGCCGATGCTGCGCAGTGTCGATGATTTGCGCAGCGTCGAGGGCGTGAATGAGGCGGTCATCGGCAAACTGGCGCCGTACCTGACGGTGATCCCCGCGACCACCTGGCTCAATGGCAATACCGCCACTGCGCCGGTGCTGGCCGCGTATGTGCCGGGGTTGTCGCTGGAGCGGGCGCAGGCGCTGATCAACGAGCGTGACGCCGGGCGCTGGTTCATCAACCGTGGCGATTTCGTCAACCGCTTGCGCATGCCAAACCTGGAGCTGACTAGCGTCAAGGTCGGCATCACCAGCGACTGGTTTCGTCTGCGCGGCGAGGCGCGGCGGGATCAGCGGCGGGTCAGCCTCGATGCGTTGTTGCACCGCAGCGAGGATCGTCTGCCGCAGGTGATCTGGTCGCGGGTGGGCGTATGAGTCAGTTGCGTGTGAGTTTGCCGCCACTGGCGCAGTTGAGTCTCGACAGTGAATTGGACTGTGCGTGGCTGGACCGGCAGGGGCAGGTCATTCGTGAGCAGCGCCAGACCTTTAGCCAACTGGGGCAGTTAGCGAAGCAGCCAGCGCTCAGCGTTTTTCTGCACCCGGCGGACAGCCTGCTGGCGAGCATCGACCTGCCGCCATTGCCGGCGAACAAGACTGCAGCGGCGGTGCAATGCGCGGCGCAGGCCTTGATGCTCGGCGACAGCAACGACATGCACATCGCTCACAGTTCGCGGGATGAAGCGGGGCAGGTGCAGATCGCCTGGGCGCCGCGTCAGCGTTTGCAGCATCTGGGGCAATTGCTGAAGCAGGCCGGGCTGAATCTGCGCGGCTTGTATCCGGCGGCGTACCGCTTGCCGGTGCTGCCGGGCACGGTGGCTTGCCGGCAGGACGGCCATTTGTTGCTGCGCGAAAGCGTGCAGGTGGCGCGGGTGCAGCCGCTGTTCGACGACGAGATTGGTGATTGGCTGCTGAGCTGCGGCACGCCGCTTCACTGGATCGGCTCGACGCCACCGCCGGATACGCAATTGCCGATGGCCGAGGCGCAGCGCTGGACCGGGCCATTGCCCGGTTGGGGCCTGCAGAGCGCGGTGCAACAGCAGCGCAACGAGCATCGCGGTTGGGGCCGGGCGCTGGGGCTTTGTGCATTGGCGGTGGCGGTGTGGGTCATCGGCTTGAACCTGTATGCCGCCCGCGAAGCCAGTCAGGGCCAGCAGCTCAAGGCGCAGATGGCGCAACGGGTGAAGCAGGCCTTTCCCGAGTTGCCGGTGATCCTCAATCCGCTGCAGCAGGCGCGCCAGCAATTGGCGGCGCGGCAGAAGGGCGCGGCGGAGGATCCGGCGCAGCCGTTCAATAGATTGGTGTTGCAGGCCGGCAGCGGCATGCCGTTCATGGCCGGCACGGTCGAGCGCCTGACGTTTGTCGATGGCAGCTTGCAGTTGAGTCTGCTGGCCGATGCCCGGCGCAGCGCCAATGACAAGGACAAGGATTGGCAAGCCGCATTGGCTCAGGTCGGGATCAGTGCGACGGCCGATGATGAAGGCTGGCTGCTGCGCCCGAGCGACGAAGTCACCACCCCCGACGAAAGCGCTGACGACAGCGGAGCAGAAGATGAATAAGGCATCGCTCGCGGTTTATCGCGCCCGTTGGCAGCGTTTCAGCGCGCAACTTCAGGTGCGCTGGCAAGCGTTGGCCCTGCGCGAAAAACGCATGGTCGGCGGCGTGGCGGCGCTGCTGCTGGCGCTGTTGGTATGGGTCGCATTGATTCAGCCGCCGCTGAAAAAAATCACTTACTGGCAAAGCGAAACGCCGAAGTTGCGCGCGCAGACCGAAGCCCTTGAAGTGCTGTTGCGCGAGGTCAGCATGCGCCCGGACGGGCAAAGTCTTGCGCAGTCTCTTGAGCAGACGCTGCAGTCCAGCGGCCTGGCCGGGCACTACCAATTGCAAGTCGGGGAGGCTGGCGCGTGGCAATTGACGTTCGACGCGGCGCCGGCCGATGCAGTGCTCGACTGGCTGTTGAGCAACCCTGCACAACTTTCTCTGCAAGTGGTCGAGGCCCGTCTGCAACGCGCCGACAACGCTTCGACCGAAGTCACTGCCGGCACATTGTCAGGCACCGTTCGCATGGATCAGGCGCTGGGCGCTAAGGAAGCTTCATGAAGGGGTCAGGATCCAAACCGGCGCGCATGGCGTTGCCGATGCTGCTGATGGCATTGAGCGCGTGCAGCAACACCACCACGCCGCCGAACCAGCCGCCGTTGCTGGTGGACAGCGAACTCGGCCGTCCATTGGCCAACACCCAACGCAGCGGCGATGCGCTGCTCGATCGTCAGCGCGCCCAGGTACAAACGGCGCCGCAACCACGGCAGATGCACAACATCACCGAACGTGCACGCAGTGGCGGCGCCCCACGTGGCAGCACACTGCCGAGCAATCCGCTGGGCGATCAGCCGGTGACGCTGAATTTTGTCGATGCCGATATTCAAGCGGTGGTGCGCGCGTTGTCGCGTTCCACTGGCCAGCAGTTTCTGGTCGACCCTCGGGTCAAGGGTAGCCTGACGCTGGTCTCGGAAGGTCAGGTGCCGGCGCGCCAGGCCTACGACATGTTACTGGCGGCGTTGCGCATGCAGGGTTTCAGCGTGGTCGATGTCGGCGGCGTCGCGCAGGTGGTGCCGGAGGCCGATGCGAAACTGCTCGGCGGGCCGATCTATAGCCCGGACAAACCGGCTGGGAACGGCATGCTCACCCGCACCTTCCGCCTGCAATACGAGAACGCGGTGAACCTGATTCCGGTGCTGCGCCCGATCGTGTCGCCGAACAACCCGATCAATGCCTACCCCGGCAATAACACCATCGTGGTTACCGATTACGCGGAGAACCTGACCCGCGTCGCCCAGTTGATCCAGACCATCGACACCCCGAGCGCGATCGACACCGATGTGGTGCAGATCCAGAACGGCATCGCCGCCGACATCGCGCCGATGGTCGCGGATCTGCTCGACGCGCCGGGCAACGACCCGACGCAGAAAATCGCGGTGATCGGCGACCCGCGTTCCAACACCATCATCATCCGCGCCGGCAGCCCCGAGCGCACCGAGCTGGCGCGCAATCTGATCTACAAACTCGACAACGCGCAGAGCAATCCGAGCAACCTGCACGTGGTTTATTTGCGTAACGCGCAAGCGGCGAAACTGGCGCAGGCCTTGCGCGGCCTGCTGACTGGCGAGAGTGACAGCGGCACCAGCGACAGTGCGCGCTCGGTGCTCAGTGCCATGGGCAGCAACGGCAACAACAATGGCGGATCGAGCGCGCAGAGCGGCACGCAAACCAGTGGCAACACTTCGACCACGTCGAGCACGGGCAGTACTGGCGGCAGTTACGCCCAGGGCAGCAGTTCGACCGGCAGCGGCGGCAGTCAGGCCAGCGAACAGAACGTCGCGTTCAGCGCGGGCGGGGTGACGATTCAGGCTGATGCGACCACCAACACCTTGCTGATATCCGCGCCGGAGCCGTTGTATCGCAACCTGCGCGAGGTCATCGATTTGCTGGATCAGCGCCGTGCGCAAGTGGTGATCGAGAGCCTGATCGTTGAGGTCGGCGAGGACGATGCCAGCGAATTCGGCGTGCAGTGGCAGACCGGTAATCTCGGCGGTAAAGGCGTGATCGGCGGGGCGAATCTTGGCGGGTCGGGGATCAACCTCAACGGCAAGACCAGTCTCGATGTGCTGCCGCAGGGTTTGAACCTCGGCTACGTCAACGGCACCGTCGATATCCCCGGCATCGGCAAGATTCTCGACCTGAAAGTGCTGGCCCGGGCGCTGAAGAGCAAGGGCGGCACCAACGTGCTGTCGACGCCGAACCTGCTGACCCTCGATAACGAAGCGGCGAGCATTTTTGTCGGCCAGACCATTCCGTTTGTCAGCGGCAGCTACGTGACTGGCGGCGGTGGGACCAGCAACAACCCGTTCCAGACCGTGACCCGGGAAGAGGTGGGTTTGAAGCTGAATGTGCGGCCGCAGATTTCCGAGGGCGGGACGGTCAAGCTCGACATCTATCAGGAAGTCAGCAGCATCGACGAGCGCGCGTCGGCCAGTGCGGCGTCGGCGGGGATCGTGACCAACAAACGTGCGATTGATACCAGCATCCTGCTCGACGACGGGCAGATCATGGTTCTGGGCGGCTTGCTGCAGGACGGCTACAGCCAGAGCAACGAAGCGGTGCCATGGCTGGGGACGCTGCCGGGGATCGGTGCACTGTTTCGCAACGAGCGCCGGGCGATCACCAAGACCAACCTGATGGTATTCCTGCGCCCGTACATCATCCGCGACAGCGAAGCGGGGCGCAGCATCACCCTCAACCGCTACGACTTCATGCGCCGCGCCCAGGGCGGCCTGCAACCGGAACGCAGCTGGGCAATGCCGGACATGCAGGCGCCGCAGTTGCCAACGGCGGCGCAGGGGGTGCCGGCGGTGGTGCCGGGGACGGGGCCGAGGGCGACGATCAAGGCTGTGCCGATTGAAGGGAGCACACGCTTTTGAACAGCATGATGACTGTGGCGAGGGAGCTTGCTCCCGCTCGGGTGCGAAGCGCCTGCAAATCCGACATGCAAGGTGTGTCTGTGGGAATGGGGTTGCAGGGTTTGGGTCTGCTGCGCAGCCCAGCGGGAGCAAGCTCCCTCGCCACAGGAATGGGGGGCTATACCGGACCTGTAGGAGCTGCCGAAGGCTGCGATCTTTTGCTTTGGCTTTTTTCAATGTCGCTGAAGATCAAGATCAAAAGATCGCAGCCTGCGGCAGCTCCTACGCTTTTGAAACTCACCCTCAATCTGAGAAGTCACCCTGTAGTGAGGGGATTCATCCCCGATGGGCAGCGAAGCGGCCCCAAAACCTATGCACGCGGTCAGTCAGATGGATTCGGATATCAGGTTTCGGGGCTGCTGTGCAGCTCATCGGGGATAAATCCCCTCACCACAAGAAATCCGCTCTCCATAAGAAATCCCCTCACCACAGGAACACCTCCAGGCAGAGAGATTGGGGAGGTTTTGAGATGAGTTCGCTTCCCTACGCTTGGTCCAAGGCCAAGAACTTGGCCCGCAAGCTGAAAAACATTTCTGTGGCGAGGGAGCTTGCTCCCGCTGGGCTGCGCAGCAGACCCAAAACCTGCTACCCCCTTCTTCCAGATATACCCTGTATGCCGGATTTACGGGGGCTTCGCCCCCTAGCGGGAGCAAGCTCCCTCGCCACAAAAACATGTCCAGATCCTCGAGTTGGGGAGGTTTTGAGATGAGTTCGCTTCCCTGCGCTTGGTCCAAGGCCATGAGCTTGGCCCGCAAGCTGAAAAAAATTTCTGTGGCGAGGGAGCTTGCTCCCGCTGGGCTGCGCAGCAGAGCCAAAACCTGCTACCTCATTCTTCCAGATATACCCTGCATCCCGGATTTACGGGGGCTTCGCCCCCGAGCGGGAGCAAGCTCCCTCGCCACAGGGGAATTGGGGGGCCTCAAGAGATGAGTGCATTGCCCTACGCCTGGGCCAAGGCCCAGCGCATTCTGTTGTGCGACGGGGTGCTGACCGTGTGCCCATCGACGCCCGGCTGGTCGATCAGCGAGGTGCGGCGGCAGTTTGGTGAGACGTCGCTCAAGCGCGTGCGCGACGACGAACTCGACGGCCTGCTCGCCACGGCCTACGCCGACACCGGCAGCGCCGCCGCCGTAGTTGGCGCAGCAGAAAACGAAGTCGACCTCGATCGGCTGATGCAGGACATGCCGGAAATCACCGACCTGCTCGACACCCAGGATGGCGCGCCGGTGATCCGCATGATCAATGCCTTGCTCACCCAGGCCGCGCGCGACGAGGCCAGCGACATTCACATCGAACCGTTCGAAACCCATTCGGTGGTGCGCTACCGGGTCGATGGCACCCTGCGTGACGTGGTCTCGCCGCGCAAGGCACTGCACGGTGCGCTGGTGTCGCGGATCAAGATCATGGCCCAGCTCGACATCGCCGAAAAACGCCTGCCGCAGGACGGCCGCATCGCTTTGCGCGTGGCCGGGCGGCCGATCGATATTCGCGTGTCGACCGTGCCCACCGGACATGGCGAGCGGGTGGTGATGCGTTTGCTCGACAAACAGGCCGGGCGTCTGCACCTGGAAACCCTCGGCATGGACGCGCAGGTGCTGGCCAAACTCGATCACCTGATCCGCCAGCCCCACGGCATCGTGCTGGTCACCGGCCCCACCGGCAGCGGCAAGACCACCAGCCTCTATGCCGCGCTGGCCCGACTGGATGCCAGCACCAGCAACATCCTCACCGTCGAAGACCCGGTGGAATACGACCTGCCGGGGATCAGCCAGATTCAGGTCAACGCCAAGATCGACATGACCTTCGCCCTGGCATTGCGGGCGATCCTGCGCCAGGACCCGGACATCATCATGATTGGCGAGATCCGCGATCTGGAAACTGCACAAATCGCTGTGCAGGCTTCGCTCACCGGTCACCTGGTGCTGGCGACACTGCACACCAATGACGCGGTGTCGGCGGTCAATCGCTTGATCGACATGGGCGTCGAGCCGTTTCTGCTGGCGTCGTCGATGCTCGGCGTTCTGGCGCAACGGCTGGTGCGACGCCTGTGCAATCAGTGCAAACAAGAAGACCCGGCAGCCCCGGGCACCTGGCGCCCGGTGGGCTGCGCCGCCTGCAACCACACCGGTTACAGCGGTCGCACCGGCATCCACGAATTGTTCTGCATCGACGACGACATCCGCACCTTGATTCACCAAGGGGCAGGGGAGCAGGCCTTGCGTGCGGCGGCGGCCAAGGCCGGGATGTTCAGCCTGCGCGAGGACGGCGAGCGCTGGATTCGCAGCGGCGCCACCGCCCCTGAAGAAATCCTTCGTGTGACCCGGGACGCCTGATGAATCGCTATCGATTTGAAGCCGCCGACGCTACCGGCAAAATCGAGTCCGGGCATCTGGAAGCGGACAGCCAGGGCGCGGCGTTCGGCGTGTTGCGCAGCCGTGGTTTGACCGCGTTGTCGGTGCACAAGGAAAGCAACGTCGCCCAGCATGGCGGCGGCGGTCTGTTCAGTGCGCGCATGTCGGACAACGACCTGGCCTGGGCCACCCGGCAACTGGCTAGCCTGCTCGGGGCCAGTCTGCCGCTGGAAGCAGCGCTCAGCGCGACGGTGGAGCAGGCCGAGAAAAAACACATCGCCCACACCCTCAGTGCGGTGCGCGCCGATGTGCGCAGCGGCATGCGTCTGGCCGAGTCACTGGCCGCGCGGCCACGGGATTTTCCGGAGATCTATCGCGCGTTGATCGCTGCGGGGGAGGAGTCCGGCGATCTGGCGCAGGTGATGGAGAGACTGGCGGACTACATCGAGGAGCGCAACAACCTGCGCGGCAAGATCCTCACCGCGTTTATCTATCCGGGTGTGGTCGGGCTGGTGTCGATCGGCATTGTGATTTTCCTGCTCAGTTACGTGGTGCCGCAGGTGGTCAGTGCGTTTTCCCAGGCGCGGCAGGACTTGCCGGGGCTGACCTTGGCGATGCTCACCGCCAGTGATTTCATTCGGGCGTGGGGCTGGTTGTGTGCGGCGCTGATCGCGGGTGTTTTCTGGAGCTGGCGCCTGTATTTGCGCAATCCGGCGGCGCGGTTGAGCTGGCATCACCGGGTGCTGAAATTGCCGCTGATCGGACGTTTCGTCTTGGGCCTGAACACTGCACGTTTCGCCTCGACCCTGGCGATTCTCGGCGGTGCCGGGGTGCCGTTGTTGCGGGCGCTGGAGGCGGCGCGGCAGACGTTATCCAATGATCGACTCAGCCTGAGTGTCAGCGACGCCACGGCCAAGGTTCGCGAAGGGGTGAATCTTGCGGCGGCGCTGCGGGTGGAGAACGTGTTTCCGCCGGTGCTGATTCACCTGATCGCCAGCGGCGAAAAAACCGGCGCACTGCCGCCGATGCTTGAGCGGGCGGCGCAAACCCTGTCCCGCGATATCGAACGGCGGGCAATGGGCATGACCGCGTTACTCGAACCGCTGATGATCGTGGTGATGGGCGGGGTGGTGCTGGTGATTGTGATGGCGGTGTTGTTGCCGATCATTGAGATCAATCAGTTGGTGCAGTAGCTGCGATTGATGTTGTCTGCCCGGGCCCCATCGCTGGCAAGCCAGCTCCCACAGGGGGCAGTGTTGTTAATGCGATCTGTGTCACAACATCAATACCTGTGGGAGCTGGCTTGCCAGCGATAGGGCCATGCAGAACAACAAATAATTCAGACTTTTTTCCAAGGCTTCAGCATCACCCGAGTCAGGTTTCCCCCATCCTCGGGTTCTCCTTTCTGTCATCTGCAACCACCCCGCAACGGCTGCAGTCAATTTCAGCCAAACCTTCGATCCAGCCCCCTCGCCATCCCCCGCAAACACCCGAGAAAACCCGCTGAAAAACCCCGCGCAGCTCCCGAGGTTTTTTCCTTTATCTGTCACCGGAAACTGCGAATTTCTCAGTGCGACTTAACCACGGACCCCGCTTGCGAAGGTCAGCGGTGAGTCTTCCCAGTGTCATGCAAGACCCCTGAAAACCTGTGTTCACACCCATCGTTGAAAAGGAGATTCTTCATGTTCAAGCGCACTCTGATCGCCGCTTCCCTGACCGTCGCCGCTCTGGCTTCCGCTCAAGCCATGGCCGTTACCGGTGGTGGCGCCACTCTGCCAGCCGCTCTGTACAAAGGTTCGGCCGACAGCATCCTGCCAGCCAACTTCAGCTACGCCGCCGTGGGCAGCGGTGCCGGCAAGATTGCTTTCCTGACCAACAACCCGGCCGGCTTCAGCACCACCGGCACCGTGCATTTCGCCGGTAGCGATTCGATCCTCAGCGCTTCGGAAATCAACACCTACAACACCACCTACGGCGCTTCGTACGGTCCGCTGATTCAACTGCCTTCGGTGGCCACTTCGGTTGCCATCCCGTACAAAAAAGCCGGCCAGACCGCTCTGAACCTGACCAGCGCTCAGCTGTGTGACGCTTTCTCCGGTGCCAAAACCACGTGGGGCCAACTGCTCGGCACCGCCGACACCACGCCGATTCGCGTCGTTTACCGCAACGTTTCCAGCGGCACTTCGGAAATCCTCAGCCGTCACTTGAACTCGGTCTGCCCGACTCAGTTCGCCACCAACTCGACCTTCACCAACGCGCGTCTGCCAGCCGGTTCGGCCCTGCCGTCGAACTGGGTCGGCGTTGCCAACACTGCCGATGTCGCCACTGCCGTGAACGCGGTTGACGGTTCGATCGGTTATGTCGGTCCGGACGGTGTCGACGCTACCAGCAACGCTGTCGTTGCTCGCGTCAACGGTGTTCAGCCAACTTCGCTCAACGTCACCCTGGCACTGTCGTCGGTGTCGGCTCCTTCGACCCCGGCCCAGGCTGCAAACCCTGCCAACTGGTCGCCAGTGGTGGCTAACCCGGCTTCGGGCTACAAACTGGCTGCCTACACCAACTTCATCTTCGGTCAGTGCTACAAGGATGCAACCGTGGCCGCAGCCGTCAAAGCCTTCCTGACTCAGCACTACAGCAACCCGGGCAACAACACTGCGACTCAGGCCCACAAGTTCGTCGCTGTGCCTAACGCCTGGAAAACCGCTGTAACCGCCAACTTCATCACCAACACCTCGGGCAACAACCTGGACATCAACAACGCCAGCGTCTGCAACGCTATCGGTCGTCCTTTGTAAGCTCGCGCGGTCGTAACAGCGATGACGGCAACCTTCGGGTTGCCGTCATTTTTTTTGGCTCGAATACACGCCGAACATGAAGTTTGTGTGACATCCGTTCGGTCGCGCCCCTCGCCAACGGCCTATGTCGTAACAGCAGGTTTTTGCAGGCCTGCGGCCATATGTGGCAATCAAAAAAGGATCTCGTAGTGATGCTCGCTCGCCCATCCCGTCGTCGTACCCACGTTCAGTCCTTCCAGCGTGATGCCGTGGAGCCGGCGCTGTGGCTGCTCAAGCCATTGGCGCACGCGGTGGCGTTGTGTCTGGTGGCGGGCAGTGCGCAGGCGCAGACGGCGTTCAGTTCGAGCTGGTTTGCCGCCAAGGGTGCGGCGCAACAGGCTGCGGCGGCACGTCCGAGCGTGGGTGGCTTGCCGGGCATGACACCACCGCTGGCCCAGCAGCAGAAGGCCAATGCGCAGTTGCAACGCTCGATTCAGACCCTGAACAACACGGTTGCCGCGATTGCCGCACAACAGGCGGCGCAGGCGGCCGGGCGCGCTGCTGCGTTGGGCACGGTGCAGTTCGTGCCGGACGGTCTGGGCGAGGGTGGCTTGAAGGTCGACAACAACCTGACTCAAGGCTGGCAGAACGCGAAGGGCCCGCAGCAGACCCAGGTCGATGGCAAAACCACAGTGACAATCGAGCAGACCGCCGACAAGGCCATTCTCAACTGGGAAACCTTCAACGTCGGTCGCAACACCACGGTCGATTTCGCCCAGCAGTCGAACTGGGCGGTGCTCAACCGGGTCAACGATCCGAATGCCCGGGCCAGCCAGATACAGGGCCAGATCAAGGGCAACGGCACGGTGATGCTGATCAACCGCAACGGCATCGTGTTTAGCGGCAGCAGCCAGGTCAACGTGCGCAACCTGGTGGCGGCAGCGGCGAATATCACCGATATCCAGTTCCGCGATCGGGGTCTGTATTTCGACAGCACCGGCACTCAGCCGACCTTCACCGATGCCGTCGGCAAGGTGCTGGTGGAACGCGGTGCCTCCATCGACACCCACAAGCCGGCATCGTCTACCGCTGCCGGTGGTTATGCCTTGCTGCTCGGCAATGAAGTGCAGAATGACGGCAGCATCAGCACCGCCAAGGGCCAGACCGTGCTCGCCGCCGGTGACCGTTTCTATATCCGCAAGGGCTCGGGCACCGAGGGCAATGCGCTGTCCACCACCTTCGGCAGCGAAGTCATCCCCGGTTTCAAGGCCGGTGCCGTGGCGGGCAATGTCACCAACAACGGCTTGATCCAGTCCGCCACCGGCGACATCACCCTGACCGGTCATGAGGTGGTGCAAAACGGCGTATTGCTCGCCAGCACGTCAGTGGCGACGCGGGGCACGATTCACCTGACCAACCCGAGCACCGACAGCACCGGCAACGTCACGCTGGGGCAGGGCAGTGCCACGGCCATCATGCTCGACAGCAGCGACCTGACCGCCCTCGACAGCCAGCATCAGGCCGCGCTGACGGGCGTCACGGCCAATAACCGGATCCGTGGCGACCAGTCGCGTATCGAGATTCAGAGCGGCGGCAGTGTCGAGTTCCAGAACGGCTCGATCACCCTGGCCACCGGCGGCCAGGTCGCGGTCAATGCACAACGCCGCAGCCTGGTGCGCGACGGCGCGATGATCGATGTGTCCGGTGCCCTCGGCGTCAAAGTGGCGATGGAAAACAACAGCATCAAGATCAACGTGCAGGGTAACGAGCAGCGGGATGCTTCGGTCAACCGCGAGAAAGGCGCGCTCAACAGCAATGACATCTGGGTCGATGTGCGCGATCTGGTGTATGTGCCGGCCGGCACCAACGGCTACGCCACGGATCGCTGGTACACGGCGGGCGGTTTGCTCGAAGTCGGCGGTTATCTCGGCACCCAAGGGCACAGCGTCGGCGAATGGATGGCTCAGGGCGGCACGGTGAGTTTTGCCGGCAACGACGTGGTCACGGAAAAAGGTTCGTTGATCAACCTGTCCGGCGGCACCCTGGATGTGCAGAGCGGCGAGATTCGCCAGAGCTGGCTGCGTGGCGCCGACGGCAAGTTGTATGAAGTGTCGCGCGCGCCGGGAGACCTGCTCTATACCGGCCTGTACAAAGGCTATGAAGACAGCAGCGAGCGCTGGGGCCAGACCCGTTATTACTACAGCCCGCTGATTGCCCCGCGCTCGCGTTTCGAGTCGGGTTACACCGTGGGCCGCGACGCCGGGCAACTGGTGATCGCCACGGCCAACGCCGTACTTGACGGGCAAATGATCGGCGAGGTGTACCAGGGCGAGCGGCAGAATCAGGCGCCGAAACCGGTGCTCGATGGCTATGAGCAGAGCCAGACCGCGCTGGCCCGGCGGGCGCAATTGATCGTCGGCAGTTATGACCCGACCTTCGTCGCGGCGTCGAATGGCCTGCTCTACACCCTCGATCCATTGCTCGATCAGGTGCAGATCGGCGGCACGCGTCCGGTCGCTGGCAACGATCCGGACTTGACCGGCGTGGTGTCCGATGCCCGCAAGGGCAAGCTGTATCTCGATAACGATCAGCTCAACGGATTCCGCCTCGGTGCGCTCAAGGTTTCGGCCAAGGATCAGATCGCCGTTGACGGTGCGCTTACGGTCGATAGCGGTGGCGACATCACCCTGTACGCCCCGGATGTGCAGGTCGGCGCCGACCTGACCGCTCGCGGTGGCAGCCTGCGTCTGGGCAACGTACTCAATCAGTTCAATGGTGGTGCAAACACCGACACGCGCCTGGCGGCCAAAGCCGAAAAAACCACGCAAACCCGCATCGCCAAGGGCGTGCATCTCGACACCCGAGGGCTGTGGAGCAACCTGCGCACCAACCCGGACGATAACGCCAGCCTCGCGTATCTGAACGGTGGCTTGATATCGATCCGCAGCAGCGGTGATATCGACGTCGCTGCCGGCAGCCTGCTCGACGTTTCTTCCGGTGGCGCGGTACTCGCCAATGGCAAGACCCGAGGTGGCAAGGGTGGTGATCTGACGCTGGAGTCGAGCGCTATTTCCGCGCCGGGCACATCGCATCTGAACCTCGATGGCGAACTGCGCGGTTACGGCGTCACGGGCGGTGGCACCTTGACGGTGCAGGCCAACAGGATTCTCGTCGGCCAGACGGATAAAGCCCTGGCAGACAACACCCTGCAACTGTCCACCGACCTGTTCAGCAAGGGGTTCTCCGCCTATAACCTGATCGGTCTCAGCGGGCTCGACGTTGCCGAAGGCGCCGCGATTGATGTGACCCTGCCGGTGTACCGTTTCGGTGATGCGGCACCCAATCAGGTCAGTGGCGTCGATCCGCGAACGGCGCTGGAACTGTGGACACCGACGCTGTTCCAGGAAAACCCGACCAAGGGCGTGCTGACCCAACGTGCCGGTGCCAGCCTGACCCTGCAAGGTGGCGCGACGCTGGTCGGGCTGATCGACGCGGCCAACAGCCCGCTGACCCTGGGCCGTGGCTCGCGCATCAGCGTCGACCCGGGACAGAGCATCAAGCTGCGCGGTGCCGGGCAGATCACTGTCGACGGTGAACTGAATGCCTGGGGCGGCACGATCGATATTCGTCAGCAACAATTCGGCTCGATCCAGCCGGCCACCTCGATTCAAACGGCGGATCCGAACGCACATGACCGCTCGATCTGGATCGGCGAGCAGGCCGTGCTGGATGTCGCCGGGCGTGCCAATACGGCGACCGACACTCTGGGCCGCACTTACGGGCAGGTCGGCAAGGGCGGCAGCATCATCCTCGGCGGCGAGATCGATGCGAAACTGGCCACCGCCACGGCTGCCGATGCCTACGTGATTGTGCGTCCGGGCGCGCGGCTGGATGCCTCGGGCACCGAGGCCGTTCTGGATATCGCCGGTCAAGGCCCGACGCGTATCGCAACGGACGGCGGGCGCATCAGTTTGAGTTCCTATAACGGTCTTTTCGTTGAAGGCAACTTGCGTGCGG
Organism: Pseudomonas sp. GM30; assembly: GCF_000282275.2. Classification (NCBI taxonomy): domain Bacteria; kingdom Pseudomonadati; phylum Pseudomonadota; class Gammaproteobacteria; order Pseudomonadales; family Pseudomonadaceae; genus Pseudomonas; species Pseudomonas sp. GM30. Next base: position 113,853 of record NZ_AKJP02000022.1, on the reverse strand, counting down.
CGGCGGGTGGCGTCGGGGCGGCCGGTGGTCGTCTGGAACTGGCGCTGGAGACGCCGTTGTATTCCGATTCGGCGAGCAACGCGGTGCGCTCGCCGAGGGAAATGATCATTGGCCAAGCGGCAGAAAACGAGCTGCTGCCCGCGAACCTGCAACCCGGCGAAGGCGCCGATGGCTTGCGTTACGGTCTAGCCCGTCTGAGTGCCGATGGCTTGATGACGGGCGGTTTCGACAATCTCAGCCTGCTGAGCAACGGTCTGTTGTCGTTTGACGGTGACGTCAATCTGCGCATGAATCAGAGCCTCAGTCTCTTCGCCGCAGCTCTGTCTCTCGCCGAGAATTCCAAAGGCTCGGCACGGGTTGATTTGAGTGCTCCATACCTGCGTCTGTCAGGGGTGGGCACCTACTTCGCCGGCTTCAACATGATGCGCCCACGGTTGCTCCCTGGCCCGACGGCCCGATTGTCCGACGCAACATTCAATGCCTCCGCGAATTTGTTGGACGTGGGCAATGGCCTGTCCTTCGGGACTCAGGGTTCGATCCTGCAACGGCAGGCGCCGGCCGTTGAATACAGCCGTCGGGCTTTCGGTCTGGTGAGCCTCGACAGCAGCGGCGACCTGCGCTTCCTCGCGCCGAATGATGGTGCGGAGAAAACCAGGCTGTGGACGCCGGGCGACTTGAACCTCGGTGCGGCGCAGATCTATCCCGCCACCGGCATTCAGGCTGAGGTGCGTGCCGGTTATCAGGGCGCCGTCCCGGTTTCCGAACACACCTTGCGGATCAGCGGCCACGGCGCGGCACCGACTGCGGTGCCGTACTCGGCATTCGGAAAGCTGATTTTTTCCGCCGCGTACATCGAACAGGGCGGTGTCTTGCGTGCACCGCTGGGCAAGATCGTATTGGGTGACGATTTGCTCAGCACCACTCACGAGGTTCGTCTTCTGCCGGGCAGTCTGACTTCGGTCAGCGGTGCCGGCCTGGTCATGCCATACGGTGGCACCACGGACGGTATCGACTATCGCTATAACGGCAAATCCGTGGTGCTCGACGGCATCTCCGGCGAAACATCAGGCGTGTCGATCGGCACGCAGTTCGCCGATGTGCAAAGCGGTGCGGTCATCGACCTGTCCGGCGGTGGCGATCTGCGTGGCGCCGGTTTCGTGTCCGGTCGCGGGGGTTCCACCGATGCACGTTTCAACCCGCTGGTGCGCACTGCGACTGACGGCACCTTCAGCCTGCCGGGGCTGGCGAGCAACCCGGTGTATGCCATCGTGCCCGGCAACCAGAGCAGCTACGCGCCGATGCTGGCCGAAGCGGGTGCGGGCGATCCGCGCATTGGCCAGCAGATCACTATTGGCGCCGGTGTGCCGGGGTTGGCGGCGGGTACTTACACACTGTTGCCGTCAACGTTTGCCCTGATGCCTGGTGCGTTCCGGGTTGAGGTAAACGGTCAGGCAGCACCCGGCGTGACAACGGGGGTGTTGCCACTGCGCAATGGTTCATGGACCAGCAGCGGGCAGATGTCGATTGCCAATACCGGCCTGCGTGACAGCCTGGCCAGTCAGTTGATTCTCACGTCAGCCGATGTGTTGCGTCGTTACTCGCAGTACAACGAAACCGGTTTCTCTCAATTCATCCAGAGCGACGCCGCCCGGCGCGGTGTGCCGCGTGCGCTGGCACCCATGGACGGCAAGACACTGGATCTGCGCCTGGCCTCCGGCGGCAAGCAAGACATCGCTTTGCAGTTCAACGGGCGCACGCTGTTCGAGGCTGCCGAGGGCGGCATGGCCGGCACAGCGGTGGTACGTGGCGGCAACGCCGGGAGCAGCTTCGAGATACTGGGTGCGGGCCGTGCATCGACACCGGGTTTCAACGGTGTGTCGCTGTACGCCGACACGCTCAACAGCCTCAACGCGGGGCGGCTGACCATCGGTGCGATGCCGAATGTCTTGTACAACACGACCGCTAACATCATCGGCTTCCTGGGCGCGAGTGAAAGTATTGTCTTGCGTGAAGGGGCGATTCTGTCTGCGCCGCAGGTTTTGCTGCGTACCACGTCAACGCTTGGCGGCATCACGGTCGAGGCGGGAGGCGGGATCAATACGCTGGGGCGTGGCAACGTCGCCTACGACTCGCTGGCCGGTTACGTTTATGAGCCGAAAGGTTCCAGCCTGTTGGTCGTTTCCAACGGCTGGACCAATGTGCTGGCGCCGGAAGCGGCCAGCGGCATCAGCGGCGCGGGCAGCATCCGGATCGGCACTTGCGCAGCGAGTGCGTGCAACAATCCGGCCCTGCTGTATTCGAACGGCAGTATCACGGCCGCTACGGATAACCAGTTCGAACTCGGTGAAGCGGTGCGTTTCGGCACCCGTCATCTGGCACTGTCGGTCGGCTCGGTCAATGCCGGCAGCGCCGAAGCACTTGCAGCGGCGGGCAGCCGCGTGCCCGCCGGCCTGACGCTGAACCAGAACGTACTCGACCGCTTGCTGCGCGGTGATACGCAGTTTGCCGCGCCGGCTCTGGAAACCCTGAGCCTGACCACTCGCGACGCCTTCAATTTCTTCGGCAGCGTGAGCCTCGACACGATCGATCCACAGACCGGCCAGAGCAAACTGCAGAACCTGGTGCTGGTCACCCCGGCGATCTACGGTCTGGGCGATGCCAACGATGTGGCGAGCATTCGTACTGCCAACCTGATCTGGAACGGCGCTACCCAGAGCCCGGGCGCAGTCATCACGGGCGGCGCGGGCACCGGCAGTGGCACGCTGGATATTCAGGCCCAGCGGATCGAGCTGGGTTACGGCCCGATGCCTCAGGCCAGCGGTCTGGATCAGAACAATCGTCTGGCGCTGGGTTTTGCCAACGTCAACCTCAGCGCCAGCGAGCGCATCACCGCCAATCACAAAGGCAGCCTGGCGGTGTATCAGGAACAGGGCGCCTACGATCCGCTCAAGGGTTACAGCTACAGCGGCGGCAATCTGAATCTGCGCACGCCGGTGCTCACCGGTGAGGCGGCTTCGGTCAATCTGCTCAAGGTCGGTAACAACTTGACGCTCAGCGGCGCCGGGGCTGCCGGGGTGGCCAATGCCTTGGGTGCGGAGTTGAATCTTGAAGCCCGCGATATCGTGCTGGACAGCCGTATCGCCTTGGCCAGCGGCAAGCTGACCGTCAAGTCCGAGGGCGATTTGACGCTGGGCACTGGTGCCGTGCTGGACATGGCCGGACGTACCTTGCCGTTCAACGATGTCAGCAAATACAGCTGGGGCGGCGACGTATCGCTGTACAGCGCCAACGGCAATATCCGTCAGGCTGCGGGCTCGCGGATCGACCTGTCGGCGAACAACAATCAGGCCGGTAACCTCAGCGTCGTCGCGCTGGCCGATGCGGCCGGGATGGTCGATCTGCAAGGCGAGATTGTCGGCGGCAGCAGCGGTTACTACGACGCCGGCGGCACGTTGGTGCCGTACAAGGCCGGTGGCGTGGACATTCGCGCGCAGCGCCTGGGTGGTAACGCCTCTGAGCAGTTTGCCGCGCTCAACCAGCGCTTGAATGCCGGGCAGGTTTACGGCAGCCGCAGCCTGCAGCTCAAGCAAGGCAATCTGGTGATCGGCGACGGTCTCAAGGCCGGCGACATCAATGTCTCGGTGGACAATGGCAGCCTGACGGCGACCGGTCTGATCGATGCCAGCGGCGAACGAGTCGGCAGCATTCGTCTGTCGGCGAAAAATGGCCTGACCCTGGCGGGCAACAGCGTACTCGATGCCCATGGTCGCGTGCTGCGGGTCGACAGCTATGGCGAGATCATCGATGCGCCGAACCGCGCCACGGTCGAACTGAATTCCGGCGATGGTTTGCTCACGTTGGGCAGCGGCGCGCGTATCGACCTGCGCCACGGCACTGATGCCGTGCCCGGTTTCCTCGCCGGGCAACACGATGGAATGCTGCGCGGCACACTGGAGCTGAACGCGCCGCGTCTGGGCAGCAATGACATCGCCATCGACGCCAGCGGTGTGTTGACCATTCAGGGTGCGCGGTCCATCGCCCTCAACGGTTTGCGCCGCTACACCGATGCCCGCGAGGGTGTCGATCAGGCAGTCAGTGGTCGGCCGTATCAGGTGATTGATCAGGCCATGCTCGAGCGCATTCACGGCGACAGCAGCAACTTTATCAACGCCGCACTGGGCAACAACGATCTGCTGCAACGCAAACTCGCCGGGTTGAATAACGCCACGTATGCCGATGCGTTCCACTTGCGACCTGGTGTGGAGATCGCCAGCAAGACGGCTGACGGTGATCTGGTGGTGGAGGGCGATCTGGATTTGTCCGGTTACCGCTACGCCAGTCTCAATCCGCACACGCAGCTGAACCCCTCCGTATATGGTTCCGGCGAAGCGGGCAGCCTGGTGATTCGTGCCGGTGGCAACCTCGATATTTACGGCAGCATCAATGACGGCTTCGCGCCGCCAACGGAAACCCAGGATGACGCCGGGTGGAAACTGATTGCCGGTGTACAGCCGTTCGGTGGCGATCTGATCGTGCCGGGCAGCGGAGTGACGCTGGCCGAGGGCACGCAGTTTCCGGTGGGCGCGACGCTCAATTACGACGTGACGATTCAGGGCGCGAGACTGGCCAGTGGCACGTTGCTGCCGACCCAGGCGGAACTGGGCGAGGCGTACACGTTCAGCGCCGGCACTGTGCTGGCGGGGGCTATCCATGATGCCAACGGAAATCTGTTGTATGCAGCGGGAACGTTGCTCAGCGAAAGTGTGACGTTGCCGGCGAACACTCGCCTGGGTGCCGGTATCCGCCTGAACAAGGCGACGAGCCTGCAGGCCATGACCTGGCCCAGGGGCGTGCCGCTGCCAGGCGTTTTCGACCTCGATCTTTTAACGGTTTCCGGTGTGAAACTGAGCAGCTCGCTGGCCTTGCTGCGCGGTTCGCTGATTCCTTCGATGACGGATGTAAAGCTTGCCGATGGCACTTCGCTGATTGAACTGCGTCCGTTCACGGGTGACCAGCAAGGCAAGAACTGGGCGGTGGCGAGCATGCTGCCATCTGGCAGTGCGTCGTGGTCGATGCGCGTGGTAGCGGGTGCGGATATTGATTCAGCCGACAGCCGTGTCGTGAAACCGGTGACCCGCGAGGGTGATCTGCGGCTGGCCGATACTCATTACGGTGTGAAGGTGACGACATCGCCCGGGCGAATGGTCTGGGCGGCGGGTAACCAATATGGCTTCCCCGAGTTTGAACCCGTCCCCGATGACGCTCTGGTTGCTTGCACTATCGAACCGAGCGATTGTGCCCCCATGGCTCGCTGGGTCTGGGCGCCAGGCAGTGGAGCGGGCCCGGATTACGAGCCGGTTCCCGAGGAGGCTCAATTCATTTGTGATCTGCAGCCAGAGCTGTGCATCGGCAACAATCCCGGAAAAACCGCTAAAGCTCATACGCAGATGTTCAGTGTCCTGCGCACCGGTACTGGCGATCTCGATCTGATGGCTGCCGGCAACCTGAGCATGGATTCGCCTTTCGGCGTGTACACCGCCGGTACACAGTCATCGAATGTCGACCCGTTGTATAACCAGAAACGCGGGCATCTCTCGGACAATAACTCGGTGTTGGGCACCGCCGGCGCCGATTATGAAAAGTGGGTCAACGGCGGCAGCGACAGCCTCTATCAAGCCTGGTATCCGCAGATGGGGGGCAACCTGACAATCAATGCCGGCGGGTCGGTGTCGGGTGACTCGGTGGGCACGAAAGCGCAATCGGAAGCGGCTGGGTTCCGCGAGCAGATGGCCAGTGTGGCAGTGGGTAACTGGCTGTGGCGCCAAGGCACGGGTAGCCCGGATGTACCCACGGCGTGGTGGATCAACTTCGGCAGTTACGCCACCCAAATGATCTCGGATCGTGTGATTAATACTGAACCGTACCTGGTGGGGTTCACCGGTTTCGGCACCTTGGGCGGGGGCAATATCAGCCTGCGGACTGGTGGTGATGCCGGCATGCTCAAACCGATGGGCGATGCCGTTCACTATCCGCGCGGGCAGGGGCTGATCGTCGCAGTCGGCAGCACCGGTCGAGTCGCCAGCGATGGCAGCGTGCAGATGACCGGTGGTGGTGACATGGATATTCGTATTGGCGGCACGCTCAACCCGTCGCTGCAAGCGCGGGCCGGAGAAACCGGTATCGGCAAACCGGTCCATGATCTGCAAGGTGCGCTGATCAACCTGCGCGGTGCGGCACAAATGACGGGTGGAGCACTGGGTGGCATCAACCTGCAGTACGGCGCCGGCACCGTGGTCAATGATCTTCGGGAAACCCGGGCACTTGATCCGTTTACCTCGACCACCGGTAGCGCTTCCGGAGGCGTGGTACTGATTCCGGGTGACACGGGCATGAGCCTGAGCAGCCGCGGTGATCTGGTGTTGGGCGGTGCAGCGGATCCTGGGCGAGTCAGTCTGATGAACGCCAGCCCGATCATGGCGGCCGACGCAAGCGTTCAGCAGGGCGGCACCCTGAGTGGCTTCTCATTGTGGACGGATCACACCGCAATCGATCTGTTCTCGGCTGGCGGGAACTTGACGCCGGGCACACAGATATCCGAGTTCAGTACCAGCAACGGCCTGATCACGGGACGCAATACCTCGCCTACCGATGGCCGGTTTGTCTACCCGTCGATTCTGCGCGCGGTGGCGGGGCAGGGGTCCATCTATGCAGGGCCGTCCGCGACGTTCACTGGCGTGGATATCTACCCGCTGCAAGGTTACTCACTGCTCCTGGCACCGTCGAAGTCGGGACAGCTTGAACTGTTGGCAGGTGACTCTATCTACGCCGGTGGCTATGCGATCAACCAGTCGGGAGCCAGCCCGATGGCCATTACCACGCCGCTCAACCCGGCGTTCAACACGTATACCACCAACAGCAACACCAGCAAGCCGGTGCGCACCAACTACAGCGACGATGGTGTGGCACCTGAGGGCAACGTGCGATATCCGCTGTTTGCCTTTGGTCCCAACAGCTACTCGGGATTGAACGACGTACAGGGGCCGGCTCGATTCTATGCGCTGACGGGGGATCTGGTGGGCATTCGCAGTGGCGAAACGTTGAGCTTTTCCACTTCCGGACGCACCTGGTACGAAGCGGCGGGGCCTGTGTGGATGATCGCCGGACGCGACATCGTTGCTTCCGGCACTACCCTGGGGCAGCCTGCGGCGGTGCCGACAGTGGAAATGAGTAGCGGCAAGGAGAACATTTTTTCCACTGGCAACCTGTTCGTCCACAATGACCCGCGAGATATATCCCGGGTGTCGGCGGGCCGCGACATTCTCTACAGCAGCTTCGATATCGCCGGACCTGGCACGCTGGACATCAATGCCGGGCGCAACATCCTGATGGAAAACCGTGCCAGCATCACCAGCCTCGGCTCGATAGTGGCTGGGGATTTGCGGCCTGGCGCCAGCGTGGTATTGCAGGCGGGCGTGGGCGCGCAGGGGCCGGATTACACAAGGTTCATCGCCCGTTACCTGAGTCCGCAAAACCTTGCTGATCCGAATGCCTCTCTCAACAGCCAGCCGGGCAAAGTGGTCAAGACCTACCTCGACGAGTTGCAGAGCTGGCTGACCCTCGGCTACGGCTTCAGCGGCAACGCAGAGCAGGCACAGGCGTTCTATGCCGCGCTGCCAAGTGCCGAGCAGGCGATCTTTGCCCGCCAGGTGTACTTCGCCGAACTGCGTGCGGGCGGCCTGGAGTACAACGACGTCGATGGCCCGCGTCAAGGCAGCTATCTGCGTGGTCGCAATGCCATCGCCGCACTGTTCCCGACCACCGATGTGGCCGGCAATCCGCTCCGCTACGACGGCGACATCACGCTCTACGGTGGTGCCGGGGTCAAGACGCTGTTCGGCGGCGATATCCAGATGCTCACGCCGGGCGGCGGTCAGGTGTTCGGCATCGAAGGCGCGGCGCCACCGTCCACGGCGGGGATCATTACGCAGGGTTCGGGCAACATTCAGCTCTACTCGCAGGGCAGCATTCTGCTGGGGCAGAGCCGGATCATGACCACCTTCGGCGGCTCGATCCTCGGCTGGTCGGCCGAGGGCGACATCAACGCCGGTCGCGGCTCGAAAACCACTGTGGTCTACACCCCGCCGAAACGCGTGTACGACACTTGGGGCAACGTGACCCTGTCGCCTTCGGTGCCGAGCACCGGTGCCGGTATCGCCACCCTCAACCCCATCGCCGAAGTGGCGCCGGGCGACATCGACCTGATTGCGCCGCTGGGCACCATCGATGCGGGCGAGGCGGGGATTCGTGTCTCGGGCAACGTGAACATTGCCGCGCTGACCGTGGTCAACGCCGCCAACATCGCCGTGCAGGGTAAAACCAGCGGCGTACCGGTGGTGGCGTCGGTGAACACCGGGGCGATCACCTCGGCAAGCTCTGCGGCCTCTTCAGCCACCCAGGCCGCTGAAGACGTGGCCCGTCAGCAGCAAGCAGCGGCGCGGCAGAACCAGGCGTCGGTGTTCACCGTGCAGGTGCTGAGCTTCGGCAACGAACAACTGGCGCCGAGCCGTGATGGTGCCAGTCGTGCGCCGGCCAGCGGATACAACCCGAACAGCCCGGTGCAGGTGTTGGGGGCAGGGGCGTTGGATGAACAGGCCAAGCAGCAGTTGACCGAGGAGGAGCGTGGGCAACTGACGTTGTAAAGGACTCTCGTGTAGTACGCTTCGGGCGGCCTTTTGGCCGCCCTTTTTTTATGTTGATGAGGTTCGTGGGTATTGTCGTCGGGTGTGGACTAACGTCAGTATTTTGATGCGCCCGTTCACTCGATAGACCAGCAGATAGTTCGGATTGACCACCATTTCCCGAGTGCCTGGCACTCGACCGGCCCGGTAACCATAGGGGACTGATGAAAGCCTTTGCGTTGCTGCACCAACCTTGTGCTGTAGAGCCACTGAAGCGTTGGAGTTGTATTGTTCAACGTAATCGATAATGTCAGCCAGATCGTTCAGAGCTTGATTGCTCCATTCAAGCAGCAGCGCGGCGCTTCCTGCGCTTCTCTTCCAGCATCTGGTGGAGCATTGCCATAGCTTCATCATGGGGAATGCCAGGGCTGGGGTCATCGAGTGCCTCCTGTACCTTGGCACGAAACCAGCGATCGTAGCTCTCTGCCTCTTCTTCGGATTCGAAGTCAGAGTAAAACGGGGAAAGTAATAAGCTCATAGTGATCTCCGTGATCAATCTCAGCAGTTTAAGGGGGAATGGCCCATTGTCGTCACTGGCAGACGATGTAGCCCATAAGCTCTCGAAGAACCATGGGATAACGAAGCCCAGTATCTGCAAGCGCCCCTTTGGAATCTGCCGGACGTTTCCCTCCGTCGTCCGGCAATCTCGACCGCCGTTGTAGGCCTATTCCTCCACTCTGTTTTTCAGGTTTCAAGCCTACAAATCCGCGCGCACCTTCCTACAAATGCACTCAGAACGCATACGGAATACTCACCTTCGCCCACAACATTTCCCCCTCTGGCCGGTTCTCCACGTCAAATTCCTTGGCCCAGCGAATCTCCGCACTGGCGTATTTGAGGAAGGTCAGGTGCAGCGCCGGGCCAATCGCGAAGACCTTGCCGCGCACGCCGTCATCCACATCCTGCCCGGCGAACTGCACAGTGTGGCCGTACTGTTTGTCGTCGGTGGTCTGCTTGAGGTAGTAGCCGTTGATACCGAACATCACATCGTCGGTGATCTTGTAGCTGGCCGAATAATCGAAGTGGAAGATCTGCCCGGACTTGTAGTCGGTGTCCTTGTTCTTCTCGTTGAAGCTGTAAGTGGTCTTCATCGACACTTCGGTCTTGTCGGTGGGTAGCCAGGTGAAGGAGAACAGCGGTTTGTAGGTGTAGAAATTGTTGCTGGTGTTGGCCAGCCGATCGACGCTGTATTCGCCGGTGGGCACGGTGACTTCCAGCGCGGCGCCGAGGGTCAGGTTCTTGCCCATGTCCCACAGGATGATCGGCGCGATGGTGGTGTCGCCCATGCCTTCGCGGGTATCGCTGAGGCCGAATACCGAGACTTCCTGCTTCAGCCAGGGCTGGGCGATGTAGCCGGCCAGGCGTCCGCCGAACACCCGCACCGGGCTCAGGTAATCGATGCGCGGAATGACCGCCGTGGATTCGATTTCGACATTCGGCACTTTGCCGCCCAACGAACTGATGTTGAGCTTGGTCGACTTGTAATGGTTGTAGTAGAGGTTGAACGCGACCATGTTCTCCGGAAGGCTGTCGACCTCCAGCGGCAGCATGAAGAACCCGTCGGTGCCGGGGCCGATGTTGTCGACGCCGGCTTCGGTGGCCAGGGCTGGCAGGGACGCGGTGCAACCGAGCAAGGTCAGTGCCAGACGCAAGGGGAAAGTGGCGCGGTTCGGGCTCATGGCTGTCCTCATTATTATTGTGGTGGGACGTGGCGCCGGTACGCAGAACGTCCGGCACTATAGAAATAAGCGCTTGGCGCCCGCCGGGGCAGGGTATTGGCGGACAGTTAGGGGGACTTCTGCGGACAGTCGGCCAACCCTGTGCTAACGTCGTTCGACATAACCGGTTACAAAAATAACAATCAAGCGTGATCCGGAATGTCAGCCCCCATGAACGTAAAAGTCCAAGACCCCACTTTCGAATTGGCGCTGGTCTCGCCGTTCCTTCTGCAAACCCTCGCCGAAGTCGTGCAGAACAAAGGCATCGACCCCGAAAGCCTGTGCCGTGGCCTGGGTTTCACCCTCGAAGATCTGCAGGATCCGGCGCAGCGGATCTCCTACCGCCAGGCCGTGGCGATGATTCAGCGCGCGCTCAAAGTGCTGCCCAATCAGGGGCTGGGGTTGTGGGTCGGGGCGCAGAATGTGTTGGGGACGCTGGGGCTGCTCGGCCATGTGCTGTCGCTGTGCAAGACCTTGCGCGATGCCTTCGCCCTCGGCATCCGCCACCAGCACACCTCCGGCGGAATCGTGGTGTCTAGCGTCGATGTGGTCGGCGATCAGGTGCAGTTGAACGCCGAGTGCCGCTTGCCGTTCGCCGATGTCCAGGTGTTCGCCGTCGAAGAATTTTTCGCCAGCCTGCTGGTGTATGGCCGGGCCTTGGCGGGCAATGACTTCAAGGCGATTGCCGTGGAGTTCGTGCACGCCGCGCCGGATTACCTGAGCGAATACCACCGCCTGCTCGGGCCGGACGTACGCTTCGGCTGCCTGCACAACCGCATGCTGATCGATGCGCAATGGCTGGACGTCAATCTGCCCAACCATCATTCGCTGGCGCTGCGTCAGGCGGTGGCCTTGCTGGAGCTGGAAGCGGCGCAGGTACACCAGAAACTCGATCTGATTCAGGCGGTGGAACGGGCAATTGCCCGAGATTTGAGCCGGGGCAGCCATATCGAAAAAATCGCCGGCGACCTGAACATGAGCAGCCGCACCTTGCGCCGCCGTTTGACCGAGCATGCGCTGACCTTCGAGGCACTGCTGGAGCAGGTGCGTCAGGCGCGGACCATGAGTCTGCTGGCCAATCCGGACATGCCCATCGAGCGGATTACCGAAGAGGTCGGCTACAGCGATGTACGCAGTTTCCGCCGGGCGTTCAAGCGCTGGACCGGGATGAGCCCGAGTGCGTGGCGCCAGGATGCAAGCACCGCTTAGACATCGTTCCCTGTGGCGAGGGAGCTTGCTCCCGCCGGACTGCGCAGCAGACCCAAAACCTGCCACGCCATTCCTCCAGACACACCTTGCCGGCGGGGTTCGCGGGTGCTTCGCCCCCGAGCGGGAGCAAGCTCCCTCGCCACAGGCTTCCGTGCGCCACTCACCAGTATTTCAACCCCACAAACCCTCCGGCCACAGGTAAACTCCCGCGCACTTTCCCAAGGAGTTCACATGAGTTACTACCAGCCGGGCATTCTCGCCACCCCTGTTCCTGCGCAAGCACGTCACCTGTTTTTTGCCCTTGCGTCGGTTGAAGCACTGCCGCAGGCGATCGACAACCTGATGAATCTGGTGGACGGCAAGTCGGCTGTGATCGGTTTCGGTGAATCCCTGACCAAAGCCCTGAACGTGCAAATCGACGGTCTGCGCAGCTTTCCGGCCATGAGCGGCGTCGGCGTGGAAAACCCGTCGACCCAGCACGCACTGTGGGTCTGGCTGCACGGTGTCGATCGTGGCGAATTGCTCAATCGCAGCCACGCTTTCGAAGCCGCGCTGGCCCCGGCGCTGCGCTTGGTAGACATGCAGGAAGCCTTCCGCCACAAGGACGGCCATGATCTGACCGGCTACGAAGACGGCACCGAGAATCCGCACGATGAAGCCGCGATTGCCGCCGCGTTGCTGGGCGAGGGCGCCGAAGGTCTGGTTGGCGGCAGCTTCGCCGCGATCCAGCAGTGGCAGCACGACCTCAAGGGTTTCCATAAGCTGTCTGCCGAAGACAAGGACAACATCATGGGCCGTCGCCTCAGCGACAACGAAGAGATCGACGACGCGCCCGTCTCCGCCCACGTCAAACGCACCGCCCAGGAAAGTTTCGCCCCTGAAGCCTTCGTCGTGCGGCGTTCGATGCCTTGGATCGACGGTGATCGCGCCGGTCTGATGTTCCTCGCCTTCGGTGTTTCGCTGGACGCCTTCGAAGCCCAATTGCGGCGCATGAGCGGTCTGGAAGACGGCATCACTGATGGTCTGTATCGCATCAGCCGGCCGATCACCGGCGGCTACTACTGGTGCCCGCCCATCAAGGACGGCCACCTCGATCTGCGCGCGTTGCGCATCGGCTGAGTTTCTCGAACAAATGGAGTTAGACATGGACGTGGTGCGTTGGGGCATGATCGGTTGCGGCAGTGTCGCCGAGCGCAAGAGCGGGCCGGCCTTCTATAAGGCGCCCGGTTCGGCGCTGGTGGCGGTGATGGGCCGGCGCCTTGAAGCGGTGAGCGATTACGCCGCACGCCACGGCATCGCCCGGGTCTACACCGATGTCGATGCGCTGATCAACGATCCCGAGGTGGACGCGGTGTACATTGCAACGCCCCCCGACAGCCACCACGCCTATAGCCTGAAAGTCGCCGCCGCCGGCAAGCATTGCTGCGTCGAGAAACCGATGGCGCTCAACGCCGGACAAAGCCGCGAGATGCAGCAGGCGTTTGCCGACGCCGGTCTGCACCTTTTCGTTTCCTACTACCGCCGTTCGTTGCCGCGCTTTGCCCAGGTGCGGCAATGGCTGGCGCAGGGCCGCATCGGTGAGGTGCGGCACCTGAGCTGGACGCTGACCAAGGCACCGTCGGCGGCGGATCTGCACGGCAGCGCCAACTGGCGAACCGACCCGAGCGTGGCCGGCGGCGGCTACTTTGCCGATCTGGCCAGCCATGGTTTTGACCTGTTCCAGTACCTGCTCGGCGACATCGCTGAAGTCGCCGGTTTCACCGCGCGGCAGGCCGGGTTGTATGCGGCGGAAGATGCGGTCAGCGCCAGTTGGCGGTTCGCCTCTGGAGCGCTGGGCATGGGTTGCTGGAGCTTTGTTGCGGATCGGCGTGAGGACCGGGTGGAGATCATCGGCAGTCAGGGGCGCATCGGTTTTTCGGTATTCGATGAGCATCCAGTCGAGCTGCATACGGATGAACAGATCAGCCTGGAAATCCCCCATCACGAGCACATTCAGTGGCATCACGTGCTGGGCATGAATGCGCATATCCGTGGTGATTCGCAGCATCCGGCCGTCGCCGAACAAGCGGTCAAGACCGATTGGGTGATGGATCAGATCCTTAAACGCCATTGATTTACATCTTAAAACCAACCCTGTGGCGAGGGAGCTTGCTCCCGCTGGGTCGCGCAGCGGCCCCAAATACTGGCAACGAGGTATTCCAGGTAAATCACCTCAGCCGGGTTTACGACTGCTGCGCAGCCGAGCGGGAGCGAGCTCCCTCGCCACAGGAGACGGGAGCCCTCAGGAACTGCTCCAGCTCTAAGGTTATACCCAAACAATATTTCTCAAGCTTGTCATAACGTCTCTAAGATCACGTCATAACTCGTTATAACAAGTGATCCCTGATGACCGATAACGTCCTGTCCCTCAGTAGCGTCCCGCTGCACACCCAACTGCGCGATGTCCTGCGCGCACGCATTCTCGATGGTGAATACCCGCAAGACAGCCAGATGCCGTCCGAAAGCGAACTCGGCACGCTGTTCAAAGTCAGCCGCATCACCGTGCGCCAGGCGCTGGGTGATCTGCAGAAAGAAGGGTTGATCTTCAAGATCCACGGCAAGGGCACCTTTGTCGCCAAACCGAAAACCTTTCAAAACGTCAGCAGCCTGCAAGGCCTCGCCGAGTCCATGACCGGGCGCGGCTACGAGGTGATCAACCGCCTGCGCAGCTTCAAATTCATCCCTGCCGACAAACGAGTCGCCGAGCGCCTGCAAGTCGCCGAAGGCGAGACCGTGGCGCAGATCAAACGCGTCCGGTTGATCAACCGCGAACCGATTTCGCTGGAAATCACCTACCTGCCCAAAGCCGTTGGCGAACGGCTGGAGAAGGCGGATCTGGTCACCCGCGACATCTTCCTGATTCTGGAAAACGACTGCGGCATCGCCCTCGGCCACGCCGACCTGGCGATTGACGCAGTGCTGGCCGACAGCGATTTGACCCAGGCGCTGAACGTCGAGGCCGGATCGCCGATCATGCGCATCGAGCGTCTGACCCACGACGCCAACGGCCAGCCGCTGGACTTCGAACACCTTTACTACCGTGGCGATGCGTTCCAGTACCGCCTGCGGATCGACCGGCAAAAAGGGGAGCAGGCATGACGCGCAACACCTTGGAACAGGAATACGACATCGTCGTGATCGGCGGCGGCACCGCCGGGCCGATGGCGGCGATCAAGGCCAAAGAGAAGAACCGCGACTTGCGCGTGCTGCTGGTGGACAAGGCCAACGTCAAGCGCAGCGGCGCGATCAGCATGGGCATGGACGGCCTGAACAACGCGATCATCCCCGGCCACTCGACGCCGGAGCAGTACACCAAGGAAATCACCATTGCCAACGACGGCATCGTCAATCAGGCGGCGGTGTATGCCTATGCCACCCACAGCTTCGAGACCATCGAGCAACTGGATCGCTGGGGCGTGAAGTTCGAGAAGGACGAGACCGGCGATTACGCGGTGAAAAAAGTCCACCACATGGGCGCCTACGTGCTGCCGATGCCGGAAGGGCACGACATCAAGAAAGTCCTTTACCGCCAGTTGAAACGCGCACGGGTGAGCATCACCAATCGCCTCGTTTGCACCCGCTTGCTCACCGACGCGGAAGGCGCGGTCAACGGCGTGATGGGCTTCGATTGCCGTACCGCCGACTTCCATGTGATCAAGGCCAAAGCGGTGATCCTTGCCTGCGGCGCGGCCGGTCGCCTCGGTCTGCCGTCCTCCGGTTACCTGATGGGCACCTACGAAAACCCGACCAACGCCGGCGACGGTTACGCCATGGCCTATCACGCCGGGGCCGAGCTGGCGAACCTCGAATGCTTCCAGATCAACCCGTTGATCAAGGATTACAACGGCCCGGCCTGCGCGTATGTCACAGGCCCCTTGGGCGGCTACACCGCCAACAACAAGGGCGAACGCTTCATCGAGTGCGACTACTGGAGCGGGCAGATGATGTGGGAGTTCCACCAGGAGCTGGAAAGCGGCAACGGCCCGGTGTTCCTCAAGCTCGATCACCTGGCCGAGGAAACCATTCAGAACATCGAGGAAATCCTGCACAGCAACGAGCGCCCGAGTCGTGGTCAGTTTCACGCCAATCGCGGCACCGATTACCGCACGCAGATGGTCGAGATGCACATCTCGGAGATCGGCTTCTGCAGCGGCCATTCGGCGTCCGGGGTGTGGGTCAACGAGCGGGCCGAGACCTCGGTGAAAGGCTTGTATTCGGCGGGTGACATGGCTGCGGTGCCGCACAACTACATGCTCGGCGCGTTCACCTACGGCTGGTTCGCCGGGCACAACGCGGCGGATTTTGTCGCCGGGCGCGAGTTCTCGGCGCTGGATGCCGCGCAGATCGAAACAGAGAAAGCGCGGGTCTACGCGCCACTGGATCGTGAACACGGTCTGCCGCCGGCGCAGGTCGAGTACAAGCTGCGGCGCTTCGTCAACGACTACCTGCAACCGCCGAAAGTGACCAAGAAAATGCAGATCGGCTTGCAGCGCTTCAGCGACATCGAGCGCGACCTCGAGCAGATGAAAGCCAACAACGCCCACGAACTGATGCGCGCCATGGAAACCAGCGTGATCCGCGACTGCGCGGAAATGGCCGCGCGCGCCTCGCTGTTCCGCGCCGAGAGTCGTTGGGGCCTGTACCACTACCGCGTCGATCACCCGCAGCGTAACGACAGTGAGTGGTTCTGCCACTGCCATCTGAAGAAGGGCGAGGACGGCCGCATGACCAGTTTCAAGAAGCCCGTCGAGCCGTACATCATCCCGCTCGATGCCGAAGAAATGCAGGCCTATGACCGTTTGCGGGTCGGCGCATTTGCCGCTTGATACACCACAAAAAAGAGAATCCGAACCATGGCCTATCAAGCCCAGGAAATCTTCTTCCGCTCCAACGCCCCGGTCACCGTGGACGAGGACAAATGCATCGCCGAAAAGGGCTGCACCGTGTGCGTCGACGTCTGCCCGATGGACCTGCTGGCGATCAACCCGGCCACCCAAAAGGCCTACATGGCGTTCGATGAATGCTGGTACTGCATGCCCTGCGAGAAGGATTGCCCGACCGGCGCCGTCAAAGTCGACATCCCTTATTTACTGCGGTGAAACCCGATCCACTGTGGGAGCGGGCCTGCTCGCGAATGCGGTAATCCAGCCAGCACATCGACACCTGACAAACCGCTTTCGCGAGCAAGCTCGCTCCCACAATGGATCGAGTTACTGCACAAATTGAGTACGCCAAAACCCTGTGGGAGCGAGCTTGCTCGCGAAGAGGCCCGCCCAGACAACCCAAAGCCATCCGGAAACCCCGGACGCTGGATTCATCGAAACCCCTCGTTTCCCACCGCGCCCTGATCGCGGCGGAGACGAACATCCAATAAATGATTCGAGGGGAAACACACCATGTTGCGTGCAGCACTCGCCGGTCTGGTACTGGCTTCATTGACCCTGTCGGCCTCGGCCGAAACCATCCGCATCGCCATCGGCACCCAGGACACCACCATCAACTGCGCCGCTGGCGGTCTGTTGATTCGTGAACTCGGTCTGCTCGACAAATACCTGCCGCACGACGGCGCCTACAAAGACGCGAAATACGACGTGCAGTGGAAAAACTTCACCAGCGGTGCGCCGCTGACCAACGAGATGGTCGCCGGCAAACTCGACTTCGGCGCCATGGCCGATTTCCCCGGAGCGTTCAACGGGGTGGCGTTCGAAACCGCCGGCAAGCACAGCCTGTTCATCAGCGTGTTGTCGGGCAGCATCAAGGGCAGCGGCAACGGCATCGTGGTGCCGAGCGCGTCCGGGGTGCAGGCGCTGAGTGAGCTCAAGGGCAAAACCATCTCGGTGCCATTCGCTTCGACCGCCCACGGCATGTTGCTGCGCGCGGTGGCGGAGCAGGGCTGGGACCCACTGAAAGACGTCAACATCATCGCTCAGCCACCGGAGGTCGCCGGCTCCGCGTTACAGGCCGGCAAGATCGACGCCCACGCCGATTTCGTGCCGTTCGCCGAGCTGTTCCCCAGTCGTGGTTTCGCCCGCAAGATCTACGACGGCGCCCAGGCCAACGCGCCGACCTTCCACGGTGCGCTGGTGGATCAGGCCTACGCGAAGCAATACCCGGAAATCGTCGTCGCTTACCTGCGGGCGAGCATCGAGGCCAACCAGTTGTTGGCCGCCGAGCCTGAGAAGTACAGCGAGCTGATCGCCAAAGTCACCGGCGTCGATGCCGAGGTCAACTACCTGTTCCACGGCCCGCTCGGCGTGCAGACCCGCGACCTGAGCTGGAAGCCGGAGTACCGTCAGGCCGTGGGCACCGCGATCGACACCCTGAAACTGCTGAAGAAGGCCGATCGCGGCCTCGACCTCAACACCTTCATCGACGATCAGTACATCCGCGCCGCTTTCAAGGCGTCGAACCTGGACTACAGCGCGCAGCTGGGCAACTACGCGCAAACGCCGTTGAAAGCCGTGGATGCGGCGACCGGCAAAGCGATCACCGACGTTAGCCATCTCGCCGAAATCTGGGTGCGCGGTGAAGACAAGGTGCGTCAGTACGCCTCAGCGGAGTCGGCGTTCACCGCGCTGGCCGCGCTGAAGCAGGAAGGCAAAAACATCCGCGCGGTGTATGCCCAGGCCAGTGACAGCGGGATCAAATTGCTCGCCGATCAAGCGTGGTTCGCCAGCGACGCCAAGGGCCGCTTGAGTGCGTTCCTGCTCAAGGGCCAGGCACAGCAGTTCGCGGCGGCGCAGGGCGGCAAGGTCTTCGACTTCACCGATGCCACAACCCAGGCCGTGGCTGCCCGCTAACCCGGAGAACACCTCGGTCAACTGTAGGAGTGAGCCTGCTCGCGATAGCGCTGTGTCAGACAACACATCAACAACTGACACACCGCAATCGCGAGCAGGCTCACTCCTACAGGGGATCTCGGTTGAAAGGAATATTTATGTTCAGATCCATTAAGCGCTGGGTTCCAAGGGCTGCGTCTTTGCTGCTCTGCCTGCTGTTCTGGCAGCTCGCCGCCAGCCACCACTGGAATCTCGGCCTGGTCACCTTCGCCAACGTGCCAACCCCGTTAGCCGTGATCGAAGCCGCCCTCGGCCTCGGCGACTCCGGCAAACTCATCCAGCACCTGACGGCCAGCCTCAGCCGGGTATTCGCCGGCTATCTCGCGGCACTGATCATCGGTATCGCTCTGGGCCTGGCCATTGGTCGTTCGAAATGGGCCGAAGACCTGTTGCTGCCACCGCTGGAAGTGCTGCGGCCGATTCCGGCGGTGGCGTGGATTCCGTTGGCGATCCTGATGTTCCCGTCGTCGGAGCTGTCGATGGTGTTCATCACTTTTACCGGCGCGTTGTTCCCGATCCTGCTCAACACCGTGCACGGCGTCGAAGGCGTTGATCCACGGCTGATCGCTTCGGCAAAAAGCCTCGGGGCAGGGCGCCGGGCGATTCTGCTGGAAGTGATCTTGCCCGGCGCTGCCCCGAGCATCATCACGGGACTGGCCATCGGCATGGGCACCTCGTGGTTCTGCCTGGTGACGGCTGAGATGATCTCCGGCCAGTTCGGCATCGGTTACTACACCTGGGAGTCCTACACCATCCAGAACTACGCCGACATCGTCGTCGGCATGCTGCTGATCGGCGTGCTGGGCATGGGCAGCAGTCTGCTGATCAAGCGTCTGGGCGGGCTGTTTACGCCCTGGCATCGACCACGAGGAAAAGCCTGATGAGCGCAATGCAAACCCCGGAAGGGCGAATCGATATTCGCCAATTGTCGATCGTTCTCGGTGAGGGGCAGCAAGCCTTCGAAGCCGTGCAGGGGCTGGATTGCCAGGTCGAACCGGGCCAGTTCGTGTGCATTCTCGGCCCGTCCGGATGCGGTAAATCGACCTTGCTCGGCGCACTCGCCGGACACTTGAACGCCCATACCGGCAGCCTCAAAGTCGACGGCGGCGAGGTGTCCGGGCCGTCGCCGCAGCGTGGCATGGTCTTTCAGCATCACACGCTGTTTCCGTGGCGTACGGTGCGCGACAACGTTGCGTTCGGTTTGAAGATGCGTGGCATCGGCAAGAATGAACGTCATCGTGCCGCTGACGAAATCCTCAAACTGGTGGGCCTTGAAGGCTTTGCCGAGCGCTGGCCCGATCAGCTCTCCGGCGGCATGCAGCAACGGGTGGAAATCGCCCGGGTGCTGGTCAACCGTCCACGGCTGTTGCTGATGGACGAACCGTTCGGCGCGCTGGATGCCTTGACCCGCCTGAACATGCAGGAACTGCTGCTGGACATCTGGACGCGGATTCGCACCACCGTGGTGTTTGTCACCCACGACATCGACGAGGCGCTGTTCCTCGCTGACCGCTTGCTGGTGATGAGCGCGCGTCCCGGGCGAATCATCGAAGACCTGCGCCTGGACTTCCCACGCCCGCGTACCACTGAGCTGGTCACCAGCGCCGAATTCTCCCGCCTCAAGCGCCATTGCCTCGACCTGCTGCGCCACGACAACCCCCGACCGCTGCCGCGCCTCAATCCGCTCGGTCTGCCTCCCGAAAACCCCTTGCCGCGATTTGCCCTATGACCTCATTTTTTGCTGTGACCGATAACGATGACATTCTCGCCCTGCAACCGCGTCTGACCGCTGACGATGCCGGTGTGCGGCGCATTGCGCTGATTGATCTGGCGGATCTGGAAGAACCGGACGGCCTGCTGTGGCTGGTCGAAAGACTCAGCGAAGATCCGGCCGAAGAGGTCCGCGCCGAAGCCGCGCGGCTGCTGGAAGCCTGGGAAGACGAACCGGTAGTGGCTGCGCTGTGCCAGGCACTGACCGATCCATCTGGGGCAGTGCAGGCCGCCGCCGCGCAAAGTCTGAGCCTGCTCAAGAGTGAGGCGGCAGGCCGGTTGATTCTGCCGTGGACCGATCATGCCGCAGTCAGTGTGCGAATCGCCGCGTTCAGGGCTCTGCGCGAGTTGCGTTTCGCCGATGCCGCGCCGGCTGCTATCACCGCGTTGAGTGATGCCGATGCCAATGTGCGTCGCGAAGCCGTCGGGGTGCTCGGCTGGCTCAAACAGCTCGACGCATTGCCGGCATTGGCGCGTCTGGCCAGCGCCGACCCGGACACCGAAGTGCGCCGCGCCGCCACCGGAGCTTTGGGATTGGCCTCGAGCGCCGAAGTCCTGCCGGCTTTGCGTCAGGCCCTGCAGGACGTTGCCTGGCAGGTGCGCGAAGAAGCGGCCACGACGCTGGGCAAAGTCGGCCACAGCGACGCTGGCCCGGCATTGATCGCAGCGCTTGGCGATGACTATTGGCAAGTGCGCCTGCGCGCCACCCGCAGCCTCGGGCGTTTGCGCTACGCTGCGGCGCTCGACGCCCTGATCGAAACGCTTGGCCACCGCATCAGCAACCTGCGCAAGGAAGCCGCGCTGGCCCTCGGTGAGTTGCATGATCGCGGCGCCGTGGCGGCGTTGCAGGCGGCGCAGGATGACGGTGATCCGGAAGTGCGCAAAGCGGTGCGGATTGCCTTGAGTCAGCTGCAATGAATCCGCTGGCGGTGGGCAACTCGCAAAGCGAACGGACGCTACGCCTGAGCTGGCCGGACGGCCGCGAATCGCTGTTCAATCACGCCGAACTGCGCCGCCAGTGCCCGTGCTCGCAGTGCCGCGCGTTTCGCCTGAAAGGTGTGACTCCGCTGGTGGATGATCGTGTTCGCCTGATCGAGATCAACCCGCAGGGCTATGGCGTGCAACTGGTGTTCAGTGACGGTCATCAGCGCGGGATTTACCCGTGGGACTATCTGGCACAGCTCAGTTCTTGATATGCCGCAGCCTCCTTGTAGGAGTGAGCCTGCTCGCGATAACGGTGTATCAGCCGACATCATTGTTGAATGACACACCCCTATCGCGAGCAGGCTCACTCCTACAAGGGAATTTGCGCAATATGCGGATTATTGCGCAGCCGTCATCGCCGGCCGGCAACCCCGAAACACATCCAGCCCCGGCTGATACAGCGCGGTCTTCACCTCGAACAAGCCCAGCACCGAATGAAACAGGTTGTCATGGCTCAGATCCGGCTGCCCGGTCTTGCCTTGCAGGCAATCGCGATCGATCCCCAACTGCGCCAGGGTGTTGCTGCCAAACCACATCACCATCGGCACGTGGGTCTGCGCTTCCGGCGCCAGCGCATACGGCGCAGCGTGCAGGTACAGGCCGTTTTCGCCCAGCGATTCGCCGTGATCGGAGACATACACCATCGAGGTGTCCAGTGAGTCCTGATTGCGTTTGAGCAACTCGATGACCTTGGCGAGGAAGTGGTCGGTGTAGAGGATGGTGTTGTCGTACACGTTGACCAGTTCATCACGACTGCAACTGCCCAACTGGTTGGTGTGGCAGATCGGGGTGAAGCGCTCCATGCTTTTCGGGTAGCGCTCGTAGTATTCCGGGCCGTGGCTGCCGTCAGCGTGCAGGACAATGATCGCGTGGCCCTTGAGGCTGTCGATGTAGTTCTGCAGATCGGCCAGCAGCGCCTCATCGAGGCAGTTGTTGCCGTCGCAGAACGGCCCCGGCTGGTTCTTCGCGATGTCGCGGTGCGGCACGCGCAGGCAGGTGCCCTTGCAGTCACTGTTGTTGTCCAGCCACAGCACCTGCACGCCGGCGCGCTGCAGGATATCCAGCAGGCCTTCGTAGGTTTTGCCTTTCTTGTCGCTGTAATCCTCACGGGGGAACATCGAGAACATGCACGGCACCGACACCGCCGTGGACGTGCCGCAGGAATGCACCTGAGTGAAGTTGAGGATGTCCAGTTTGCTCAGCTCGGGATTGGTCTCGCGCGCATAGCCGTTCAGCGAAAAATGATCGGCGCGGGCGGTTTCGCCGACCACAAACACCATCAGCGACTTCTTCTCGCGGCTGGCGGCATTGGCGCTCATCACCGCGTCTTCACCGATGGCCTGCACCACAAAGTGCTTTTTGATGCCCAGACGCTGCTTGGTGTATTTGCTGATGGCGTAGATGTAATTGGTCGGGTTGATGAAATGGGTGAGCTTGTCTTCTTCACGGAAAATCGGCGCGTAGGTCGAATAGAACGCGCCCACCGAGGCAGCGATCACCAGCACGCAAGCGGCAATCACCAGCACCTTGTTGAGCAGGCCGCGAAAGAACGGCCGATAACTCACCGGCCAGCGCCAGATCAGCACCGCTGGCAGCACGCCGAGCAACAGCACGTAGGCCAGCAGCTTGCCGTTGAACAACGCCGCAGCCTCGGCCGGGTTGGTTTCGAACACGTTCTGAATCATCACCGTATCGATGGTGATTCCGTACTCGTTCATGAAATACGCCGCGCAGGCCGAGAGCAGGGCCACCACAGTCAGCGCCGGTTTCAGCGTCCAGCGAAACGAAACGAGGGTCAGCAGCAGGGTGATCGCCGCCCACAGGAACAGCCCGAACGAAGCGAAAAACGCCAGTTTGTGCGCGCCCTGCAGAGTGATCAGATTACCCAACGCCTTCCAGGTCGCCAGGTTGTACAGCGCCACCAGTGCCAGGGAAAACAGCAACACCAGACGGGTTGAAGTGATGGACGGTAAACGCAGTCCTTTGCCCAAAGCCATTACAAATATTCCTCTACTCGAATAAAACACGCGCGGAAACGCGCGTAACTGTAGAAGAACAATAGTAAAAATTTCGTAAACATCCTGTAACAAACACACAGGTCAACGCAAAACCTTTTAGGAGTGAGCCTGCTCGCGATAGCGGTTGGTCAGCCGAAGTCGTTGTTGAATGACACACCGCTATCGCGAGCAGGCTCACTCCTACAGTGGGTACTTTGGTGGGTCAGAAGGATTTGCTGAGGCTCGCCACCACCGTCGCCGTACACACATCCTTGAACCCCCAGTTGCTCAGACACTGGCTCTGCGACAGGTCGGTGTCGATGTAGCTCAAACCCAGCACCACCCCGGCCAGGTTGTGCGTCAGCTTGACCTCCCATTCACGGTAACTGTCCTCGCCATGCCCGGACGCCGAGTACAGGTGCGGGTCCTTGAAGTCCATGTTGCCGTAACGCAGTTTCAGGCCGGAATCGAACGGCAACTCGGTTTCATAACCGACATAGGTGTAGAGCGAGCTCTGCTTGCTGTCGATCCCCGGCGCATCGCTGGAGTAATACGCCGCCAGCTTCACCCCATAGACGCCGAGAATCCCGTAGACCTCGCTCTGGTTGAACTGGCTTTCCCTGGGGTAGGCGTACTTGATGTAGCCCAGATCGAGGCTGACATCCTCGGTGGCCTGCCACAGCCAGCCGGCGTAGTAATCGACTTCCTGCCTGGTTTTCAGACCACCGCCGAAATCGACGTTGGAACTCCAGGCCCCCACGTACAAACCGCTGCTGTGGGCCAGGGTCAGGCCGGCCTGCATGGCCGGGTCATTCTGGCTTTGCGAGATGCCGCGGGTGCGGTAGTCGCTGGCCAGGGTCAGATCGACCAGCACGGCGAAATCGTCGTTCAGGGGGATCGCGTAACTGCTCAAGGGCAGCAGGCTCAAGGAACTCAGGGCGAGCAAGGGCAAGGCTTTCATGTGAAGTCCCGGTGTTGTGATTATTTTTGGGCAGTACGAAAACTGTGGAGGGAATGCCATCCCAAGCATCCACGCAAACCTTGTGGGAGCGAGCTTGCTCGCGAAAGCGGTGGGTCAGTCAGTGAAGATGTTGAATGGACTGGCCTCTTCGCGAGCAAGCTCGCTCCCACAGGGTGGGTTCGGTGTTGTTATTGGCTGGCGGTGTAGACCTGACGTCCGCCAAACCAGGTCTGCAGCACCTGGGTGTCATGCAGGGCTTTTTCGTCGACGCTGAACACGTCGCGATCGACCACGATGAAGTCGGCCTGCTTGCCCGGTGTCAGCGAGCCGATCTGCTTCTCCAGACCAATCGTGCGCGCCGCGTTGGCGGTGTAGGCGTAGAACATGGTTTCGCGGTCCAGACGCTCGTCGGCATTCAGCACCCCCAGCGGCCCGACGCGGGTGATGGCCTGGGCCATGGCGTTGAACGGGTTGGGCGACGACACCGGCCAGTCGCTGGCACCGGCAATCGTCGCGCCCTGTTTCAGCAGCGAGTGCGCCGGGTATTGATAGCGGAAGGCGAGGGCACTGACGTAGGGTTTGATCATGTCGGTGGTGTAGTCGTCGGCGCTGGCCCACAGCAGTTGCATCGAAGCGATCACGTTCAGCGGTTTGAAGCGGGCGAACTCTTTCGGGTTGACCATCTGCAGGTGGGTGATCGAGTGCGTGATGCCGCTCTGCCGATCCTTGCGCGCGCGCTCGATGCCATTGAGTGATTCACGCACCGCACGGTCGCCGATGGCGTGGATGTGCACCAGCCAGCCGCGCTGGTCGATGGCGCTCACCAGTTCGCCGAAATGCTGCGGGTCGATCAGCAGCTCGCCCTGTTTGTGCGAGTTGCGGTACGGATCGATCATCGCCGCGCTCTGCGCCGGGTACTCGATCACGCCGTCGGCGAAGATCTTGATTCCGGGCAGGCTCAGGTTGGGGATGCCCTGAAACTGCTGGCGCACCTTATCCAGTGTATCGAGATCTGCCGGCAGGCTTTTCGGGTTGGCCACCAGCAACGCGGCGACGTGCACGTTCATGTCGCCGCTTTCCGACAGGGCTTTATAGGCCGGCAGCACGCCGACGGTTTTCTCGGTGGGTTTGAGCGCGAACACGGCCTCGCCCGGCGCGGCGTTGGCGGCGGGGTCCATCCACGCGGTGATGCCGAGGCTGTTGTTGAAACGCACGGCGGATTTGGCCGCGTTGAGCATATCGGCTGGGCTCGGCACCGGAATTTTCGCGGCGACCCGATCCCAACCGGCGTCGACCACAAAGCCATTGGGCTCGCCGCTTGGCAGTTTGCCGATGGTGTCTTTTTCCGCGTTGGGCAGGTTCTTGAGCAACGCCGCGTCGATACCGGCGCGCTTGAGCATCACGTTGTTGGCCCACGCGGTGTGGTGATCGCTGCCGATGAACACCACCGGCACGTCGGCCCATTCGCCCTGGTTGAAGGTCTTGCCCAGCGCTTCGGCCTGCGCCCAGTACGCCGAACTCATGCCGGCGATGCTCAGCACGTCGCCGTGCTTCGCTTTGCCGTCGTCACGCCAGGCGCGCAGACGCTTTTGCAATTCATCGAGGGCGACGACTTCGTCTTCCATGTTGGCCGAGACCATTTCCAGGCCGCCGAAAATCGCGTGGGAATGGCTGTCGATCAAGCCCGGCATCAGGGTCTTGCCGCCGAGGTCGATGACCTGCGTGCCGGGTTCGATCAGCGCCTTGATCTGTGCGTCGCTGCCGACTTTCAGCACCTTGCCGTTTTCCACGGCCAGCGCCTGCACCTTCGGTTGCGAGCGGTCGGCGGTAAAAATCTTGCCGTTGACCAGTACCAGATCGGTGGCGGCCATGGCTTCCATCGAGGCAAAACTTATAGCGCTCACCAGCAGACTCGGGATGAATCTTTTCATTGAAGATTTCCTTGTTATTGCGTCTGATGGCCAGATTAGTGGCTGACTCTGACCGACAGAAAGCCTCCCTCACGAAAAACGTTTTTGCCTGAATGGAAAAAGCATGGACAAGCTGGGTGCACTGAAAATGTTCGTGGTCACCGCGCAACTCGGCAGTTTCAGCCGCGCGGCCGAGCAACTGGGCAAGACTCCGTCGGCCCTGACCAAAGCGGTCAATCATCTGGAGTCGGAACTTGGCGCGCGGCTGTTCGAACGCAGTACGCGGCGGATTCTGCTGACCGAAATCGGCCGGGTTTATCTGGAAACTGCGCGGCTGGTGTTGCAGCGGCTGGAGGAGGCCGGCGAAGAGATCGAGCAGTTGCAGCACGGTCTGCGCGGCAGCCTGAAAATCACCGCGCCGCTGGCGTACGGGCGGGCGTTTCTCGATCAAGTGTGCGACGGCTTCCTGCAGCAATACCCGCAGATCAGCCTGCAAGTGGACCTGTGCGACGCGTTCGTCAATCTGCTGGAAAGCGGCTACGATCTGGCCTTGCGCGAGGGCCACGACGACTTGCCGGGGCTGATTGCGCGGGTGGTCGGCAGCAATCGACTGGCCCTGTGCGGCAGCCCGGAGTATCTGGCGCGCAAGGGCTTGCCGGTGAATCCGCAAACCCTTGAGCAGCATGACTGGCTGCTGTATCAGCACCCGTTGCTCAGCCGCGAGTTCTGGTGGGCCGAGCGCGACGGCCAGCGCCTGAGCCTGGCGCAGCCGACGGCGCCGCGTTTGCGCAGCGACAATTACGACCTGCTGCTGGCCAGCGCATTGGCCGGACGCGGCTTGCTGCACACACCGCTGTGGAGCGCTGCGCCGTACATTGCCGACGGGCGTCTGGTACGGGTCATGGCTGACTACGAAATCGACCCCGACACTTTCGGCCCGCACATTCTCGCGGTATACCCCAGCCATCGGCGGGCCACGGCGAAAGTCGTGGCATTCATCGATTACATCGCCGCCTTCCTCGCCGAACGCGGCCTCAACTGACATCCCGTTCCCCTGTAGGCGCTGCCGAAGGCTGCGATCTTTTGATTTTTGTGAATGGTCAATCCAGGCCGACTGGCGGTGCTTGTCAGTAAAATCCCACAGGAGTACAAATGTACTCCATGACGAACCTGACTCCCCGCCGTACCGCCATCCTGACCTTTATCCGCGAACGCATCGCCGAACACGGTCAGCCCCCAAGCCTCGCTGAAATCAGCGAGGCTTTTGGTTTTGCCTCGCGCAGCGTGGCGCGCAAGCACGTGCTGGCGCTCACCGAAGCCGGGTTTATCGAGGTCAACCCGCATCAGGCCCGGGGCATTCGCCTGCTCGGGCAACCGCCGCGCCCCGAGCTGCTGGATATTCCCGTGCTCGGCCGGGTCGCCGCCGGTGCGCCGATCGGCGCCGATGCCGACATCCATAACCGCCTGATGCTCGACCCGGCGCTGTTCTCCCGCACCCCCGATTACATGCTGCGGGTGCAGGGCGACTCGATGATCGAGGACGGCATTCTCGACGGCGATCTGGTCGGTGTGCGGCGCAACCCCGAAGCGCTCAACGGCCAGATCGTGGTGGCGCGCCTCGACGGTGAAGTGACGATCAAACGCTTCGAACGTATCGGCGATGAGGTCCGGCTGTTGCCGCGCAACCCGGCGTACCAGCCGATTGTCGTGCGTGATGATCAGGACCTGGCCATCGAAGGGGTGTTCTGCGGTCTGGTGAGGCAAGGCTGATGGGCGCCGTCGTTGCACTCGATACGCTGTTCAATGGCGGCCAGGTCTGGAAGGGCCGGCCTGCGCCGCCGGCGGCCAGCCCGCAACCCACCGGGCATGCCGCGCTCGATGCGGCGTTGCCCAGCGGCGGCTGGCCGGAAGCGGCGCTGAGCGAAATCCTCCTGGCCGGCCCCGGGGTCGGCGAGCTGCAACTGGTGTGGCCGACCCTGGCGCGGCTGTCGGCGGCGGGCGAGCGCATCGTGCTGGTGGCACCGCCGTTCGTGCCGTACCCACAGGCGTGGGCGAACGCCGGGGTCGATCTGCGCCAGTTGTCGGTGATCCAGGCCAGCGAACGCGATGCCTTGTGGGCGGCGGAACAATGCCTGCGTTCCGGCAGTTGCGGCGCGGTGCTGTGCTGGCCGCACAAGGCCGATGACCGCGCGTTGCGACGTTTGCAGGTGGCGGCGGAAACCGGCCAGACCCTGGCGTTTGCCTGGCGCCCGCTGAGCGAAGCGATCAACCCGTCGCCGGCCGCGTTGCGCATTGCCATTGACGCCAGACCCGCCCAGTTGCGCGTGCTCAAATGCCGTGGCGGACTGGCGCGCACGGCGCCGATTGCGTTTGCCGTGGGGCACTGAGGTCGTCATGCGCTGGGTGTGTATCCTGTTCCCGCAATTGGCCCTCGACGCGGTGCTGCGTCAGCGTGCCGATCCCGATGAGCCGTTGGTGCTGCTCAGCGGCCCGGCCCAGCGCCGAGTGCTGCAAGCGGTCAATCCGGCGGCACGTCAACTGGGCCTGCGCGCCGGCCAGTCGATGACCGCCGCCCAGGCCCTGAGCAAAGGCTTTGCCACTGCCGACTACGACCTGGCCGAGGTCGAACACTGGCAACAGTTTCTTGCCGCGTGGGCCTATCGCTTCAGCGCGCAGGTCAGCGTGCATTACCCGCGTACCGTGGTGTTCGAGATTGAATCGAGTCTGGGCCTGTTCGGCTCCTGGGCGCAGTTCGAAGCACGGTTACGCAAGGAACTGACCGAGCTGGGCTTCCGCCATCGTATCGTCGCCGCACCGAATCCGGTGGCGGCGCGGGTGCTGGCCAACGCCTATGACGGTCTCGTCGTACCGGACGGTGAAGCCCTGCAACATCACCTCGGGCAGTTGCCCGTCGACCGTGTCGGGCTGGAGCCGCAGGTCGCCACGGCGCTGACGCGCATGGGCCTGCGCAACCTGAACCAGCTGCAGAGCCTGCCGCGCCAGGCCCTGGCCCGGCGCTTCGAAGCCTCAATGCTCAAGCATCTCGACACCTTGTTCGGCGCACGGCCGCTGGCCTTGGCGTTCTATCTGCCGCCGGACCGCTTCGATGTGCGCATCGAACTGAATTTCGACGTGCAATCCCATCAGGCGCTGTTGTTCCCGTTACGTCGATTGACCGCTGACCTGTCGGCGTTCCTCTGCGGACGTGACAGCGGCGTGCAGCGTTTCGACCTGCATCTGGAACACGCCGGGTTGCCGGACACGGTGATCAAGGTCGGCCTGCTCAGCGCCGAGCGCGATCCGGCGATGCTCTTCGAATTGGCCCGGGGGCGACTGGAACAAGTCCAGGTCGAGGCGCCGGTGCGTGGTTTTCGCCTGCGCGCCGAAGATCTGCCGAGTTTCGTGCCGCAGTTTCAGGAACTGTTCGATGATCGTCCGCAACAGACTTTGCCCTGGGAGCAATTGCGCGAACGCCTGCGCGCACGGCTCGGCGATGACGCGGTGCAGGGCCTGCGCTTTCAGGCCGACCACCGCCCCGAATGTGCCTGGCAGAACGGCGTCGACAAGCAGCGTTGCAGCGGGTTGCCGAGTGTGCAGCGCCCGGGTTGGCTGCTCGGCGAACCGCAGAGCGTGGCCGAAGGTTCGGCACGGATCCTCATGGGCCCGGAGCGCATCGAGTCCGGCTGGTGGGACGGTGATGACGTGCGCCGCGATTACTACCTGATCCAGAACCGCGCCGGTCAGCAGGGCTGGGCCTATCGGGCGGTGGGCGAGGGCGGTCCGTTGTGGCTGCAGGGCTGGTTTGCATGAGCGAGGGTTATGCCGAGCTGCACTGCCTGTCGAACTTCAGTTTCCAGCGCGGTGCCTCCAGTGCCCTGGAGCTGTTTCAGCGGGCGAAAAAACACGGCTATCAGGCGCTGGCGATCACTGACGAATGCACCCTGGCCGGGATCGTCCGCGCCTGGCAAGCGGCGAAATCGGTTGAACTGCCGCTGATCATTGGCAGCGAAGTCCGCATCGATAACGGCCCGAAACTGATACTGCTGGTGGAGAACCTGGCGGGGTATCAGGCCTTGTGCGGTTTGATCACCCAGGCCCGGCGGCGGACGCAGAAAGGCCAGTATCAAGTGCTGCGCGAGGATTTCAGCGAGCCGCTGCCGGGATTGTTCACCGTGTGGGTGCCGGACAGCGTCGATGACGTGGAGGAGGGGCGCTGGCTGAAGCAGACTTTCGGCGAGCGCCTGTATCTGGCGGTGCAGCTGCATCGCGGGCAGGACGACCGGCGGCGGCTGACGGCCCTGTCGAGTCTGGCCGAGCAGTTGCAGATTGTCGCCGTGGCCAGCGGCGATGTGCACATGCACGCCCGTGGCCGGCGCGCCCTGCAGGACACCATGACCGCGATCCGCCATCACGTCCCGGTGGCCGAGGCCGGATTGCGCCTGCACCCCAACGGCGAGCGCCATCTGCGCAGCCTCGACGTGTTGCGCGAGTTGTATCCGCAAGCGTTGCTCGACGCCTCGGTGCAACTGGCCCGGCGTTGCACTTTCGAGCTGAGCGAGTTGCGCTATCAGTATCCGAAAGAGCTGGTGCCAGAGGGGCACACCGGCAGTTCCTGGTTGCGCCAACTGACTGAAGAAGGCATTGCCTGGCGCTGGCCGAAAGGGCCACAGGCCAAAGTGCTCAAGCAAATCGACGACGAACTGAAGCTGATCGCCGAACTCGGCTACGAAAGCTACTTCCTCACTGTGCACGATGTGGTGCGTTTCGCCCGCCAGCAAAAAATCCTCTGTCAGGGCCGCGGTTCGGCGGCCAACTCGGCGGTGTGTTTTGCCCTGGGCATCACCGAGATCGACCCTGATCGCACCACGCTGCTGTTCGAACGTTTTATGTCGAAAGAACGCAACGAGCCGCCGGACATCGACGTCGACTTCGAGCACGAGCGCCGCGAAGAAGTCCTGCAATACGTGTTTCGCCGGTATGGCCGACACCGGGCGGCGCTGACGGCGGTGGTCAGCACCTACCATGCCGCCGGTGCGGTGCGTGACGTGGCCAAGGCCCTTGGGCTGCCGCCGGATCAGATCAATGCGCTGGCCGATTGTTGCGGCCACTGGAGCGATGAAACGCCACCGCTGGCGCGCTTGCTCGAAGGCGGCTTCGACCCCGACAGCCCGCTGCTGCGTCGGGTGCTGAGCCTGACCGGGCAACTGATCGGCTTCCCCCGGCACTTGTCGCAGCACCCCGGCGGTTTCGTGATTTCCGAGCAGCCGCTGGACACCCTGGTGCCGGTGGAAAACGCGGCCATGGCCGAGCGCACGATCATTCAGTGGGACAAGGACGACCTCGATGCGGTCGGGCTGCTCAAGGTCGATATCCTCGCCCTCGGCATGCTCAGTGCCATCCGCCGTTGCTTCGATCTGCTGCGTCGTCATCGCCATCTCGATCTGAGCCTGGCGACGATCCCTGATAAAGACAAAGCGACCTACGAGATGATCAGCCGCGCCGACACCATCGGCGTGTTCCAGATCGAATCGCGGGCGCAGATGTCGATGCTGCCGCGGCTGAAACCGGCGAAGTTCTACGATCTGGTGATCGAGGTGGCGATCGTCCGTCCGGGGCCGATTCAGGGCGGGATGGTCCATCCGTACCTGCGCCGCCGCAACAAGGAAGAGCCGGAAACCTATCCCTCGCCGGAGCTGGAAGTGGTGCTCAAGCGCACCCTCGGTGTGCCGCTGTTTCAGGAGCAGGTGATGCAGATCGCCATTGTCGCCGCCGACTACAGCCCCGGCGAGGCCGATCAGTTGCGCCGCTCGATGGCCGCGTGGAAACGCCACGGCGGGCTGGAGCCGCACAAGGCACGGCTGGCCGCCGGCATGAAGAAAAACGGCTACAGCGAGGAATTCGCTGCGCAGATCTTCGAGCAGATCAAGGGCTTCGGCAGCTATGGTTTTCCCGAATCCCACGCCGCCAGTTTCGCCTTGCTGACTTATGCCAGTTGCTGGCTCAAGTGCCACGAACCGGCGGCGTTCGCCTGCGCGTTGATCAACAGCTGGCCGATGGGTTTCTACAGCCCGGATCAGATCCTGCAGGACGCGCGCCGCCATCAGTTGCAGATCCGTCCGGTGGACGTGCGCGCCAGCGACTGGGATTGCAGCCTGGAACCGATCAGCGGCGCGCAACCGGCGATCCGCATGGGTTTGCGGATGATCAAGGGTTTTCGCGAGGACGATGCCCGGCGCATCGAAGCGGCACGGGCGCGGGGGGCCTTTGCCGATGTCGCCGACCTGGGCGAACGGGCCGCGCTCGACAGCCGCGCTCAGGCGCTGCTGGCCGACTCCGGGGCGTTGCGCGGGATGGCCGGGCATCGGCATCGTGCGCGCTGGGAAGTGGCCGGGGTGCAGAAACAGCTGGGCCTGTTTGCCGGGTTGCCGAGTCAGGAAGAGCCGGATGTGCTGCTGCCCAAACCGAGCGTCGGCGAGGACCTGCAGGCCGATTACGCGACCATCGGCACCACGCTGGGGCCGCATCCGCTGGCGCTGCTACGTGGCGAGCTGAAGGCGCGGCGTTGTCGCAGTTCGCAGGAGTTGCTGGACGTCGAACACGGCCGGCCAGTGAGCATCGCCGGGCTGGTCACCGGGCGTCAGCGACCGGGCACTGCCAGCGGGGTGACCTTCGTCACCCTCGAAGACGAGTTCGGCAACGTCAACGTGGTGGTCTGGCGCGATCTGGCCGAGCGCCAGCGTCAGGTGCTGGTCGGCTCGCAACTGCTCAAGGTCGATGGTCGCTGGGAGCGTGAGGGCGAAGTCCGGCACCTGATCGCCGGGCGATTGAGCGACCTGAGTCCGCTGCTCGACGGCATACGCGTGCAGAGCCGCGACTTCCACTAACGCCGCCCCCCCCCCTCTGTAGGAGCTGCCGCAGGCTGCGATCTTTTGACTTTGATTTTTAAAAACAAGATCAAAAGATCGCAGCCTGCGGCAGCTCCTACAGAGGTGGGTTTGTGGTGTTCAGGTCAGCCAATCCATTGGCGTCAAAAAAATCTGTCGTGAATGATGGCACTTTGTCATAATGCCGGCCCTTTTCCGCTCCCCACTGCCTTGCCGTGCCGGGACACACCGTTTTTTTCAGAAGGAATGCACAGTGAGAATGATCTCCCGGATGTTGGTCTCAGGCGTTGCGATTGCCGTGCTCGGCACCCTCGCCAGCTCCCTTGCCGGGTGCGCCACCGAAAGCTCCCGCGCACTGCCGGTGGCCAAGGTCGAGAGCGCCACGCAAGTCTGGACCGGCGCTCGTGTGCCGATGGCGGTAGGCAAATTCGACAACCGCTCCAGCTACATGCGCGGGATCTTCTCCGATGGCGTCGATCGTCTCGGCGGCCAGGCCAAGACCATCCTGATCACTCACTTGCAGCAGACCAACCGTTTCTCGGTACTGGATCGCGACAACATGGGCGAGATCCAGCAGGAAGCCGCGATCAAGGGCCAGGCCCAGCGCCTCAAGGGTGCCGATTACGTGGTCACCGGTGACGTCACCGAGTTCGGCCGCAAGGAAACCGGCGACCATCAGCTGTTCGGCATTCTCGGCCGGGGCAAGACCCAGGTCGCCTACGCCAAGGTCAACCTGAACATCGTCAATATCAGCACCTCCGAAGTGGTGTATTCGACTCAGGGCGCCGGCGAATACGCCTTGTCCAACCGCGAAATCATCGGCTTCGGCGGCACCGCTGCGTACGACTCCACCCTCAACGGCAAAGTCCTCGATCTGGCCATGCGCGAGGCGATCAATCGTCTGGTTGATGGCATGAACGCCGGTGCCTGGAAACCGGCTAACTGATCGCTATTCATTGCAAGGAGCAACACCCATGAATCTGACTTTGTCGCGGTCGCTGCTGGCCCTGACGCTGGCCGCCAGCGCGTTGCTGGCCGGTTGCAGCAGCCCGAAAACCCTGTACCAGTGGGAAGACTACCAACCGCAGGTCTACGAATACTTCAAAGGCGAAGAGCCGAAAGAAGCCCAGGCTGAAGTGCTGGAGCGCGACCTGCAGAAGATCCGATCCACCGGCAAGGCTGTGCCGCCGGGCTACCACGCGCACCTGGGTCTGTTGTACCTGAGCATGGGCAAGGACGATCAGATGGTGCAGCAGTTCCGCACCGAGAAAGCGCTGTTCCCCGAGTCCGGCCCGTACATGGATTTTCTGCTTAAAAACGCCAAGACCGGAGACGCCCAATGATCTCGCGCACCCTGAAACTGCTGGCCGCCGGTTTGGCCCTGACCGTACTCGGCGGCTGCGTCGCGCCGAAAACCGTCGACTATTCGGCGTACAAACAGGCACGGCCGAAGACCATTCTGGTGTTGCCGCCGCTCAATACCTCGCCGGATGTGAAGGCGTCGTACAGCCTGTTGTCGCAGGTGACATTCCCACTGGCCGAAGCCGGTTACTACGTGCTGCCGATCGCCCTGGTGGACGAAACCTTCCGCCAGAACGGCCTGACCACCCCGGATGACATTCATCAGGCGCCGGCCAACAAACTCAAGGAAATCTTCGGCGCCGACGCTGCGCTGTACATCACCGTGACCGAGTACGGTACGCGCTACATGGTGATCAGCAGCGAAACCGCGGTAACCGCGACTGCCAAACTGGTGGACCTGAAATCCGGCACCACGCTGTGGACCGGTTCGGCACGGGCGTCGAGCGAAGAGGGCGGCAACAACAGCGGTGGCGGCCTGATCGGCATGCTGATCACTGCCGCGGTGAAGCAGGTGATCAACAGTTCCACCGACGCCGGATACCCGATTGCCGGTGTGGCGAGCAATCGCCTGTTGTCGGCGGGGCAGCACGCAGGCTTGCTGTATGGCCCGCGTTCGCCGAAATACGGTACGGACTAAACCCTTGAGGCAGTGATGCCACTGTGGCGAGGGAGCTTGCTCCCGCTGGGCGTGCGCAGCGGCCCCAAATCCGACAGCGCGATGAGTCTGACTCACCGCGTCATTTGGGTTTACGACTGCTGCGCAGCCGAGCGGGAGCAAGCTCCCTCGCCACAGGTTTCGCAATACCGGTTTATTTGGGCTCTGGCCAAAACCGTTCGCCACCCCCCGGCGCCTCCGTCCACGCTTGCAACGAGCGGGTCGGCAAATCGAAGTAATCCCGGGTCCGTGCATAACCATGGCCGCCCATGCGCCCGATCGCATCCAGGCCCAATTGATCGATGTACAGCGTCTGTGGATCGATCAACTCGTCGCGCACATGCGCCATCAATACCTCGCCAAAAATGATCTCCCGCGACTGACCGATGTTCAGCGCCATCATCCGTCGACACTCCAGCGCCACCGGTGCTTCGCCGATGCGCGGGCATTTGACTGCCGTGCCGGGGATCGCCGTCAGTCCGGCGGCGGTGAGTTCATCAAAGCCCGGAGCGAACGGCACCGCGCAGACGTTCATCGCCTCCACCAGCGCATCGCTGACGATGTTCACCGTGAATTCCTGATTGAGCTGGATATTGCGCGTGGTGTCCTTGGGGCTTTGGTCGCCGTAGTTTTCCACGCCGAGGGCAAGGATCGGCGGGTCGGCGGACAGCGCGTTGAAGAAGCTGAACGGTGCGGCATTGACCCGGCCTTCGCCGTCGATGGTGGTGACCAGGGCAATCGGGCGTGGCACCACGCTGCCGATCAGGATCTTGTATTTTTCCCGGGGGCTGAGCTGGCTGAAGTCGAAACTGTGCATGGCAGATATCTCTAAAGAAGTGGATCAATTGCGCTCAACGGCGCTTCGGCGCTGTAGTCGTCAGCGAACGGGATGGCTGGCTGGAACAGGGTCTTCCAGTCCGGTCGGGCAAAGGCCCGCTCGCTGTGGCTGCGCATGAGTTTTTCGTATTGGCGCTGGGCCTGACGTTGCAGGGCAGGGTAGTCGACGCCATTGACCTGACCGTCGTGCATCATGCAGCGACCGTCGATGTAACTGGCGATGCAATCGTCGCCGCGCCCGGCCAGCAGCAGGTTTTTCAAGGGATCGAACAGCGGCCCCAGATGCAGGCCGCGCAGGCAGAACACGGTAATGTCGGCCTTGGCACCGGAAGCCAGGCGTCCGAGGTCATCGCGGCCCAATGCCCTGGCGCCGCCAAGGGTGGCGGCGTTGTACAGATCGAGGCTGCTGGTCAGCGAAGCGTCACCTTCCATCAGCCGGGCGATGTTCAAACCGTGACGCATGTTGTCCAGCAAGTCCGCCGGCCAAGTGTCGGTGCCGAGGGCGAAGTTGATGCCCTTGGCCCGATAACGCCCGAACGAGTTCAGCGCCTCGCCATCCCGGGCGAACACCAACGGGCAGTGCACCAGGCTGGCGCCACCGTCGATCACCCGTTGCAGATCGTCGTCACCACGGGTGTAGATGCCGTGGGGCAACAAGCTGCGCGGCGTCAGCAAGTCCAGTTGTTGCAGCCAGCCCAGCGGTGAAGTGCCGCGCAACTGCTCGACCATCGCCACTTCGCTGCGCGCCTGGCAGCAATGCAGGCGCATTGGCGCGTTCAGCTCGCGGCTCAGCGCCGAGGTGCGTTGCAGCAGCGCCGGGGTGCAGGTCTGGATGCGATCGGGCAGCAACGCGCCGCGAATCAAGCCGTCGTGGGCACCGTCGAAATCCTTGAAGAAGCGCTCAGCCGCCGCAAGCCCGGCCAGCCCTCGTTCTTCATCCCAGTGATGGGCGAGTGTGCCGTCGGCGCGCCAGTAACTCATGCCGCTCATGTAGCAAGGCCCGAGGTAGGTACGCAGGCCGAGTTCGCCGGCAACGCCTGCGACGGCGGCAAACTCGGCGTAGGTCTCGGCCCACTCGCGGTAGTACATCGAGGTGATCGGCATCGCCGTGGTGATGCCGTTGCGGATCAATTGAGTGAAGGCGTAGCGGTATTTGAAGATTTCTTCTTCGGGGCTGAAGGTCTCACGCGGGCCTGCAGCCAGATACTCGGCAGACCACATGCGGCCCATGTTGCGCTCGTCGCCGTTGTCGAGGGTCAGCACGGTGGAGTCGAGATCGCCGAGGGCGTCCAGATCAATGAAACCGGGGCCGATCAGCGCATTGCCGTAGTCGATCCACTGATCCACGGGCCCCTGATAGCCGCGCCCGACGAACTCGATCCGCGAGCCGGCGAACACCACTTCGCCGTCACGCCACAGCACGTGCTGCGTGCCGTCGAAGCCGACCACGCAACTGGCACGCAAGCCGATGCGTTTCACAGGCGACTGTCCAGCAGACGACCACCGCTGGCGATCAACACACCGCCGCGATAAACCTCACGCACCGGTCGCGCCACCACGGCCTCGCCAAGGGTTTCGACCGGCATCAGCAGAAAGTCCGCTGGCCGCCCGAGGTCGAAGCCGTAATCGTTGACTCCCAGCGCAACAGCGCCATTGACCGTAGCCGCCTCGAATGCTGCCGCCAGTTCATCGTCCTTGCCCAGATCGAAACGAAACGCCAGCAGCATCGCCCGTTCGAGCATGTCGCCGTTGCCCATCGGCGACCATGCATCACGAATGCCGTCGGAGCCGAGACACACGTTGACGCCGGCTTCACGCAATGCCAGAAACGGTGGCACGGCGGTGTCGGCCGGCGCCGAACTCATCAGCGAAATGCCCAGAGTCGCAAGGCGTTCCGCCACCGGTTTGACCTGGCTCCACGGCAGCATGCCCAGGCAGTAGGCGTGGCTGATCATCACCCGGTGCTGCAGGTTGAATCGCTCGGTGTATTCGGCGATTCGCGCGATTTGCCACAGGCCCAGTTCACCTTTGTCGTGCAGGTGAATGTCGACGCCACGGCCAAACTCGGCGGCGAGTCTGAACACGAAATCCAGCTGCGCAATCGGGTCGTTGTCGATGCCGCACGGGTCGAGACCGCCGACGTTTTCCACGCCCAGGGCCATGGCTTCGCGCATCAGTTCGGCGGTGCCGGGGCGGCTGATCAGCCCGGTCTGCGGGAACACCACCAGTTGCAGGTCGATCAGGTCCTTGTAGCGTTCGCGTAGATGCAGCATGGCTTCGACGTGGCGCAGACCGAACTCGGGATCGATGTCCACGTGACAGCGCATCGTCAGCGAGCCACGGGCGATGCAGTTTTCCAGCAGGGCACCGGCGCGTTCGGCAATCGGCGCCTGGACTTCGCGCAGCACGCGGCGTTCGTTGCTGATGTAGTCCTTGAGCGTCGGGCCGGCGCTGTTCGGGCGCCAAGGCTGGCCATAAAGGGTTTTGTCGAGGTGGACGTGGCTTTCCACCAGCGGCGCGGTGAGCAATTGGTTATGGCCGTCGATGTCGCTGGCGGCCAACGGGCTGTTCGAGGCCGGGCGGCGTTGGCTGAACCGGCCGTTTTCGATCAGCAGGTCTTCGGCGGGGCCGCCGTAGGGGCGGACATTTCTGAGCCATTGTGGCTGGGTCATCGGCTTACCTCGGTTTCAGTGGTGTCTGGTCGGGCCTCTTCGCGAGCAGGCTCGCTCCTACAGTGGTTTCGTGTGGGGCATGAAATCCGGACAACCCCATACCCTTGTAGGAGTGAGCCTGCTCGCGATGGCCGCACCTCGGTTTCGGATCAGCCCTTGAGCTTCGACCAGATCCGGTCCTGCAGCTCCCGCGACTTGTTGCTGCATTCCTTTTCCGGGCGCAGGCGTGAGGCGTATTCCTCGGGCATGTTGATGGCGTCCATGACCTTCCATTTCGGGTCGAGCAACTGGTCGCTCTGGATGCCGTTGGCGTAGGCGATGGCGTTGGACACGGCGGCAGCGTTTTCCGGTTTCATCATCCAGTCGATGAAGATCTTCGCGTTGCCCGGGTGCGGCGCGCTTTTCGGCACGGCGAAGTTGTCCTGGAACATCGCCACGCCTTCACGCGGATAGACGTACTTGATGGTGCTCTTCTGCAAGGTCGCGCGGGCAGTGGAGCCGTTCCAGTTCTGCATCATGATTACCTCGCCCGAGGCCATGCGGTCGACGGTGTTGTCGGAGCTATACATCTTCAGGAACGGTTTCTGCTTTTGCAGCAGTTCGAGGATGCGCTTGGCGTCCTGCGGGTTTTCCGTGCATTCGTCGACATTCAGGTAGTGGCTGGCGGCGTTGATCACGCTGCTGGAGGTATCGAGTGCGGCAAGCTGGCCTTGCAGTTCCTTGCGCGGTTCAAAGAACTCTTTCCACGAATCATCCAGTTTGCCGCCGGGCACCCGCGCACTGTCGTAGGAGAAGCCGGTGGTGCCCCACAGATACGGTGCCGAGAACTTGCGACCCGGGTCGAAGCTCGGGTCGCGGAACGGACCTTTGACGTACTGGAAATTGCTTAGGGTCGGGGTGTCGATTTCCAGCAGCAGATCCTGCTTGATCAGGGTTTGCATGATCGACTGCGACGGCACGATCACGTCGTACGCGGCGCCGCCAGCCTGCAATTTGGCGAGCAGGGTTTCGTTGCTGTCGTAACCGTCCATGGTGACCTTGATCCCGGTCTCCTTTTCGAACTTGGCCAGCAGATCCACCGGGTAATAATCGGTCCAGTTATAGAAAAACAATTCCTTGGGTTCAGCGGCGTGGGCGCCGAACGCGGCGAAACAACTCAGGGCCAGACCGGATACGGCCAGACGCAGGCTTTTGACTTTCATGAAAGCGCTCCAGGTTTATGGTTGTTTGCCGCGTTGGCCCAGCCAGAAGGCCAGCACCACGAGGACGATGGAAATCACCAGCATCAGGGTCGAGATCGCGTTGATCTCGGGCGTTACCCCGGCCTTGATCGCCGAGAAGATGTACACCGGCAACGTGGTCGAACCAGGCCCGGCGACGAAGAAGGTCATGATGAAATCGTCGAGGCTGACCACGAACGCCAGCACCGAGCCGGACAACACCGCCGGCCACAGCAGCGGCAAGGTCACGCGGCGGAACACCTGCCACGGATTGGCGTACAGATCGTTGGCCGCCTCCAGCAGGCTCTTGTCCAGATCATTGAGGCGGGCACGGATCGGCAGGTAAGCGAAGGGAATGCAGAAGCCGATGTGCGCGACGATCACCGTCAGCAACCCGAGCTTGATCCCCAGCGCCATGAACAGCAGCAAGGTCGCTACGGCGGTGACGATCTCCGGCAGGATCAGCGGCAGGTTGATTCCGCCTTCGACCATTTTCTGCCCGTAGAACGGTCGGTAGGTCGCCAGTGCCGCGAGCAGGGCAATCGCCGTAGCGCACACGGTGGCGAGGGTGGCGACAATGATCGAGTTCAGCGCTGCGGTCTGGATCGACGGGTTGGCCAGAATCCGTCCGTACCAGGCGAAGGAGAACTCGGTCCAGACCGTCGCCGAGCGGTTGGCGTTGAAGCTGTAGACGATCAGCACCAGGATCGGCAGGTACAGATAGGCGAGGATCAGCAGGCTGATTTCCCGGGTCGCCGGGAGTTTTTTCAGGTGCAGAGAGATCATGCTTGCGCTCCCCGGTTGAGGGTTTTCGCCGCGCTGCGGCTATAGAGGGCGTAGAGCACCAGTGACAACAGCAAGATCCCCAGCAGCAGGAACGACAGCGAACTGCCCAGCGGCCAGTTGCGTGCTGTGCCGAATTGCTGCTGGATCAGATTGCCGATCATCAGCGTCTTGCCGCCACCGAGAATCGCCGGGGTGATGAACGCGCCGAGGCTCGGCACAAACACCAGAAGCGCCCCGGCGATCACCCCGGGCATCGACAGCGGCAGGATGATCCGGCGCAGTGCGTGCCAGCGGTTGGCGCCCAGGTCATACGCGGCTTCGACCAGACGCCAGTCGAGTTTTTCCAGGGTCGAGTAGATCGGCAGAATCATGAACGGCAGAAAGCTGTAGACCAGCCCGACACTGACCGCGAAGTCGTTGTAGAGCAGGGTGATGCCGCCGGCGCTCGGGAACAGTGCGTTGAGGCTCTGGGCGACCCAGCCCTGTTCGCGCAGGATGATCAGCCACGCGTAGTTGCGGATCAGCAGGTTGGTCCAGAACGGGATGGTGATCAGCAGCACCATCAGATTGCGCCGACGCGGGGTCAGGCTCGACATCCACAACGCCACCGGAAAGCCGAACAGGAAACACAACACCGTGGTGCCACCGGCCTGCAACACCGAGCGCAACAGCGCCTGGGCGTAGACCCAGTTCAGCTCCAGTTCACCGTCGAAGCCCTCCTGGAAAAACAGCTGCACGTAACTTTGCAATTGCCATTGCGCCTGCCAGTCGACGCCGCCGTAGGTGTTGCGCGGCAGCAGGCTGATGTAACCCATGATCCCCAGCGGAATGGCGATCAGGGCGAGCAGGGTCAACACCACCGGGCTGAGCAACAGCGCCCGGTTCAGAGCGGGGGAAGTGCTGCTGACGCTCATCTCAGGCCTCCATCAACAGGCAGGCGTGCGGCGGCAGGTGCACGGCGACACGTTCGCCGACGGCGCGGCCACGGTTCAGGCCTTCGTTGTTTTCGCGCAACATGACTTTGACGTCGTTGTTCAACCGGCACTGGTACAGCGTGGCGGTGCCGACATACAGCACCGCCTCGATGACGCCGCGCAGGTGATGCGGCTGGCTGGCATCCACCAGTTGCGAACGCTCCGGGCGGAACGCCAGTTGCACGCTGCTGCCGGCAAAGCTCTGTTGCTGACACGGAATTTCGATCGGCATGCCGTTGGGCACGAAGAGTTTTTCGTTGTGCGCGCCGTGCTTGAGCTGACCGGGAAGGAAGTTGATGTCGCCGATGAATTGCGCGACGAAACGGTGTCTGGGTTGTTCGTAGATGTCGGTCGGGGTGCCGATCTGCAGGATCTTGCCGGCGGACATCACCGCAATGCGGTCGGACAGGGTCAACGCTTCTTCCTGATCGTGGGTGACGAAAATGAAAGTGATCCCGGCTTCTTTCTGCACGCGCTTGAGTTCGACCTGCATTTCCTTGCGCAGCTTCAGGTCCAGCGCCGACAGCGGTTCATCCAGCAGCAGAACTTTGGGTTTGGGCGCCAACGCCCGGGCCAGAGCCACGCGTTGTTGCTGACCACCGGACAGTTCGGCCGGTTTGCGCCCGGCCAGATGCTCCATCTGCACCAATGCGAGCATTTCGTTGACCCGATCCGGAATCAACTTGCGATCAAGACCCTGCATCTCGAGGCCGAAGGCGATATTCTGCGCGACACTCATGTGCGGAAACAGCGCGTAACTCTGGAACACCGTGTTGACCCGGCGCTTGAACGGCGGCAGATCATTGACCGGCTCGCCAGCCAGGCGAATCTCGCCTTCACTGACGTGTTCGAAACCGGCGATGGTGCGCAGCAGGGTGGTTTTGCCGCAGCCCGAAGGGCCGAGCAGGGTGAAGAACTCGTTATCGGCGATATTCACCGACACATTGTCCAGGGCCGGTGCGAGGCCAGGGTCCTCGGAGTACCGTTTGGAGACGTTGCGCACTTCAATTGCTATTGGTTGACCCATAATGGTGCAATCCTCTAATTATTGTATGCAATATCTGAATGCAATTTAGAAATACCCGGATTAATCTGCGTGTGCAACCCCCTTTTTCCATGGCCAGTCATCGCCAGGGGCCGGTTGCCTGACGCTAAAGGAGTGTTGCAATGACCGAGAAAAAACTGGAAACCACGGTCGACCGCGTCTACCAAGGGGTTTACGAGGCGATCAGCAAGCGTTCGCTGCGTCCGGGGATGAAGCTGGGCGAGGCCTCATTGGCCGAACTGTTCAATGTCAGCCGTACGTCGGTGCGTGCTGCGCTCAAGCAACTGGAGGCCGACGGACTGGTCACCACCGAGCCCAATAAAGGTGCATCGGTGTCGTTGCCGAGCAATGAAGAGATCCGTTCGCTGTTCGAAACCCGGCGCCTGATCGAGATCGGCATCGTCACCGAGCTGTGCCGGCGCAAGGACACCGCCGCGATGCAAGACCTGCGCGAGCATCTGTTGCTGGAAGACGAGGCCCACGCCGCTGGCGACCACGAACGGCTGATCCACCTGCTCGGCGAGTTCCACATCAAACTGGCGCGCAGCCTCAATAACCCGGTGCTGCTCGACTGGTTCCAGAAACTGATTTCCCGCGCCTCGCTGTACGCCGCCGCGCTGGATGACGACAGCCACGAAGCCTGCCGCGACGACGAGCACCTGCGGCTGATCGAGTACATCGAAGCGGGCAATCAGAGTGCCGCCATCGAGTTGACCTGCATGCACCTGAACGGCATTGAAAAGGCCATTCTCGACGTCGCAGCGAAGATGAAAACTGGCTACCATCCGCTCAAACACCTGATCGGGGTCTGACCCCGGCCGCGGCGTGAAATCAGCTATACCTTCAATGAAACCAATGCGGTCGGTGGCGCTCGAAACAGACGGGCGCCGCGTTCGTCAAGCGCTGCGATTTATCGGACAGACACCACAGGACACCGAGTCAATCGATGCAGTTTTTATCCGAAAGTCACGGGTGTGACGGCTGGAAGGGCGAGATGGCCGGGCGTATTCGTGCGTTCGACTGGAGCGACACCGAACTCGGTCCGCTGCAGAACTGGCCTGCGAGCCTGTGCAGCGCGGTGCAATTGATGCTGGCGTCGCCGTTGCCGATGGTCATGCTCTGGGGCCGTGCCGGCTACATGATCTACAACGATGCCTACTCGCAGTTTGCCGGTGGTCGCCATCCGTACCTGCTGGGCTCGCCGGTGGAACTGGGCTGGCCGGAAGTCGCCGATTTCAACCGGCATGTGGTGGACACCTGTCTGGCGGGCGGCACCTTGTCGTACCGCAACAAGGAACTGGTGCTGCTGCGCGATGGCGTGCCCGAAGACGTCTGGATGGATCTGTATTACAGCCCGGTGGCCAACGATGCCGGCGTGCCCGCCGGGGTGATGGCGATGGTGGTCGAAACCACCGAATTCATGCGCTCCGAACAGCTGCGTCAGGCCGCGGAAGATGCCTATCGCGCTGACAATGAGC
The DNA here is from genome assembly GCF_000282275.2 of Pseudomonas sp. GM30. Lineage (NCBI taxonomy): Bacteria > Pseudomonadati > Pseudomonadota > Gammaproteobacteria > Pseudomonadales > Pseudomonadaceae > Pseudomonas > Pseudomonas sp. GM30. Next base: position 69,775 of record NZ_AKJP02000022.1, on the reverse strand, counting down.
GGGTGCGGCTGGCGCTGAATGCCGGGGCCTTGCTTGGCTCGTTTGTCTGGGACGTGAAGCACAATGTGCTGTCGGCGGATGAGCGTTTCGCCCGCACGTTTTCGTATCCGCCGGATCAGGACTTGAGCAATCTGCCGCAGTCCTACTGCGAAGCGCGGATCCACCCGGACGATCTGGCGTGGGTGCATGATCGGGTCAGCCATTCGGTGCAGACCGGCGAGCCGTACAACGCCGAGTACCGCGTGCGACGCGCGGACGGCAGCTACCTGTGGGTGCTGGCCAGTGGCGCCTGCGAGTTCGACGAACACGGCGCAGCGTTTCGTTTCCCCGGCGTGTTGATCGACATCCACGAGCGCAAGAACGCTGAAGAATCCCTGCTCAAATTCACCCGCAACCTTGAACAACGGGTAGCTGATGAAGTGGGCGCGCGGCTGGCGGCGGAAGAGCAACTGCGCCAGTCGCAGAAGCTTGAAGCCATCGGCGGCCTGACCGGCGGTGTGGCCCACGACTTCAACAACCTGCTGCAGGTAATCGCCGGCAACCTGCACTTGCTGGCGCGGCACGAGCCGGACAATGCCAACGTGCAACGCCGGGTCAGCGCGTCGCTGGCGGCGGTCGAGCGCGGGGCCAAACTGTCGTCGCAATTGCTTGCTTTCGCCCGACGTCAGCCCTTGTCGCCGGCGGTGTGCGATCCACGGCAGATCTTCGATGGTGTCGGCGAATTGCTCCAGCGTGCGTTGGGCGAGACCATTCAGATCGATGTGCAGTTGCCGCAGGAACCGTGGCACATCAACGTCGACCGCAATCAACTGGAAAACGCCATTCTCAACCTGGCGATCAACGCCCGGGATGCGATGAAGGGCGAGGGCACGATTGTCCTCAGCGCCCTCAATACCCGGCTGGACAGCAATTTCTGCGCGGGCAAAGGCATCGTTGCCGGCGATTTCGTGCGAGTGATGGTCAGCGATGCCGGCGTTGGCATTGCGCCACAAATGCTCGAGCAGGTGTTCGAGCCATTTTTCACCACCAAGGCCGACGGCCAGGGCACCGGGCTCGGTTTGAGCATGGTGTTCGGTTTCGTCAAACAGAGCGGCGGCCACGTCGAGATCGACAGCACCGTGGGCGAGGGCACGCGGGTGCAACTGTACTTTCCGCGCAGCCTGCGCCCGGTTCTCGATGAGACGCCAAGCGTCGACCCGCAACAGGGGGGCGGCCACGAGACCATTCTGGTGGTAGAGGACAACGACGCCGTGCGCGCCTCGGCGGTAGAGTTGCTGCGCGAAGAAGGTTATCGCGTACTGACCGCGGGCAACGGTGACGTGGCGATGCAAATGTTGCTGGAAGGTATCGGGGTGGATCTGATTTTCACCGACGTGGTGATGCCAGGGTTGATCAAGAGCTCCGATTTGGCAGCCTGGGCCAAAGTGCAGACGCCGCCGGTGGCGGTGCTGTTCACCTCCGGCCACACCCGCGACATCATTTCACGCAACCACCAGTTGAGTCCGGACACGCATTTGCTCGGCAAACCGTATGGTCCGGAGGCGTTGCTGCAGATGATTCGCTCGGTGCTCAGTGCCTGATTCCCTGTGGCGAGGGGATTCATCCCCGATGGAGTGCGCAGCACTCCCCAGCATTTTTACAGCTATATGGGATTTGCAGTGACTGCGCCGGCTGCGCCGCCGATCGGGGATAAATCCCCTCACCACAGGGTTCAACTTCGCTCCTAATTTTTCTGCAGGGACAGCCCATGACTTCCAAACGCACCTCCAAAGCACCCGCCGGCATGGTTCGGGTGCGTGGCGCCCGGGAACACAATCTGAAGAATGTCGATGTCGATATCCCCCGCGACGCGCTGGTGGTGTTCACCGGCGTCTCCGGTTCGGGCAAGTCGTCACTGGCCTTTTCAACGTTGTACGCCGAAGCCCAGCGACGCTACTTCGAATCCGTGGCGCCGTATGCGCGACGCTTGATCGATCAGGTCGGCGTGCCGGATGTCGATTCCATCGAAGGCCTGCCGCCCGCCGTGGCCCTGCAACAGCAGCGCGGTACGCCGAGCACGCGTTCGTCGGTGGGCAGCGTGACCACCTTGTCGAGCCTGATTCGCATGCTCTATTCCCGCGCCGGCAGTTATCCGCCGGGGCAACCGATGCTCTACGCCGAGGATTTCTCGCCGAACACCCCACAAGGCGCGTGCCCGGAGTGCCACGGCCTGGGGCGTGTCTATGAAGTGACCGAAGCGCTGATGGTGCCTGATCCGAACCTGACCATCCGCCAACGCGCCGTGGCCTCCTGGCCGCTGGCGTGGCAGGGGCAGAACCTGCGCGACATCCTCGTGACCCTGGGCATCGACGTCGATATTCCCTGGAAGAAACTGCCGAAAAAGCAGCGTGACTGGATTCTGTTCACCGAAGAAACCCCGACCGTGCCGGTGTACGCCGGGCTGACCCCGGAAGAAACCCGGGTCGCCCTCAAACGCAAGATGGAACCGAGTTATCAGGGCACCTTCACCGGCGCCCGCCGTTACATCCTGCACACCTTCACCCACTCGCAAAGTGCGCTGATGAAGAAGCGCGTTTCGCAGTTCATGCTCGGCAGCCCGTGCCCGTTGTGTGACGGAAAACGCCTCAAGCGTGAAGCGTTGTCGGTGACCTTTGCCGGTTACGACATCGGTGAGCTGTCGCAGATGCCGTTGTTGCAAGTGGCCGAGGTACTGCGGCCAGTGGCGGCGGCAACCTATCTGGACCACGCCGAGGAAACCGGCGAAACCCTGAGCCATGCGCAGACCCGCGAGGCGCGTCAGCAGCGTGTGGCTCACGGTGGCAGCGGTCACGCCAGTGCGCCGGATGTGCGCCACACGCCGAACCTGTCGCTGGAAAAACGCCTGGCGGCGCAACGGATTGCCGAGGATCTGCTGGAACGGGTCAGCACCCTGACCGATCTGGGCCTGGGTTATCTGGCGCTGGAGCGCAGCACCCCGACGCTGTCGTCCGGCGAGCTGCAGCGTTTGCGCCTGGCGACGCAATTGGGCTCGCAACTGTTCGGTGTGATCTACGTGCTCGACGAGCCGTCCGCCGGTTTGCATCCGGCCGATGGCGAGGCGTTGTTCGAGGCCTTGCAGCGCTTGAAGGCCGACGGCAATACGCTGTTTGTGGTCGAGCATGATCTGGAGACCATGCGCCGTGCCGACTGGCTGATCGATGTCGGCCCGGCGGCGGGTGAAAAGGGTGGGCGGGTGTTGTACAGCGGCCCGCCGGCCGGGCTGGCCGAGATCGATGAATCGCAGACCCGCGCTTATCTGTTTGCCGAGAGCCAGCGGCAGACCCGCACCGCGCGCAAGCCGACAGGGTGGCTGAAACTTGACGGGATCAGCCGCAATAACCTGCACAACCTCAGCGCTGAATTTCCGCTGGGCTGTTTCACCTCGGTGACCGGTGTGTCCGGTTCGGGCAAGTCGAGTCTGGTCAGTCAGGCGTTGCTGGAACTGGTCGGCGCGCAGTTGGGGCGGCCGGTGGTTGAGGAGGAGCCGGAAGAACTCAGTCTTGAAGATGATGCGCCGCAGGCCAGCAGTGGTCAGGTGACGGCGGGGCTGGAGTCGATCAAACGCCTGGTGCAGGTTGATCAGAAACCCATTGGCCGCACGCCGCGTTCGAACCTGGCGACCTACACCGGGCTGTTCGACAACGTGCGCAAACTGTTCGCCGCCACACCCGAGGCGCGGGCGGCGGGGTATGACGCCGGGCAGTTTTCCTTCAACGTCGCCAAGGGCCGCTGCCCGACCTGCGAGGGTGAAGGTTTTGTCAGTGTCGAGTTGCTGTTTATGCCGAGCGTGTATGCGCCGTGCCCGACCTGTCATGGCGCGCGCTACAACCCGCAGACCCTGGCGATTGTGTGGCAAGGTCTGAGCATTGCGCAGGTGCTGCAACTGACCGTTGAAGAGGCGGTCGCAGTGTTCGGCGAGCAACCGGGTATTCGTCGCTCGCTGGAGGTGCTGCGTGACATCGGCCTGGGTTATCTGCGGCTCGGCCAACCAGCCACCGAACTGTCCGGCGGCGAGGCGCAACGGATCAAACTGGCGACTGAACTGCAGCGCAATCAGCGCGGCGCGACCCTGTATGTGCTGGATGAACCGACCACCGGGCTGCATCCGCGAGACGTTGATCGGCTGCTGGAACAACTGGATACACTGGTCACGGCCGGGCACACGGTGATCGTGGTCGAACATGAAATGCGCGTGGTGGCACAGAGTGACTGGGTAATCGACATCGGCCCGGGGGCCGGAGATCAGGGCGGCAAAATCGTCGCCGCCGGCACTCCACAGAAAGTCGCAGCGAGCAAGAAGAGCCGCACCGCACCGTTTCTGGCGCGGGCTTTGAGCCGATAGCACCGACCCCATCGCCAGCAGGCTGGCTCCCACAGGATTTTCGGTGTGCACAAGATGGATGATCAACACAGATCCACTGTGGGAGTGAGCCTGCTCGCGAAAGCGGTGTGTCAGGCAATGAAGAGGCTGGATGTACCGACGCCTTCGCGGGCAAGCTCGCTCCCACAGGTTTTGTGGTGTACACAGGATGAGTGATCAACACAGTTCCAGTGTGGGAGCGAGCTTGCTCGCGAAAGCGATGTATCAGGCAATGAAGATGCTGGATGTACCGCTGCCTTCGCGAGCAGGCTCGCTTGTATGTTTAGACTTGAAGGGGTGGGCGGGACTACAGACTCGATTCTGACTCTGACCAGTACAGACCGTGGGAGACTTCTCGTCCCGCCCCTTCTACCCAAAGCGCCAATAAGGAATTCATCGGTAAACCGACGACAGAGACAAGCCAGCGCAACGGTAGACCCCAACAAGCTCTTAAACCCTAGCTCCGAGGATTCGTCATGACAATCCTTACTTCGCAGACGGTTGTTGGTATCGATATCGCCAAGGCCGAAATCGTTGTCTATCGCGCCGACCTGGAAACCATTGAAACGGTCAAGAATGATCGTGCCGCCCTCAAACGTTGGCTCAAAACTCTGCCCGCGCAAAGCGCTATCGCTGTCGAAGCCACCAATATCTACCATTTGGAGACTGTTGATCTGGCTCATGCGATGGGACATCAGGTCTATGTGGTGGATGCTTATCGAGTCAGCCACTATCGTCGCGGTGTCGGTCAGCGAGCCAAAAATGATCCCTGCGATGCACGCGTGCTCGCGCGCTATCTGACGAATGAACAAAGCAAACTGCGGCTTTGGAACCCGCCTCCTAAAGCCTACACCGTACTGAAAAGCTTGCTGCACAGACGCGCGACGCTGATTCAGAACCATACGGGTCTGATGTTGAGCTGGGCCGATGAACCCTTGCTGAAGAAAGAACGTACGGCTCAGCAAAAGGCATTCGAGCGATCCGACAAGGTCATTCAAAACCTGCTGCGCAAAGTCAGCAAAGAGGCCGGTATTGATGACAATATTGGCCGCTGCAAAGCGATCGAGGGCGTGGGAGAGCTGACTGCGACTGGGTTGGCAACGACCTATATGCGCGGTGACTTTGCCAACAGCGACGCGTTCATCGCGTTTTTGGGTATGGATCTGACGGTGGACGATTCGGGGAAAAAGAACGGCCCGAGGTTCCTGAGCAAAAAAGGAGATCCGGAGATCCGTCGATTAGCCTACAACGCCGCAATGGCGGCGTGTCGCTCAACCAAGTGGAAGCCTTTTTACGAGTCTTACCTGGCCAGAGGCTTCTCGAAAACCCAGGCATTGGTAGCTCTTGCTCGCAAGCTCTGCCGAGTGGCATTCACCCTGATGAAGAATCAGGGCGAATACCGATCAGTTTGAGATTTTAGGGTTGCTGAGCAACATAGAATCTCCCACAGGATTTTGTGGTGTGCACAGGGTGGGTGATGAACACAGATCCAGTGTGGGAGCGAGCTTGCTCGCGAAAGCGGTGTGTCAGGCAATGAAGATGCCGGATGTATCGATGCCTTCGCGAGCAAGCTCGCTCCCACAGGTTTTTGTGGTGTGCACAGGGTGGGTGATGAACACAGATCCAGTGTGGGAGCGAGCTTGCTCGCGAAAGCGGTGGGTCAGGCAATGAAGATGCCGGATGTATCGATGCCTTCGCGAGCAAGCTCGTTCCCACAGGTTTTTGTGGTGTGCACAGGATGGGTGATGAACACAGATCCAGTGTGGGAGCGAGCTTGCTCGCGAAAGCGGTGTTTCAGGCAATGATGATGCTGGGTGTACCGACGCCTTCGCGAGCAAGCTCGCTCCCACAGGATTTTGTGGTGTGAGCAGGATGGGTGATCAACACAGATCCTGTGTGGGAGCGAGCTTGCTCGCGAAAGCGGTGTATCAGGCACCATCAAGCGTGCGGCGGACCTTGTCCAGCAGTTCGCTGATCTGGAAGGGTTTGACCAGCATTTCCATGCCGCTGCCCAGAAACACCTGACGATTGATCGCGGTCTCGGCGTAACCGGTCATGAACAGAATTGGCAGGCTTTCACGCCAGCCCCGCGCCACGTCCGCCAGTTCCCGGCCGCTCATGCGCGGCAGACCGACGTCGCTCAGCAGCAGGTCGATCGTCGGGTCATTCTGCAAACGCTCCAGCGCGGTTTCGATATCCGCCGCCTGGGTGCAGCGATAACCGGCATCCTCCAGCACTTCGGTGACGAACATGCGCACCGCCGGCATGTCCTCGACGATCAGCACGTGCTCGCCCGAACCCTGCGGATCGACAACCACCGGCGCGATATCCGCTCCGGTCGGGTCACTGGTGGCCGGCAGCATGATCGTCACTTCCGTACCGCGCCTTGCCACGCTGCGGATATGTGCATCGCCACCGGACTGGCGGGCGAAACCGTAGATGGTCGACAGCCCTAACCCGGTGCCCTGACCCAGCGGCTTGGTGGTGAAGAACGGGTCGAAGACCTTGTCGATCACACTGTGCTCGATGCCAGTGCCATCGTCGCGTACCGACAACGCGACATACGCGCCATCGGCCATGTTCGGATCGCCATGGGAATACGCGGCATAGGTGTTGACCCAGATATTGCCGCCCTTGGGCAGCGCATCGCGGGCGTTGATCACCAGATTCAGCACCGCGCTTTCCAGTTGCACCGGATCGACCAGGGCGATCGCCGGTTTGTTGGTCAGCTCAAGTTTGAGGGTGATGCGTTCGCCGATGGTGCGCATCAGCAATTCTTCCAGCGAGCGCACCTGCTCGTTGATGTCCACCGGTCGCGTGTCCAGCGGCTGCTGACGGGCGAAGGCCAGCAGGCGATGGGTGAGGGACGCCGCACTCATCGCCGAATTGAGTGCGGCTTCGGCGTAGAACTGCACCTTGTCCGGACGCGCATCGGCCATGCGTTTCTGGATCAGTTCGAGGCTGGTGATGATCCCGGTCAACAGGTTATTGAAGTCGTGAGCGATGCCGCCGGTGAGCTTGCCCAGTGCGTCCATTTTCTGCACTTGCAGCAACTGCGATTCGGCGCGCACCCGCTCGGCGACTTCCTTGGCCAGTTGCGTGGTGGTGTCGTCCAGCTGTGCCAGGTGCGAGCGTTCGCGATGACGATGTTCGGTGACATCCTCGACGAATACCAGACTCAGCTGCGGCGTGCGGTACGGCGAAATCTGCCATTCGGTTTCGCGAATCTCGCCCTGCACGCGCATGTTCAGCGTGCCTTTCCAGCGTTCGCCATCGACCAGTCGCAGGCGCAGCTCATTGAGGATTGCGCTCTGGTTCTGGTCAAAGCATTCGCTGAGGGTGTCCAGGGCGCGGTTGTCCTGAATCATCTGCGCAAAGGCGTGGTTGCACTCGTGCACTTTGAGGTTGGCATCCAGCACGGCAATCGGCGCCGAGACATTGACGAAAATCTCGCGGAACCGGGCCTCGCTCTCGCGCAGCGCGTTTTCAGTATCACGCACCCGCAGCAGGGTGCGCAGGGTCGCCAGCAGCACGTCCGGGTCCACTGGGTGAATCAGGTAGGCATCGGCGCCGGCGTCGAGGCCGGTGATGATGTCGCCGGTCTGGATCGACGCGGCGGACACGTGGATCACCGGCAGCAACGCGGTGCGTGCATCGGCGCGCAGGATCCGCACGATATCGAAGCCGCTCATGTCCGGCAGGTTGACGTCGAGGATCAGTGCATCGAGAACCTCGCTCGCGATCAGCGCCAGGCCCTCGCTGCCAGTACCGGCTTCCAGCACCTCGTAATCATGACGCTCCAGACGCCGGCGCAAGGCGTAGCGGGTGGCGGCGTTGTCGTCGACGATCAATAGACGGATGTCACGTTTCATCGACGTTCTCCAAGGCGAGCGCCAGTGGAATGATCACGAAAAAGGTCGAGCCGACCCCAGGGGCGCTGTCCATCCCGACCTCGCCGCCGAGCAGGGCGGCGAAGCGCTTGCACAGCGACAGGCCGAGACCGGTGCCGCGCAGGCGTTTCTGCAATGGCGAGTCGACCTGCGAGAAGTCCTCGAACAATGCACCATGCAGCTCCGGCGCGATACCGATACCGGTGTCGCTGACGGCGAAACGGACTTTGTCCGAGCCTTCCAGGCGCGCCGAGACCCGCACTTCGCCTCGGGTGGTGAACTTCAGCGAGTTGGAAATGAAGTTACGCAGAATCTGCGCGAGTTTCTTGTCGTCGGTGTACAGGCGCGGCAGGCCGACCGGCTCTTCGAAAATCAGGTCCACCGCCGAGGCATCGACGATCGGCCGGAACATCCCGCGCAGGGCAGAGAACAGGTCGAACATGTCGAACCACGCCGGAGAAATACTGATCCGCCCGGCTTCGATTTTCGCCAGATCGAGCAAGTCATCGACCATGTCGCTGAGTTCGCGGGCGGCGCTGCTGACGAACGCCACCTGCTTGTGCTGCTCGGGGCTGAGCGGGCCGTCGAGCTCATCGGCCAGCAAGCTGTTGATGCTCAGGATCGAACCCAGCGGCGTGCGGAACTCATGGCTCATATACGACAGGAAACGGCTTTTCAAATCCGAGGCCTGCCTCAGTTCTTCCGCCTGGGTGTCGAGTTCGGCATAGAGCGCCAGCACGCCCTGGTTGGTCTCGTCGAGTTCCTCGCGCAGGGCCGCGGTCTCGCTCTGCAATCGGGCGATCAGCGCAGCCTGTTCGGCAGCATTCAGGGTTGGCGACTCAGCCATGGGCGGCCTCCAGGGCAACGACCAGCACGGTTACATCGTCGCGCCCGCGACAGAAGTCGCGGTGCAGGACGCTGGCTATCACGGCGGGATGGCGGTGCACCAGACCGGGGTAGTCTTGAAGATTCCAACGGGACTGCAAGCCGTCGCTGTACATGATCAATAGATGTCCGTTCACGTGAGCATAGTCAAAGGGCTGGGCTTTTCGGTATTGGCCTCCGACGATGCCCGGGTGCGAGGCCAGGCCCCGCGACTTGTCGGCGGTGATCAGGCTGGCGCCGATGTTGCCCACGCCAGTAAACGTCAGGCCGTCGCGGGCGGCATTGTACTGGGCGAACGCGGCTGCGCCGCCACGGCTGCCGATCATGTCGCGGTGCATATCCTCCATCAGCAGCACCGGACTGGCGAACGGGGTTTGGGCGAACACCCGCTCGCCGGCCTTGGCCGCGCGCTCGGCATCTTCACCGTGGCCGAGGCCGTCGATCACCAGCGCACTGACATTCGCGCCGTTGTACGCCAGGTGCCAGGTGTCGCCGCACGCCGGGTCGTTGTGCAACGAGTGCTGGCTGACGCCGTAGCGCAAGTCCGGTTGACGGTCGCCGCGCGGGTACAAACGCGCCAGTAGCACCGCGCCACGGGCGTCGGCGTGGACGTCGAAGACTTCGGTCTGCCGCGCCACGGCACCAAGACCGATGCCCTGGGTGCCGCCGGTGGAAAAGCCGTCAGTCAGGCAGGCGTCGAGGTCAAAGCCCTGTGCGCGATCGACCGCGAGCATCTCGATGCCGTACCCGTTGAGGCGCGGCAGCAGGCGCAGGTGAACTTCGCCACGGCTGGCGTGCTTGAGTATGTTGCTCGCCAGTTCGGTGGCGACCAGCGCCACACGTCCGGCATCGGTTGCATCAAAGCCATGTTGCTCGGCGAGCCGTTGCGCGGTACGCCGGGCATGGCCGATCTGGCTGCTGTCTTCGATCAGCAGCACCTGGGTCAGCGACCCCGCGATATTCATGTCCATCGGGTGATCGTTATTCGGGTGCCCTTACCGGGCTCCGTGTCCAGTTCGAACTCCTCGACCAGCCGTTTGGCGCCGGTCAGGCCCAGGCCCATGCCGCTGCCGGAGGTCCAGCCGTCGGTCATCGCCAGTTTGATATCGGCAATACCGGGGCCCTCGTCGCGGAACGTCAGGCGCAGACCGACCTTGTGATCTTCATCGAGAATCTGCCAGTCCATGTCGCCGCCGCCACCGTAAACCATGGTATTGCGGGCCAGTTCGCTGACCGCCGTGACCATTTTGGTCAAGTCGATCAGGCGCATCCCGCATTCGGTGGCCAGTTTGCGGGCGGTCTGGCGTGCAAGCACGACATCCTGCTCGATATGGATGGGTTGAGTACCGCTGCTGCGTACGGTCATTGCCGGTCTACTCGTTCCTGCAGCAGTTTCATCCCGCGCTCGACGTTCAGTGCGGTGCTGACACCCGGCAGGGTCAGGCCGAGTTCGACCAGGGTGATCGCCACCGCCGGCTGCATGCCGACCAGCATGGTTTCGGCGTCCATGATTTTCGACAGGCCGGAGATGGTGCTGATCATCCGGCCAATGAACGAGTCGACCATGTCCAGCGCCGAGATGTCGATCAGCACGCCACGCGCCGAGGTCTTGCTGATGCGCTCGGACAAGTCGTCCTGCAACGTGAGGGCGAGCTGGTCATGCATGTCGACCTGAATGGTCACCAGCAGGAACTTGCCCATTTGAAGAATCGGGATACGTTCCATCGGCTCAGACCGCTTTGCCGAGGCTGATGCCCAGGCGGGTGAGGGCGAGTTTCAGGGCATCGGCCAGATTGGCCTTGGTCACCACGCCTTGCAGGTCGAGGCCCAGGTGCACGATGGTCTGGGCGATTTGCGGACGCACGCCGCTGATGATGCAGTCGGCGCCCATCAGGCGAATCGCGGTCACGGTTTTCAGCAGGTGCTGGGCCACCAGGGTGTCGACGGTCGGCACGCCGGTGATGTCGATGATGGCGATTTCCGAACCGGTGTCGACGATGCGCTGCAGCAGCGATTCCATCACCACCTGGGTGCGTTGCGAGTCGAGGGTGCCGATCATCGGCAGCGCCAGCACACCGTCCCACAGCTTGACCACCGGCGTGGACAGTTCCAGCAGTTCTTCCTGCTGACGTTTGATCACCGCTTCACGGGACTTCTGGAAAGTGCGGATGGTGTGCATGCCGAAGGCGTCGAACAGTTCGGAAATTTCCCAGAGTTGTTCGGCGAGCAGCGCTGGCTGTTCTTTATAGTGCGCTTGCAGCAGGGCAAACAGCGGGCCCTTCAGGGCGAAGATGAAACTGGCGGTCTGTTGCGAGTCCTGACCGAGCTGAGCGCGGCTGTGGGAGAGCTTTTCGAGGAACTGGCGGGTGGCTTCCCAACCCGGCGCGTTGATGTTGCTGCCGTTGTCGCCCTGCAGGCCGTTGATCACCAGCTGCAGGAATTCGCTGGTCTGCTGTTTCAGGTCATGGTCTTTGAGGTTACGGGTGGCGCCGCTGGCTTCCAGGCCGTTGATCCATTCGCTCAGCAGTTGTGGTTGCTTGTTCTTCATCGCATCGAGTGTGCTGTTCTGCAGTGCTGCCATGTGCCTGTTGCTCCGTAGCGTATTGGGGCCGGTTCTGTAAAAAATGACCGGTGCGAAGTCAGTGACCTTTGCCGTTCAAAATAGTTGTTCAGGTGCGCAAGGATATTTTTGATCCGGCGCAAGGAATGCCCCGGTAACTCTAGTCGGCGCCCCTCGAACCAGCGATGTTTTGAACGTTGGCACCGTAGCGGCTTCGAATATACAAGGCCGGCGGGTTTGAGTCGCGCCAGCATTGAAAAACGAGGTGGCTATGAACGAGCAATCGCAACAGCAGCAGAAACCGGACGCCGAACCGATCAATCGCAACGACCCGGCCATCGACCCGCAAGTGCCGGGCCAGAGCCCGCCAACGCAACCCACGGGTGGTACCGAACAAGCGCCAAGCGCCGATCCGGCGGTGGATCAGAAGAACAAACACACTGACAACGACAACGAGTTCAGTCCGGGGTTTGAACCTGAGCCCGATCGTCCGAAGCCCGGTGAAGAAACCGATGCCGACATCGATACTGACGGCGGTTGATCGCGCTGAAACGACAAAAGGCCGCATTTATCAATGCGGCCTTTTGCTGTACAGCGCCCGGGTTACTTGCTCGGGTGCTTGGCTTGCAGCTCTTTGGCGGCGGTCAGGTGTTTTTCCAGCGCCGGGAGCATTTTCTGGGCAAAGGCTTTCAGTTCGGGGGCACCTTTGACCTTGTCATCGGTCACGGTGTTGGCTTCTTTCTTGAACAGTTCGATGGTTTCTTCGTGGGCCTTGACCTGGTTGTTGGCGTAGGCCGCGTCGAAGGACTCATCGCGCATGTCGAGGATCTTTTCCTTGGCCTGCTTGACCAGGGTGGTGGAGTCCGGAACCTCGATGTCATTGGCCTTGGCAATGCTGGCCAGCTCATCGTTGGCCTTGCTGTGGTCGGTGATCATCATGTTGGCAAAAGCCTTGATGTCAGCGGACTGGCTTTTTTCCAGGGCGAGGCGGCTGGTTTCGATCTCCGCAATGCCGCCCGCTGCGGCGTTGTCGACGAAACTGTTGGAAGTGGCAGCGAAAGCACTGCCCATGCCGGCACTCAGGGCGACAGCCAAAACGAGATGACGCAGGTTGAATCCGTCCATTGGTTTTTCTCCACGCAGGTTTTTGTGAGCGTTATTCAATGGAGGGAAGGCGACGACCAAAGGTTTTATCGTATTTGCGACAGGGCGACGAACGGCCACCGCTGGTCTGACAGGAGGTCGACAGAACGGCCCGACCAAGGCCATTCTGATAACGGGCCAGCGCAATCGGTCGCGTTGGCTGCCGATCAACTGACGGAGGTGTTCCATGCCGGTGACTCATGACCTGTATCAGGATTTGAAGCTTACGAAGGAAGAGATCCAGCAAAAACGCACCGAGGATCCATTTCTGGATGCACTGATCAACAAGTATTCCCAAGCGGACGCCGAAGTAGTCAAGGCCGAGACGGCGACCTCGGATGCACCCAGCGATGACACCCTGAAGAAACTCAAAGAGAAACGCTTGCAGGTCAAAGACAAGATCGTCGCGCAGTTGCAGGCGCGATCCTGACCGTCAGTCGCTTCACCGACCCTGGTTGGTGAATTGACTGGAACGACAGCCACCAACGGCACCTCGAATGTAAGAGCCTTCATTCAATGACTCTTTGCGAGGTGCCTCATGAACACACCCAGATTCCCCAGTGAAGAGCAGGGCGGCTTCGACCCGGTGCCCACACATCCGGAACCCAACAGCCCGGCTCACACCACGACCCAGCCAGAAGAACCGGATGAGGATCTGCCTGAAGACGAAGATCCGGACAAGTTCGACAGGTCGGGCAACTGACAGACCGCTTTCGCTGGCAAGTCAGCTCCCACAGGATTTTTAGGTGTCCACAAGGGTTGTGCCAGCCGCTTGAACCTGTGGGAGCGAGCTTGCTCGCGAAGAGGTCAGCCCATTCAACATCATCGTTGCCTGACACACCGCTTTCGCGAGCAAGCTCGCTCCCACATTGGACTTACAGCTTCCACATTTGCCATGCATCATTTCAACGCATCAGCCAACGGCAACCGCGCCATGTGCGTAGCCTTCAGCGACCCCAGATACAACCAGTCCCCATACTCGCGCGCCGTGGTAATCGGCGAGTAGTTGCCGCTGCTGGCGTCCTGCAGATTGGCGATCACCTTGCCCTCAAGATCCAGCCCCAGCACGAACCCGCGTTTTTCCACCGGTTTGGGCAAAACCGTCAGGGCGCGCACAATCATCTTGCGCAGCCACGGATGTCCGGCAGTGCCATCGAGCAAGGCACTGCGCGGCGCATAGAGCGCGACCCAGAAGCGATTGCTGCCATTGAACGCGAGGTTGTCCGGCAGGCCCGGCAGATTGTCGATGAACAGGTCACGAGTCCCCGCCTTGGGGCCGCTCAGCCAGTAACGGCTGATGCGGTAGGCACCGGTTTCGTTGACCAGTACATAGGCGTCATCCGGGCCGAGGGTCACGCCGTTGGCGAACTGCAGTTTGTCCAGCAGTACGCTGGTCTTGCCAGTCTGGAAGTCATAGCGCAGCAGACGTCCGTCGCCACCATGCTCGATGATCGCTTCGCCGTCATGGCCGTAGCCCCAGCGGCTGCTGGCATCGCTGAAATAGGCATAGTGACCGGACTTGTCGATGACCACATCGTCGGTAAAACCAAAGGGCAGGCCATTGGCCTCGGTGGCTAGAGGAATCAATTGGCCCTGGGCATCGAGTGACAGCAGACCTTTGACCCCATCGGCAACCACCAGCAAACCGTTGGGATGTCGGGCCAGGCCGAGCGGCCGGCCGCCAGTGTCGCTCAGCACCTGACGTTGTTTGCCATCGAGGCTGGTGCGGATCAGTCGCCCGTCATGCAGGCCGGTGATCAGATAGTCACCTTCCAGCAGCAACGCCTCGGGGCCGTCGATATCACCGGGGCCGATCTGTTTTGAGGCTTTGAGCCGCTGGTTTTCTGCGTACGGTCCTTCGCTTAGGGACGGCGCCGCCGGCGGCTTCCACGCCACCGGCTGCACCTTGGTCGGCATCAGCAGCAGAAACGCGATGATGAGGATCGCCAGCAGTAACAGCAGGCGCTTCATGAAACGTGCCCCGTCAGCGTCAGGTGCCTGAGCGCCATGTCACGCAGCGCCTGCATCGAGGTCGCCGATTCCCGCTCAATACGGCGCTTGAGCAGCAACAGATTGGCCAGGCGCATGCCCAGCCCGTCGAACTGATAATCCAGGGTGCGCACGAAACGCGTGCCGTCGCCTTGCGCCGCGCATTCATAGGTCAACAGCAGCGACAAACCATGATCGCCCCGCGCCTGGGCGCACCAGCGGCGACCGGGCAGATACTCGGTGACCTCCCAGCGCAAATGGCCGGCGCGCCCGCCGGCGTGAATGTCTTCTTCGAAACGCGCGCCGGCATGCAGCGGGCCTTGCGGGCCGTCGATTTTCAGCGACGACGGGTGCCACTCGGGCCAGTGATTGACGCTGGCGGCGTAGCGGAGCACGGCGATCGGTTCGCCGGCGATATCGATCTGGTGCTGCATGCGGGTCATGGGCGATCTCGAATAGCGCAACGGGGCGGGTGGCGGCTCCCAGTACAGGGTGCCGAACAGGTAGTCCATCAGCGGAAAAACGATATTGAAATTGCGCTCCTGCATGCGCTCGCGGCGGTGATGCAGTTCGTGCAGATGCCGCATCTGGCGGATCCACGGCAGGCGGGTCAGCAGGTTGTGCGGTGGCAAATGCTCGCAGGCGTGAAACACCTCGTAGGTCAGATAACCCAGGACCATGCAGCCGCCGAACAGCCCGGCGACATTGGCGTTGAACTGCGCGAGCAGCCACCACAGCGGCAGGGTGAAAACCAGCGTATGCACGATAATCAGCCAGGCCGGAAACAGAATCACCCGCCAGTCGCGGGCGCCGTCGTAAGTCATGTGGCCGGGGGTGAAAAAGCTGTGATGGTCGCCGGCATGCCGCGCATAGAACAGCTTGGCGAAAGTCTTTTTGTGATGGCCGAGATGGCGATGGACCATGTACACGCCAAAGTTGAACAACAGCAGGGTCAGCGGCACGCTCAGCCATTCCAGCGGCTGCACCTGATGCGTACTGCTCCAGAAAGCGCCGATCGCCAGCACACCGAACAGCAGCACGAAAGCGCCGTGCAGCCACGGGTTGTACAGCGGATGAATGGCCGCACGGTAGCGGCTGCGGAATGCCTCGGTGGTCTGCCTCACTGCGTTCACCTGCGGGTATTGTTGTTATACCCGGCAGATTAGCCGATCCGGCCGTTTGTGCAGGCCGCACCTTGAGGTCAGTTGCGCCATGCTCCGGTGTAAAGCGGCCGATTCAGCTCAACGGGTTCCAGCGTTGCGACCAGTCGTCATCGGTCTCGATCACTTGCCGCAGCAGGTCGAAGGCCTGCTGCAGCGTCGCCGAGTCGCGTTCGCGGGCGTACACCAGATAGGTTGGATAGCCGAACTCCGGGGCTTTGGTCACCGCTTCCAGCGCGCCGCTTTCCAGATAGCTGCGCACTACGCGGGTACGGAAGTAGCCGCTGCCGCCATGTTCGAGGATGTATTGCAGGGCCAGCGGACCGAGGTTGAAGCTCAGCGCGGCTTTGGCCTTGTCCGGCAGGGCGGCGTCGTGCTGGCGACGGAAGTCCGGCCCCCAGTCGATGTAGACGTAGGGCTCCGGGCGGTTCGGCGCACGGACCAGAATCAGTTTTTCTTCCAGCACCTGCTCGACCTGCAGGCCGGGCCAGTATTCCGGCTGATAGACCAGCGCGGCATCGAGCACGCCGAGTTCGAGCTGGCGCAACAGATTTTCGCCGTCACGGATTTCCATGCGCAGGGCATGCCCGGGGATGTGCTCGCGCAGTTGCGCGGCCCAGCTGAGCATCAACGGGTTGCACAGACTGACTTCGCCGCCGATGTGCAGCACGTTGTGATAACCGTCCAGCAGCGGCAGGTCGCGCCGTGCGGCTTCCCAGGTCTGCACCAGTTGATTGGCGTAGACCACGAAGGCCTCACCATTGGCGGTCAGTTTCGCCCCGGCGCGGTTGCGCACGAACAGCGTACTGCCCAACTGGCTTTCGAGTTTCTGCACCCGGGCGGTGATCGCCGTCTGCGTGACGAACAACTTCTGCGCCGCCGCAGCCAGGCTGCCGTGACGGACGATTTCCAGAAAAGTGCGGGCGAGGTCGATGTCCATGGGCGGGCCGGTGTCTGAGGTGCGGGCATTGTAAGTGCCGGCTCGCTACCGCGTCATCGTTCATCGCGAGCAGGCTCACTCCTACACGGTTCTGCGCTGGCCATCGACTTCCCGAACGACACAAACCCCTGTAGGAGTGAGCCTGCTCGCGAATGCGGTGTGCCTGCCAAACCAGCATTGCCTGACCCACCGCCATCGCTGGCAAGCCAGCTCCCACAGGGTTGGGCGGCGGCCATCGACTTCCCGAACGACACAAACCCCTGTAGGAGTGAGCCTGCTCGCGAATGCGGTGTGCCTGCCAAACCAGCATCGCCTGACCCACCGCCATCGCTGGCAAGCCAGCTCCCACAGGTTTTATGTTGTTCACGAGTTCTGTGAGCGCCGCAGTAACCTGTGGGAGTCTGGCTTGCCAGCGATGAGGCCGTAGTGGGCGGTGAAGCTCAACCCGCCAACTCGACCTTGCGCACCCGCGCCCAGTCTTCCACCAGCCGCGCCGGCGTGCCGCAGGCTTTGCGCTTGTAGACGAAGTTGCTGCACTTCTCGGCAAACTGGTTGCGGTTGTAGAGCATGTCTTCCTGCATTTCCTGCAGCTCGTTTTTCCGACTTTGCTCGATCAGCACCTGATCCATGCGCAATTTGCGTTCACGCACGGCGGCGTAGGTCGGATCGTTCAGGACTGCGTTGGCCCGTTGCAGCAGCCACAGCGAAAACTCGTCCGGGCAGCGTGGGCCGATTTCCTGGACCATGCCCAGTTGCAGCGCTTGCGTCGCGCTGACCGGCAGACAAGCCTGGGTCAGTTGCTCGGCCATCGCCGGGCCCACCGCACGGGGCAGGCTGTAGGTCCAGTATTCCGAGCCATACAGGCCCATGCTCTTGTAATGCGGATTGAGCACGATGTCGGCCCGGGCAAACACGATGTCGGCAGCCAGTGCGAGCATCACGCCGCCAGCCCCGGCACTGCCGGTCACGCCGCTGACCACCAGTTGCCGGGCGCTGAGCAGTTCGGCGCAGACATCGTCGATCGCCTGAATATTCGCCCACGCTTCGGCACCCGGGTCCTGCGCGGCCTGGATCACGTTCAGGTGCACACCGTTGGAAAAACTGCCGCGTCCGCCCTTGATCAGCAACACGCGGGTGTCCCGAGACTTGGCCCAGCGCAGCGCTTCGACCATGCGCTGGCACTGTTCGGTGCTCATCGCACCGTTGTAGAACTCGAAGGTCAGCTCGCCGACATGCCCGGATTCGCGGTAGCGGATCGGCTGATACGCCTCGTCGTTGAATGGCTCGCTGGCGATCGACCAGTCGAGAGTCGGCACATCGGCCAATTGCCCGGCCAGCACATGCCGCGCCGGTTGCTTGAAGGTCTCTTCGCCGGGCAGTGGTTTGCGGCGCAGCGAGCCGATCCACAGACTGTGATCGCCGGTCGCCACCAGCACCGCGTCGTCATGCACCGCGAGGATCTTGCCGGGAATGCCGGTGCGTTGATCAAGGTGCGCGTCGTACACGTAATACTGCCCGCCAGCCAGACTCGCCAGAACCCCGGGCTGACCATCAGCAGCATCGATGCAGCGTTTGATGAAGCGCGAGCAGTCGTGCCAGCTGAAGGTGCGGTCATCCTGCTTCATGTTCGGTTGCAAGCGGCCGCGGACTTTCGGGTCGGTGTAATCCAGTGCGACCGGTTGCACGCCGTCGATGAATTTCTCGACCACTTCGCGAATGCAGCGAATCGCCGCATCGCTGACCCGACCGTTGTACAGCTCGGACTTGCGCAAGCCCGACGGCAGATTGAATTCGCAGGTGGCCCAGACCGGGCCGGCGTCCATTTCTTCCACCGCTTGCAGAGCAGTCACGCCCCAGCGTGTCAGTTCGTTGGTGATTGCCCAGTCCAGCGCGCTGGCGCCACGGTCGCCGACGATGCCCGGATGAATGATCACCACCGGGCGCCGCGCATTGCTCCACAGCGCATGCGGCACGCGATCCTTGAGGAAGGGGCAGATCACCAGATCGGCGCCGCTGTGTTCGATCTGTTCGCACACCGACGCCTCGTCGGTGAACACCACAACGCTGGGCGAGTGCCCGGCCTGACGCAGTTCCAGCCAGGCACGTTGGGTCAGGCCGTTGAAGGCCGAGGACAGCAGAATAATCTTCAGTGATCGCATGGTTTTCTTCCTTGAAGGGATAGCCGCGGGCTCCCGGTGAGCCGTCCTTGGCGTTCGATGGAGCGCGCAGATTAGTCAGTGCTTCAGCGCTGGCAACTGATCGGGGTCAACGTTGTGTCAGTCAGTATTTCTGCGGCGACGGAACGCCTTATTCTCAAAGGTTTGCTTATCCTGATTTTTTATTACTTCAAATGTCTGCAGCGCTATTGCACAGTCGCGCCTGATCAAGAGCCGGACGATCCCGGCAGAACCACGGATTTTCGCAGCGGGTGGGACCCGTTTCAGGGAGCAAGGCATGGGGGATGTTCAGAACCCGCATTACCGGTTGATTGGGCAAATGTTCCAAAAGGACTATCGCTGGCTGTGCGCTGCCGTTGGCCGCACGCTGGGTTGCCCGCACAGCGCACAGGACATCGCCTCGGAAACCTTTTTACGGGTGCTGGCCCTGCCGGACCCGAGCGCCATTCGTGAGCCACGGGCGCTGCTGACCACCATCGCCCGGCGCTTGGTCTATGAAGGCTGGCGCCGCCAGGACCTGGAGCGCGCCTATCTGGAAAGCCTGGCGCTGGCGCCGGAACCGGTACATCCATCGCCGGAAGAACGGGCACTGGTGATCGAGGCGCTGCTGGCCGTCGATCGCTTGCTCAACGGTTTGTCGGCCAAGGCCAAAGCCGCGTTTCTCTACCATCAGCTCGACGGTCTGACCTACAGCGAAATCGGCCAGCAACTTGGCGTGTCCACCAGCCGCGTGCAGCAGTACATGGTCGAGGCCTTCAAACGCTGCTATCAGGCGATGCAGGCATGAGGCCGGACGACGCGGTGATCGATGAGGCGGCGCAGTGGATGGCGCTATTGCAGTCCGGCGAAGCCAGTGCTGGCGAGCGCGCGGCATTCGAAGCGTGGCGCGCGGCTGACCCGCGTCATCAGCGGATCATCGAACAAATGGGCGGCGGCCTGAACCTGCTGCGCAATCCGAGCTTGCGCGGGCTGCCGCGCAACAGTCTGCTACACAGCCTGAATGCGCCATCGAGTCGGCGGCGCTTTGTCAGTGGCAGCTTGAGCGTGCTCGGCATCGCTGTGCTGGCCGGGTTGCTCGGGCGCCGCTATGGCTGGCTGCCGGAACCGGGGGAGTTGGCGACCGGCACCGGCGAGCGGCGCGATTTCGTTCTCGAGGATGGCAGCGCGCTGAGTCTGAATGCACGTACGCGGGTGGTGGCGCAGTTCGACGCGGTTCAGCGCTTGTTGGCGTTGCGCGCGGGCGAGTTGCTGGTGGACGTCGCCAAGGATCCCGCGCGGCCGTTCGTGGTCGAGACCGAACATGGGCGGATGCGGGCGCTAGGGACGAAATTTCTGGTGCAACAGGGCGACGATTCTACGCGGCTGGTGATGCTGCATTCGCAGGTCGAAGTGGTCACCGCCGGCGGTGCGCGGCAAGTGGTGGAGGCGGGGGAAAGTCTGCTGTTCAACGCCCAGGACATTCTCGCCCTCGAACGCAGCAACGGCCAGGAAAGCGCATGGGTGCAAGGTCGTCTGGAAGTGCGCGACCGGCCGCTGAGTGAAGTGATCGACAGCCTGCGCCGCTACCGCCGGGGCATTCTGCACCTGAGTCCCGAAGTGGCCGATCTGCGCCTGAGCGGCCTCTATCCGCTGGACGATAGCGACCGCACCCTGCAACTGCTGGAGCGCTCGCTGCCGATCCGCGTCACCTGGCACAACCCCTATTGGGTCAGCATCGGCGCGCGGTTATAGCGTCATAACTTCTTGGCCTAATCCCGCCCTATAAAAAGCGCCGGCCCGCTGCTCATTCCCTGCAGACGCCTTCAACAGGGAAGCCCTTGATGATTTCATTCAAACAACAATTACCGCGCTTGACCCTCGCTGCCGCATTGGCGATGGGGCTGGTGCCGCAGGTGGTTTTCGCTGCGGATCCTGCCGTGCAAGTGTTCACGTTCGACATCGCCAGCGGCCCGCTCGACGAGGTCTTGCTGGACATCTCACGCCAGACCGGCGTGCCGATTTCCTTCAGCCAGAATCTGGTGCAAGGCAAACGCAGCAGTGCGGTGCGCGGTGCCTTGGGCGGGCGTCAGGCCGTTGAAAAAGCCCTGCTCGGCAGCGGCCTGCAAGTCGAGCAAAGTGCCCAGGGCCTGAGCGTGCGCGAAGGCGAGGCGAGCACGCCGGTGGCGGCCAAAGTCAGCGCCGTGGCCCCGGCCACCAGCGCTGATTACCGCATGGACAAAGTCACCGTCACCGGTTCGCGAATCGCCCGCGCGCAGAGTGATGGTGCAACCCCGGTCAACGTCATCACCCACGAAGAGATGGAAGCGCGCGGTTACAAGAACGTCTATGACGCTCTGGCGACACAGACGCAAAACACTGGCATGACCCAGGGCGAGGATTACGGCAACACCTGGCAACCGGCAGCCAGTGCGATCAACCTGCGTGGCCTTGGCCCCAATCACACGCTGGTGCTGATCAACGGCCGGCGTGTCGCCGATTACCCGACGCCCTATGACGGCAAGGTCAACTTCACTAACCTGGCGAACATTCCCTCGGCGGTCATCGAACGCATCGAAATTCTCAGCAGCGGCGCCTCGGCGATCTACGGTTCGGACGCGATTGCCGGGGTGGTCAACATCATCCTCAAGAAGCAAATCAATGGCATCGACGTCAATCTCAAGGGCGGCACCAGCGAGCGCGGAGGTGGCGATAATCAACGACTGCAAATCAGCGGCGGCGGCAGTTGGGGCGACTTCGACGGCTTGTTCGGCCTGGAGCTGACCAACCGTGACCCGATCTGGGCCGACGATCGCGGCTTCATGCAGAGCGGCCCGCTGGCGGATGTCGGTTACCGTCGCGACCTGAGCAACAACCGCTACCTTGGCCCCGGCTGCGGCGCCTATCAAGGCACCTTCGACAACAAGCTGCTGAACAACGCGGGTCGTTGCCGCACCGATCAGATGTACAACGATTACTGGACCATCCAGACGCAAAAGGAAAACTACGACGGCTACACCCGCGGCACCTGGCATTTCAGCGACAGCGGCCAGGTGTTTGCCGACTTGATGTATGGCCTTGATCACATCCAGAACAACACCCGTGGCCCGACCTTCACTTCACCGGATTTCATCAACCAGAACAGCGGCAATCTTGAACGCTGGTATCGGCGTTACGGTGAAGAGGAAATCGGCGGGCGCACCAGCAACAACAGCAAGTGGACCGACACGTCGTGGACCGGCACCCTCGGCCTCTCGGACAAGATCGCCGACACCGGCTGGAGCTACGATCTGGCGGCCAACCGCTCTGAGTATCGCAGCGTCAGAACCTCGCGCTACACGCCGCTTTCATCGATTCAGGATTTCTACCTCGGCCCGCAATTGGGCACACGCGACGGCTACCCGGTATTCGCACCTGATGCCTCGCGTCTCGACCGCCCGTTGACGCCACAGGAATGGGATCAGTTTCGCAGCAACCTGACCCAGCGCAGCAAGTCGGTCTCGACCAGCTACAACGCCTCGATCAACGGCGACCTGTTTGACCTGCCGGCCGGCCCGGTCGGGTTTGCCGGCGTGCTGGAAGCGGGCAAACAGGAATATCGCGTCGACCCGGACGACGGTCTGAATGACGGCACTTTTTATGGCGTGAGCCCGGCGCAAAGCTCCGGCGGTTCGCGCAAGCGCTACGCGGCGGGCGGCGAGTTCAGTATTCCGGTCACCGACACCGTGCTGGCCACCGCCGCCGGGCGTTGGGACCAATACAAATTCAGCGGCCGCAGCGAGCAGCAGAAAACCTACAACCTCGGCCTCGAATGGCGCCCGATCACCAGCCTGTTGCTGCGCGGCAGTTACGGCACCAGTTTCCGCGCGCCGGATCTGAACTACATTTACCAGTCCGACAGCAACGGTTACTACCCGGCACAGATCGACTACTACGGTTGCAGCCAGGGCGTGCAGGGCGCGTGTGATCGCGGGCGGGTCGACTACACCCAGAGCGGTACCCCGGATCTCGAGTCCGAACGCGGCAAGTCCTGGACCTATGGGTTTGTCTGGTCGCCGTCGCGCAATTTCGATTTCTCCACCGATTTCTGGCGGGTCGAGATCGACGACCTGCTGACCACCGTCGATGAAAACCGCCTGTTGCAGCAAGAGAACGAATGCCGCAACGGCACCCAGGACATCAACTCGGCCAACTGCCAGTCGACCCTGGCGCGCATCGACCGCAATCCGGGCAATGCCGCGATTGATCCCAATCAGTTGCAGCGAGTGCGGGTCAATGCGATCAACGCCGCCAGCGAGCGGGTCAGTGGTCTGGACTTCAAGAGCAACATCCGCTGGGGCGCCGGCCAGTACGGCGCGTTCAGTTCGGCGCTGGGCTATACCCTGGTGCTGTCGCATTTCTATAAAGAGTCGGACGAGGCGCCGACCCAGGACTGGCGCACATCGCGGACCAATTACGACTGGCGCAGCAAGGTCAACGCCAGCCTGACCTGGGATTACCAGAAAGCCACGGCGACGCTGATGGGCATTCGTTACGGCTCCGTGACCAACGGCGCGGGTGACGGGCGTCTGTCGCCATGGACGGTGTTCAACGCCAGCGCCCGCTACAAGCTCAACGACCGTGCCAGTGTCGGCCTGACCGTGAACAACGTGCTCAACCAGATCAAACACGATGACTCGGCCGGCTGGCCGTATTACCCGACCGGCAACTATGACCCGTACGGGCGGCAGTGGTGGCTGGATGTGAGTTATCACTTCGGCAGTTGAGCACGCGGTATTCGTGAGTAACGTCCTACGGAAACGGGAGAATTTTTCGCAGAAACGGGGATATTTCCGACGACATTCTCAGGTTGGTCGTCGGAAGCATGATCTGTAGCATCGGACGTGACATTGAAGTCGTAAACGGCTTGGACGCTCAGGCCTCTGATAACGGATGGATTATGCGAACTCCCCACCTCGAATACGAAACGCCTGCTTATTCCCATCGCCTTCAGTGGCGCACCGATCGTGCCAGATGCCCCATGGAGGATGTCGCGATGCCCAGCGTCAAGGTACCCCGATTGACGGGGGTGAAGAAGGCCGAGGGCCGACCTGTCGACTTGCTCGTAAATGGCCAGAACATAGGTGACGACGCCTTTCTGATCGTTGACCTTACCGACGAAGGTTTTGAGCTGAATGATGTCGTCAACATGCTTTCAACCTCTGAACTTTATCTGCAAGACGATATGGTCAAACGTATCACCGGCAAGTCGGTCAGAACCGTACGGCGATTACTGAAGGAAGGTAAAACGGTACGGCTTGACCCGCAGCAGAGCGTCGTCGCCTACCAATATGCGTTGGTGCTGGAAAAGGCCATTTGCGCCTTCGGGAGGCAGTCACGGGCCGAGGAGTGGCTGCGCAAGCCCTGCACCTACCTGAACGGTCGCGTACCCGTGGAGTTTATCCGGCATTCACTCGGGTTTCAGATGGTCGAGCAGTATCTGGGGCAGCTGATATATGGGGTTTACGCATGAATCCCTTGCCCTGGGACGAGCAGTGGTATGCCTGGCGGCTGGATGCCGAGGTTTACGGAGGGACGTGGAACAGCGGGATGGGGTCAAATCTCAATGGCGGCCGATGGAACAAACCCGGGCGGCGAGTCGTTTATGCATCAGTCGATCCGTCCTCGGCCATTCTGGAGGTGGCAGCCCATCACAGTTTTGATGCGCTGGACAGTGAACCTTATGTGCTCACGTGTTTTGAGGTCATCAGCGAAGCAAAAGTGAAAATCGTGCAGCCGGAGGATGTGCCGAACCCTTACTGGTTGAGCCCCGCCAAGCCTTCACCCAATCAACAACTGTTCGCCGATGCGCTATTGGCAGAGCATCCGTTTGTACTGATCCCCTCGGCGGCAACCCGGCACTCGTGGAATCTGCTGGTGAGCTGCGACTTGGCGGAGGGGCAGTTCAGGATGGTTTCCCAGGAGCGGTTTGGGCTGGATACCCGGTTGCTGAGAGAGATGGAGCTGGCTTGATCCACACGTGCCATTTTTTTGCATAACCTCATCACCCAACGGTCTAAATCGGGCTCTATAAAACCCTGCTGTCCATTGCACATCCCTGCATAAACCAAAACGCAGGGATGGCTGTTCATGATCCATTTTTCACCCGTTAGATCCCGTTTGAGCCTGGCCTTGCTGCTGGCGATCAATACCTTGCCGGCGGTCGCTGCCGACGAGCCGACCACCCAATTGCAACGGGTGGAAGTCACCGGTACGGCAATTCGCCGGGTCGATGCGGAAACCGCGGTGCCGGTCACCATTCTGCGAGTTGAAGAACTGCGCGAGCAGGGCGTGAGCACCACCGAAGAACTGGTGAGCCGGATTTCCGCCAACCAGTCATCGGTCGGCTCCGGTCGTTCGGTGGGTTCGAGCAGCGGCGGGGCGTCGTATGCCGATCTGCGTGGTATCGGCCCGAACAAGACGTTGGTGCTGCTCAACGGCCGGCGGCTGAGCAACAACGCGACCAACGCGATCAATGGTTCCGGGGTCGACCTGAACACCATTCCGTTCGCTGCCATCGACCGTGTCGAGGTGCTGCGTGACGGTGCTTCGGCGCTGTACGGCACCGATGCGATCGGCGGGGTGATCAACTTCATCACCAAGACCAACCTGACTGAAGGTCAACTGAGCACCAACTACGACACACCGACCCATGCCGGCGGTGGTGAGAGTCGCAATTTCAGCGGCAGCTGGGGCTTCGGCGATCTGCAGGATGACCGCTTCAATGTGTTCGGCGTGGTCAGTTATGACAAGCAGCAGCGGCTGGCTGCCGAGGATCGCGGTTACACCTACAACTATCAGCCCGGACGCGGCCTCGATTACACCTCCGGCACCGCATCGCCGGCCAACTGGAGTCAGGGCAGCAACGCCACCAATCCGCTGGCCGGTTCCGGCTGCAACGCGCCGGGCCTGCTGGCGCGCAATGGCATCTGCCGTCAGAGCCTGTGGAGCTATCTCGATCTGGTTCCGGAAACCGAGAAGACCTCGGCTTTCGCCAAAGCCACCGGCAAGCTTGCGGACGATCACAATGTCAGCCTCGAATATTTCTGGGCACGTAACGAAAACCGCACGCAGATCGGCCCCGGCACCTTGATGGGCAATCAGGTCAATCCCGGCACGGCGTTTTATCCCGGCAACGGCATTACCCCCGGCCCCAATGGTTTTGCCCTCGACCCGACGCAACCGGTGGATGTGAACTGGCGCGAAACCGCCGTCGGCGCGCGCCAGCACGAAGACGACAACACCGGTCAGCGTTTGCTGTTGAGCTTCGATGGCAGCGTCGTCGGCTGGGACTACAACGTCGGTGCGTCGTACAACCAGAACAAGGTGGTCAATGCCATCGAGGCCGGTTACGTCAACGACCGCGCCGTCAGCGCCGGTATCGCCAACGGCATCATCAACCCGTTTGGCCCGCAAACCGCCGCCGGGCAGGCGCTGCTGGCAGCCAACGCGGTGGACGGCGATTACTCGACGGCGGTCGGGCGGGTCAAGGCGATTGACGGGCGCGTCAGCCGCGAAATCGGCGACTGGTTTGGCGCCGGCCCGTCGGCACTGGCATTGGGTGGCGAATATCGCAAGGAAGATTTCCATCAGGACTTTGCGCAGTTCGCCGCCGACGTGCAGAGCCTGGGCGTCGACCCGAATGCCAGCGTTGCCGGGGATCGCAGCGTCTCGGCGCAGTACGCCGAGGTCAACGTGCCGGTGCTCGACAGCCTTGAATTGTCCGCCGCCGTGCGCCACGACAAGTACAGCGACTTCGGCAGCACCACCAACCCGAAATACTCGTTCCGCTTCCAGCCGTTCAAGCAACTGGTGGTGCGTGGCGCCTACAGCGAGGGCTTCCGCGCGCCGTCGTTGTACGAGTTGTACAACCCCAATTTCACCACCTTCACTGTCGCCAACTACAACGATCCACGGCTGTGCGCCGGCGGCAACCCGAGCAACGGCGGGATCGCCAACCGCGATTGCGCCCAACAGTTCTACAGTCGCACCGGTGGCAACACGGACCTCAGTCCGGAAACCGCGCGCAACGTCACCCTCGGTTTCGTCTATCAGCCGTTCGAGCGCCTGAGCACCGGGCTGGATTTCTGGTGGATCAACATCGCCAACCAGATCGCCGAATTCCCGGAGTCGGCGGTGTTCGAGAACCCTGAACTGTACCCGGATCGCCTGGTGCGCAAGCCTGACGGCTCCATCGATCACATCGTTACCGGCCTGGCCAACCTCGGCAAGATCAAGACCAATGGCGTCGACGTCAGCTTCGATTACCGCTTGCCGAGCACCCCGTACGGCAATTTCGGCATCGGTCTGCAAGGCACCTACGTCAGCCGTTACGAATACCAGCAGCAGCTCAAGGGCGACTTCATCGACAAGCTCGGCGATTTTCGTGGCGGCGACTTTTCCTCGGCCGGCGCCGTGGCTCGCTGGCGCCACAGCCTGACCGGCAGCTGGAACTACGGCCCCTACGGTGTGGCGCTGACCAACCGCTACACCAGCGGTTACCACGACTCCGACCGCGAGACCCACGATTACGTTGGCTCGTACAACGTCTGGGATCTGGCCGGCACCTACACCTGGCGTAAAACCCTCAGCGTGACCCTCGGCGCGAAGAACCTGTTCGATCGCGAGCCACCGTTCAGCAACCAGACCTACACCTTCCAGAGCGGCTACGACCCGAAATACGGCGACCCGTTCGGGCGGACGTTGTACACGCGGGTCAATTACAAGTTCTGAGAATGCCCAGAGGCGGCGGGTTTTAGTCACTTATTGATCTAAGCCTGCTCTATAAAATTTGCCGGCCTGTTGCACAAAGCAGGTAGGCAGGATGTTTGGTGATTGTTATGGCCCCATCGCTGGCTTGCCAGTGATGCGGCCATAAGCAGCACCGAGCAAAAAAGGATCTGCCAATGCTCTCCAGGCTCATTCTGTTCAGCGCTTTTGCGCTGCTAAGCCCAATCATTTGGGCCGCCCCACAGCCCGCGTTGACGGTCTACGGCGAAGCCCCCAAATACGCCCCGGACTTCCAGCATCTGGCCTACGCCAACCCCAACGCGCCCAAGGGCGGAACGTTACGCCGCTCCTCGCTGGAAAGCGGCCCGTTCGATCACCTGATTCCGTACATCGACAAAGGCACCGGCGTTGCCGACATCGATGGCTGGCTCTATGCACCGCTGGCCTATCGCAGCAAGGACGAACCCTATAGCGTCTACGGCCTGGTGGCGCAGCAGATGGAACTGGATGCGGATCGCCGCTGGCTGCGGTTCTACCTCAATCCCAAGGCGCGCTTTGACGATGGTACGCCGATCACCGCCGAGGACGTGCGTTACACCTTCGAACTGTTCACCACCCAGGGCAGCCTCAAATATCGCCAGCAGTTTCGTGACGTTGCCGACGTGGTGGTGGAGTCGCCGACGCAAGTGCGCTTCAACTTCAAGAACAACGACAGCCGCACCTTGCCGCTGGATCTGGCGACGCTGCCAGTGCTGCCCCAACACTGGTGGCGCACACGCAACTTCGCCGAGGGCGGCGGTTTCGAGATTCCGCCGGGCAGCGGCCCGTACCGGATCAGCGCGGTGGATGCCGGGCGCAGCGTGAAATTTCAGCGCGTTGCCGACTGGTGGGCCAAGGACCTGCCGATCACTCGCGGCCTGTATAACTTCGATCACTTGAGCGTCGAGTTCTTCGCCGACACTGACGTTTCCCGGCAAGTGCTCAAGGCCGGCGGCTTCGATTACAACCGCGAATTTTCCGCGACCAGTTACACCATCGGCTATGCCGGCGCGGCGCTGGAGCAGGGCAAATTGCTCCGCGAACATCTGGCACCGGGTGCCGCGCAGGGTTCGCAGGGCTTTGTGTTCAACCTGCAGAAACCCATGTTTCAGGATCGCCGGGTACGGCAGGCGATCGCCATGCTCTGGGATTTCGAGTGGAGCAACCGGCAGATGATGCGCAGCATGTATCTGCGTCAACGCAGTTACTTCTCGCACAGCGCGTTGGCGGCCACCGAGTTGCCGGACGCCGAGGAACTGAAAATCCTCGAGCCGTGGCGCGGCAAGATCCCCGACGAGGTGTTCACCCAAGTCTTTGAAGCGCCAAAAACCGATGGCAGCGGCAACATTCGCGCCGAGCAATTGCAGGCCTTGAAACTGCTGGAAGCCGCCGGCTGGAAACCCCGTGGCGATCAGTTGGTGAACGCCAATGGCGAGCCGTTGCAGTTCACTTTCCTCAACGGGCAGAAGGGCTTTGAGCGCCTGCTGCTGCCGTTCAAGCGCAATCTGGCACAGATTGGCATCGGCTTCGATATTCGCCAGGTCGACACCGCGCAATACACCAACCGCGTGCGCAATCGCGACTACGACATGATCGTCGTCGGCTACCCGGTGAGTCAGGCACCGGGGCGCGAGATGTTCAATTACTTCGGCTCCGACGGTGCCGACGATCCCGGCTCCAACAACTACATGGTGTTGCGTGACCCCGCTGTAGATGCCTTGCTCGAAGGGCTGGTGCAGGCCGACAACCGCGAAAGCCTGTTACGCCATGCCCATGCACTGGATCGGGTGCTGCAGTGGGGTTACTACTGGATTCCCAACTACTACCCGCCAGGGATTTCCACGGTGTGGTGGAACCGTTTCGGTCGTCCGGCAACAGCGCCGCTATACGACGCTGGGCTCGATACCTGGTGGGAAATCAGCCCGACCGCGCTGACCGCCACGCAGATGCAGCAACAGCAGAAGGAGTACGCCCATGTGGGGTTATAGCCTGCGGCGTCTGCTGCTGATCGTGCCGACGTTGCTCGCCATTCTGCTGGTCAATTTCGTCATCGTGCAGGCCGCGCCGGGTGGCCCGGTGGAGCAGGCGATCGCGCGCTTGCAGGGCATCGGTGTCGGCGCGGCGGTGGGTGGCGGTCATGTCGAAACCATTGGCGGCGAATCCCGTGCCACTCGAGGACTGGACCCGAAACTGGTGGCCGATATCGAGCGTCAGTACGGCTTCGACAAACCCGCCGGTGAGCGCCTGTGGCTGATGCTCAAAAGCTACGCGCAACTGGATTTCGGCCAGAGCTTTTTCCGTGGCGCCAGCGTCACCGAACTGATCTGGCAGAAGCTGCCGGTGACCTTGTCGCTGGGTTTGTGGGCGACGTTGATCACTTATCTGGTGTCGATTCCGCTGGGCATCCGCAAAGCGGTGCACAACGGCTCGGCGTTCGATGTCTGGAGCAGCGTGGCGATCATCATCGGCTATGCGATGCCGGGGTTTCTGTTCGCGCTGCTGCTGATCATCGTGTTTGCCGGCGGCAGCGCGCTGGACTGGTTTCCGGTGCGCGGGCTGGTCTCGGACAACTTCGCCGAGCTGTCGCCGTGGGGCAAGGTGGCCGATTACTTTTGGCACCTGGTGCTGCCGGTCACCGCGCTGGTGATCGGCGGATTCGCCACGTTGACGATCCTCACCAAGAACAGCTTTCTCAACGAGATCTCGCGCCTGTACGTGGTGACAGCACGGGCCAAGGGCCTCAGTCAGCGTCAGGTGTTGTACGGCCACGTGTTCCGCAACGCGATGCTGCTGGTGGTCGCCGGACTGCCGCAAGCACTGGTGACGGTGTTTTTCGGCGGCTCGTTGCTGATCGAAGTGATCTTCTCCCTCGATGGCCTCGGCCGACTCAGCTATGAAGCGGCGGTGTCACGGGATTACCCGGTGGTGTTCGGTTCGCTGTTCATCTTCACCCTGTTCGGCCTGCTGATAAAACTGCTCGGCGACCTGTGTTACACGCTGGTCGACCCGCGCATCGACTTCACCGCGAGGACTGCCTGATGCTGACCTTATCTCCCATCGGCCAGCGCCGTTGGGCGCGGTTCAAGGCGCATCGGCGTGGCTGGTGGTCGCTGTGGCTGTTTCTGCTGTTGTTCGGCCTGAGCCTGGGCGGCGAATTGATCGCCAATGACAAACCGCTGCTGGTCGAGTATCAGGGCCAGTGGTATTTCCCGGCGTTCAAGCGCTACACCGAGCAGGATTTCGGCGGTGAGCTGCCGTTTCAGCCGGACTACCGCAGCGCGCAGGTGCGGCAACTGATCGAGGGGCAGGGCGGGCGCCTGTGGTTTGCGCCGATCCCGTTCGGTTTCGACACGGTGAATTACGACCTGACCGAGCCGGCACCGAGTCCACCGAGCGCCGAGAACTGGCTGGGCACCGACGATCAGGCGCGGGATGTGCTGGCGCGGGTGATTTTCGGCACGCGAGTGTCGCTGCTGTTCGCTTTGGCGCTGACTGCCGCCAGCGCACTGATCGGCATCGCTGCCGGTGCCTTCCAAGGCTATTACGGTGGCTGGGTCGATCTGCTCGGGCAGCGGCTGCTGGAGGTGTGGTCGGGACTGCCGGTGTTGTATCTGCTGATCATTCTGTCCGGGTTCGTCGAGCCGAATTTCTGTTGGCTGCTGGGAATCATGGCGCTGTTTTCCTGGCTGAGTCTGGTGGATGTGGTGCGCGCGGAATTCCTGCGCAGCCGTGGCCTGGAATACGTGAAAGCAGCGCGGGCGCTGGGGGTTGGTGATGTGCAGGTGATCAGCCGGCACATCCTGCCCAATGCGATGAGCGCGACCCTGACCTATTTGCCGTTCATTCTCACCGGGGCGATTGCGACTTTGTCGGCGCTGGATTTTCTCGGTTTCGGCATGCCCGCCGGCAGCGCTTCGCTGGGCGAACTGATCGGTCAGGGCAAGAGCAATCTGCAAGCGCCTTGGTTGGGACTGACGGCGTTTTTTGCCCTGGCGCTGATTCTTTCTCTGTTGGTGTTCATCGGTGAGGCCTGCCGAGATGCTTATGATCCGAGGACTTGAGATGAGCGATAACCTGATCGAAATCCGCGACCTGCGGGTGGCGTTCAACGGCCAGCCTGTGGTGCATGGCATTGACCTGGATATTCGTCCGGGCGAGTGCCTGGCGTTGGTCGGTGAGTCCGGCTCGGGCAAATCGGTGACCGCCCACAGCATCCTGCAATTGCTCGACCCGAATATCACGCGAATCGACGGCAGCATCCGTTATGCCGGTGAAGAGTTGCTCGGTGTGCATGAGCGCTATCTGCGCCAGTTAAGGGGCAACCGCATCGCGATGATTTTTCAGGAGCCGATGAGCTCGCTGAATCCGCTGCACACCATCGAGCGACAACTCGGTGAGAGCCTGGCGCTGCACAAAGGACTGGCGGGCGCGCAGGCCCGTGAGCGCATTCTTGAGTTGCTGGAGCTGGTCGGCATCCAGAAACCACGCGAACGGCTCAAGGCCTATCCGCATCAGCTCTCCGGCGGCCAGCGCCAGCGGGTGATGATCGCCATGGCGCTGGCTTGTGAGCCACAGTTATTGATCGCCGACGAGCCGACCACCGCGCTGGATGTGACGGTGCAGCGCAAGATTCTGCTGTTGCTCAAGGACTTGCAGCAGCGGCTCGGCATGGCGCTGCTGATCATCAGTCATGACCTGAATCTGGTGCGCACCATTGCGCAGCGGGTGGCGGTGATGCGCGGTGGGCGGATCGTCGAGCAGGCGTCGTGCGAGCAATTGTTTAGTGCGCCGCAACATCCCTACAGCATTGAATTGCTCAATGCGGAGCCTGGGGGTGAAGCGCTGCGTCGGGAGGATGCGCAGGACTTGTTGCAGGTGCGCGATCTGAATGTGCGTTTTCGCCTGGGGGGTGGTTGGCTGCGGTCGAAGACTTGGCTGCAGGCGGTCAAGGGCATCGATCTGAATTTGCAGCGCGGCAAGACACTGGGGATTGTCGGCGAGTCAGGCTCGGGCAAGTCGACCTTGGGCCAGGCGATTTTGCGCCTGATCGACGCCGAGGGCAGCATTCGCTTTGCCGGTGAGGCGCTGGAGCAGTTGAGCGGCAAGCAGCTGCGGCCACTGCGCAAACGCCTGCAGGTGGTGTTTCAGGATCCGTTCGGCAGCCTCAGCCCGCGTCTGTGCGTCGAGCAGATCATTGCCGAGGGCTTGCAGGTGCACAGCGATCTGAATGCTGCCGAGCGTGAACAGGCGGTGATTGATGTGCTGCGCGAGGTCGGTCTCGATCCGGCGACGCGGCATCGCTACCCCCACGAATTTTCCGGTGGCCAGCGGCAACGGATTGCCATTGCCCGGGCGCTGGTGCTCAAGCCGGATCTGATCTTGCTGGATGAGCCGACGTCGGCGCTGGATCGCACGGTGCAGAAGCAGATCGTTGCTTTATTGCGGCGACTGCAGGAAGAACATGGGCTGACCTACCTGTTCATCAGCCATGATCTGGCGGTGGTGCGGGCGTTGGCTCATGACCTGATTGTGATGAAGGAGGGCGAAGTACTGGAACGCGGTGATACCGGCAAGCTGTTCAGCTCGGCGCAGCATCCGTACACGCAGGAGTTGCTGGCGGCATCCAACGTGGAGTCGAGGCTGGCGCAAATCCTGTAGGAGCTGTCGAGTGAAACGAGGCTGCGATCTTTTGAAGGCAAGATCAAAAGATCGCAGCGTGCCGCAGCTCCTACAGGGGCCAGACGCAAAAATCCCGCCACAGGGGCGGGATTTTCTTTAAGCCGGTCGCAGGTCTTACGACGGGAACAGCTCGGACAGTTTCATCGACAGCATCATGTCGCCTTCAACGCGCAGCTTGCCGCCCATGAACGCTTGCATGCCGTCGGTTTCACCGCTGACGATGTCTTTCAGGGTTGCACTGTCGAGTACCAGCGTGCAGTTGGCGTCAGCGTTTTCGCCTTCCTGGATGTCGCAAGTACCGTCTTTGACGATCAGCGCGTAGTGCTTGTCTTCGTCGGTGATGTTGAAACCGAAGACCAGATCCAGACCGGCAGCAGCGGCTGGGTTGAACTTGGCTTGCATCGCTTTTACGGCATCAGCTACGGAGGTCATGGTTCGATCCTTTCTTGGGTAATAGGCGCTGGTTTATACAGCACGGGTCTCAGTTATCCGGACTCAGCGGAAAGTGATGAGTTCCGGAGCCTTCAGCAGTTGCAGATGTGCGTGACTGTTGAAGGAGGCCAAAGCCACCTCGCGACCGCGGAACTTCAGCTGGTTGAGCGAGGTGTTGACGATTTGCCAATTCAGTTCAAAGGCCTGTTTGGCAGGCATTCGGGTAATCAGGTGGAGCAGGGCGGTGATGGTGCCGCCGGAGGTGAACACGGCGATTTTCTGGTTGCCGTCGGCCTGTTCGAGGATCCGCTGCAATCCGCCCTGAACCCGCTCGACGAAACCCAGCCAGCTCTCCAGCCCGGGGGTGTCGTAGGTACCCGCCAGCCAGCGCTCGATGACCAGGGCGAAGATGCGTTGGAATTCGCTGCGGTTCTGCGCGGCGTTGCGCAGGATGTCGATGGCTTCAGGCTCGTCCTCCAGCATGGCGGGGATCAGGGCGCGAATCACCGCATCGGCGTCGAATTCGTTGAATGCCGAATCGGTCTCCAGCGTCGGTACCGCCAGGCCCCTGGCGCTGAACTGCTCCAGCGCGCTGGTGGCCGTGTGTTGCTGGCGGCGCAGGTCGCCGGCCAGACAGCGATCAAAGCTGATCCCCAGATCAGCGAGGTGCTGGCCGAGGATTTCTGCCTGCCGCACACCGATGGGCGACAGGACGTCATAGTCGTCTGCACCAAAGGAGGCCTGGCCATGTCGAATCAGATAGATGCTGCCCACGTCCGCGTCATCCCGGTACGTTGAAGGTTTGGCGAGGTTATGAGGATGACGGAGTGCTGTCAATGAAAAAACATACGCTTGTTTGAAATGCCCGTTACAGGCCTGTTGCCAGAGGTTTCACGGCTGGCCGACGAGGCGGCGCATGGGTATGCTGGAACCATCCCGCGCGTGTTTTGCATCCGCGCATTGTTTTAAGGAGTCTCTGTGGAGTTTTTCACCGAATACGCCAGTTTCCTGGCCAAGACCGTAACCCTGGTTGTCGCCATCCTGGTGGTGCTCGCCAGTTTTGCTGCATTGCGCAGCAAGGGCCGGCGCAAGTCGGCAGGGCAGCTACAGGTCAGCAGGCTCAACGATTTCTATAAAGGCTTGCGTGAACGTCTGGAGCAGACCCTGCTCGACAAGGATCAGCTCAAGGCCCTGCGCAAGGGCCAGGCCAAGTCGGAAAAGTCCGAGAAGAAGCAGAAGAACAAATCCGAGGCCAAGTCCCGGGTGTTCGTGCTCGATTTCGACGGCGACATCAAGGCCTCGGCCACCGAGAGCCTGCGCCACGAAATCACCGCGCTGCTGACCCTCGCCACGCCCAAGGACGAAGTGGTGCTGCGTCTGGAAAGCGGCGGCGGCATGGTTCACAGCTATGGTCT
Organism: Pseudomonas sp. GM30; assembly: GCF_000282275.2. Lineage (NCBI taxonomy): Bacteria > Pseudomonadati > Pseudomonadota > Gammaproteobacteria > Pseudomonadales > Pseudomonadaceae > Pseudomonas > Pseudomonas sp. GM30. Next base: position 34,322 of record NZ_AKJP02000022.1, on the reverse strand, counting down.
GGCGTCCTCGCAACTGGCGCGCATCCGAGAGGCCGGCGTGCCGTTGACCGTGTGCATCGACAAGGTCGCGGCCAGCGGCGGCTACATGATGGCGTGCATCGGCGAGAAGATCATCAGCGCGCCGTTTGCAATTCTTGGCTCGATCGGCGTGGTGGCGCAGTTGCCCAACGTCAATCGCCTGCTGAAAAAGCACGACATCGATTTTGAAGTGCTGACCGCCGGCGAGTACAAGCGCACCCTGACCGTGTTTGGCGAAAACACCGAGAAGGGCCGGGAGAAGTTCCAGGAAGACCTGGACATCACCCATCAGTTGTTCAAGAACTTCGTTTCGCGCTATCGCCCGCAACTGGCCATCGACGAAGTGGCCACCGGTGAGGTCTGGCTTGGTGTTGCGGCGCTGGACAAGCAACTGGTCGACGAACTCAAGACCAGCGACGAATACCTGGCAGACCGGGCGAAGAAAGCCGAGGTCTACCACCTGCATTACGCCGAGCGCAAAAGCCTGCAGGAGCGCATCGGCATGGCCGCCAGCGGTTCAGTGGATCGCGTGCTGCTGAGCTGGTGGAGTCGCCTGACACAACAGCGCTTCTGGTAAACAGTCAGCCACAAAAAACGCCGGTCAATGACCGACGTTTTTTTGTGCGCACAACCTTGAAGCTTAGCGGCGACGGAACAGCGGCAGCGGTTCGTCGGTGGCGGCCTGATAGGTCACGGAAAAGTCTTTCAGGCCTTCCAGTGCTTCGTACGGGTCTTTGTCCGCACGAACGGCAAACGCATCGAAGCCGCAGCGGTGCATGTAGAACAGCTGATCGCGCAGCACATCGCCAATCGCCCGCAGTTCGCCTTTGAAACCGTAACGGTCGCGCAGCAGGCGGGCGTTGGAGTAGTTGCGGCCGTCGGTGAAGGCCGGGAAGTTCAGCGCGATGACTTGGAACTGATCCACGTCGTCACCGATTTCCTCGGCTTCTTCATCGGCGTCCAGCCAAACGCCCAGGCCGCCGTCGCGGGCCTTGAGCATGCGACTGTGTTCACGCCACAGCTGCAATGGAACGATCAGATCGTCGCAATTGCTGATGTCGTCGATGTTGAAATCTTTCGGCAGCAGGTGCCAGGTTTCGTCGACGACTTCGTTGTTCTTAATGATTCGCTGCATAGACGCGTTCCTTGAAGAGGTCGATGCCAATACGCTGGTAGGTGTCAATGAAGCGCTCGTCTTCGGTACGTTGTTCAACGTACACGTCGATCAGCTTCGAGATCACGTCCGGCATGTCGTCCTGGGCGAAGGACGGGCCGAGGATCTTGCCCAGGCTTGCGTCACGGCTGGCGCTGCCGCCGAGGGACACCTGATAGAACTCTTCACCTTTTTTGTCCACCCCGAGGATGCCGATGTGGCCGACGTGGTGGTGACCGCAGGCGTTCATGCAACCGGAGATGTTCAGGTCCAGCTCACCGATGTCGAACAGGTAGTCCAGGTCGTCGAAACGGCGCTGGATCGATTCGGCGATCGGGATCGACTTGGCGTTGGCCAGCGAGCAGAAATCACCGCCCGGGCAGCAGATGATGTCGGTCAGCAGGCCGATGTTCGGCGTAGCGAAACCACCTTCACGCAGCTCGCCCCACAGGGTGAACAACTGGCTCTGCTCGACGTCGGCGAGAATGATGTTCTGCTCATGGGAAGTGCGCAGTTGACCGAAGCTGTAGCGCTCGGCCAGATCGGCGACGGCATCGAGCTGCTTGTCGGTGATGTCGCCCGGCGCAACGCCGGTCGGTTTCAGCGACAGGGTCACGGCCACATACCCCGGCTTTTTGTGCGCCAGGGTGTTGCGCGAACGCCAGCGGGCGAAACCCGGATGCTCCTTGTCGAGTTCGGCCAAGGCGGCAGTCTGGTTCTCCAGCGCCTTGTAGTCCGGATCGACGAAGTGTTTGGCGACGCGATGCAGTTCGGCTTCGGTCAGTGTGGTCTGGCCGCCGCGCAGGTGTTCCATTTCGGCATCGACTTTCTGCGCGAACACTTCAGGGGTCAGCGCCTTGACGAGGATCTTGATCCGCGCCTTGTATTTGTTGTCGCGACGGCCATAGCGGTTGTACACACGCAGGATGGCATCGAGGTAGCTCAACAGGTCCTGCCACGGCAGGAACTCGTTGATGAATGCACCGACCACCGGGGTACGGCCCAGGCCACCGCCGACCAGCACACGGAAACCCAGCTCGCCGGCGGCGTTGTGGACTGGCTCAAGGCCGATGTCGTGGACTTCGATGGCCGCACGGTCAGCGGTCGAACCGTTGACGGCGATCTTGAACTTGCGCGGCAGGTAGGCGAATTCCGGGTGGAACGTCGTCCACTGACGGACGATCTCGCACCATGGCCGCGGGTCGATCAGTTCATCGGCGGCGACACCGGCGAACTGGTCGGTGGTGACGTTGCGCAGGCAGTTGCCGCTGGTCTGGATCGCGTGCATCTGCACGGTGGCCAGTTCGGCGAGGATGTCCGGGATATCTTCCACCGCCGGCCAGTTGAACTGCACGTTCTGCCGGGTACTGATGTGGGCGTAGCCCTTGTCGTAGTCGCGGGCAATCTTGGCCATCATGCGCACCTGACGCGAAGTCAGCTGGCCGTAAGGCACCGCCACGCGCAACATCGGCGCAAAACGCTGGATGTAGAGGCCATTTTGCAGGCGCAGGGGGCGGAATTCTTCTTCGCTCAGCTCACCTGCCAGATAGCGTCGGGTCTGATCACGGAACTGCTTGACGCGGTCCTCGATGATCCGCTGATCGTACTCGTCGTATACGTACATATAAGTCCTGTTCTCAGGCTTTGGGCTACTCGGAAAACGCTGCGTTTTCGCTTGCTGGAGTCCGATGGTGCCTCGGCAATTACGCGCGCACGGCCGCGCACTCCCTAACGGAGCCGGGGCAATATACCCGTTTGCAGTTATGCGCAAAAGTGATGTTTGAGTATATGTAAAGAACCAAATCGCCTAACGAGAATGGTTGTTGATTAACCCACATTTGTCGCGGGGACAATCATCGTCTTAACTGTGATCGAGTCTTTCTGCAATCACCGATAAAACCGACAAGAGGCGATGCAATGAGCAATCCGACCAAGGCAAGAAAGAGCGATAGCAGTGTCGATGCATGGGCCATTCTGTTCCTGATCATTCTGGTCGTCGGGACAGCGGTATTCTGGGTCAGTCATCAATAAACGACCGATTCGGGCCTGCTTCCGACGATTGTCGGACAAAAAACGGGATCACGCGTCAATAGCCGCTGATTAGAGGGCTATAATGCGCGGCCATTTTTCCCTGGGCCCGGATCATTCATGTTGAAGTTTTTCCACCTCAGCCTCCTGCTGTTCGGTGCGGTTTTCGGTTCTGCGGCCCGGGCCGAGTCGGTGCTGTTCCTCAATCCGGGGTCGACTCAGGAAGCCTTCTGGGTCAGCTATTCGCAATTCATGCAGGCGGCGGCCCGCGACCTGGGCGTCGATTTGCAGATTCTCTATTCCCAGCGCCAGCCGGAATTCACCCTGGCTCAGGCCAGAGTTGCCTTGCAGGGGCCGAATCGTCCCGATTATCTGGTGTTCGTCAACGAGCAGTACGTGGCGCCGCAGATCCTGCGTCTGGCGCAAGGCAGCGGGGTCAAGCTGTTCATGGTCAATGCGGTGCTGACCGCTGATCAGGAGGCACTGGTCGGCGAGCGTGCCGATCGCATCGGCAGCCTGGTGCCGAATGACGAGGAGGGCGGCTACCTGATGATGAAGGAGCTGATTCGCCTGCATCCTCCGGTGGCGCGGGGCGAGCAGATTGAAGTACTGGCGTTTTCCGGTCTGAAGATCACCCCGTCAGCGCAGTTGCGCGAGCAGGGCATGCAGCGCGCCCTCGCCGAACATCCACAAGTGCGACTGCGGCAACTGGTGTACGGCGGCTGGACGCGGCAGCGTGCCTACGAGCAGGCGCGGCAACTGGTTGGCCGTTATCCGAAGGTGTCGCTGGTGTGGGCGGCCAATGATGAAATGGCTTTCGGTGCGATGCGTGCGTTTGCCGAAGCCGGCAAGATCCCCGGCAAGGATGTGCTGTTCAGCGCGGTCAACACCTCACCCGAGGCGTTGCAGGCGGTGGTCGATGGACGCCTGAGCGCGCTGGTGGGCGGTCACTTCACCCTCGGCGGCTGGGCGCTGGTGGAGTTGCACGATTACGATCAGGGCGTCGATCTGGATCGGTATGGCGGACGTGACCGGCAATTGTCGCTGCTGCAACTGATCGACAAGCATCAAGCCCAGCAAATGCTGGCCATGGGCGCCTCGCCGGATTACGGCGTGAGTTTTCGCAAACTGTCAGCCAAGGGCCGCCCCACGTCCTATCGCTATCCGTTCGGCCTGCAGATCCTGATGCACTGAGTGCCGTCAGACCCCGGCGAAATGCAGCACCAGTTTGACGATGACAAACAGCGTCAGGGCGAATACCGCAGTGAAGCCGATCCCCAGAATCACGAAATGGCTGGGCTTGCCATGGGTGAAATCCCTTGCCCGGTTTTTCCCGCTTTGCACGCCGAATGCCGCAGCCATCACGCTGTGCAGCATCTGCCAGAAGCTCGGTGGCTTGTTGTCGACTGGATCGTCCATAAATCCCCCGTCCGAAAGGCTGTTCCGACAGCATAGCCAATCCAGCGGGTTGTGCCGTGGTCGCACGCGGGTTGCTGAATTGTCCGGTAACACGTCTACGCTAAAACGATAACTATGTACCGCAGGTCACTGCGGCGGACATGGTGTCCTGTCCTCCCATTTTTCAGGAGAGACAGGATGTCCACTCATCCCCCGACATTGCCCCGCGCACCGGTCAGCGCCAGCCTTCACGGCAAGCTGCTTGAGCAGATGATCCCCGATTGGCTGATTGCCGCCACGCCCGCCCGGCGAGCCGCGATGAAAGCAGTCAATAGCCGGCCAGCGCACGGCTATCACGAATTCCCGAATGATCAGCAGCAAGCCTTGAAAGACCGGGTCACGGCGGCCTTTGTCGCCCAGACCCGACTCGACAAGACCATGGCCGGCCTTGAAAGCGTCGATGCATTTGCCCAGGCGCTGCTCGGCAAGGCACTCAAGGATCAGTTCAACGTGACGGTCGATCTCGGCAAGACCTTGCTGTGTCTCAGACGGCCCCTCGAACTCGGGGTGCTGGAGGTGGAAGTTTCCACGTTCGAAGTGCTGAAGCTGCCCTTGCTGCAAGCGGTGTTGCACAACTTCGAGGCCGCGGAATGCGAAGCGGGTGCCTATCACCCCAAGTCCGGTTTCGTGGTCGAGACAGCGACCCCAGGCGAGTTTCAGGCAGCAGAAATCGGCATCACGGTCAGTCAGTTTCTGACCCTGTGTCGTTCGCTGGACGTCGGTGCCCGTTATCAGGCACGGATCAAAGGGTTTTTCGAAAAAACCGACGCCTTGCGCCAACAATTCATTACCAGCCAGAAAACCGCGCTGCGTGCCGCCGCTGAATGGGCGCTACTGAAAAAGGACATCGAGCCCGCCGACTACCAGATGATTTTGTCGGTGGTGGACGGCCAGATCCATCCGCAGCTCGGCGGCAAGGCTGTCTGGTTTCGTGATCTGAGCCTGATGAAGCGGCGGATGACCGGTTGCGTGGTGTTCAGCATCAGCGAGCGCTACCGCTATACCAACGAATTCATCGTCTACATCCCCCATGACCCGCAACACCCGCTCAAGCGTTACAGCAGTGCGCAGATGCGTGAGGTGTTCAAACGCAAGTTCACGGCCACCGACCCAACGGCTGCCGGGCCAGGACCGACCGCTTACCAGCAGTTTTTCAGTCAGTTCGTCGCTTATGCCGACCGTCCTTACTATTTCAGTCAGTTCACCCAAAAGGCAGCAGATTCCCCGAGTGACCCGTTGCATTCGATCTGGGTCAAGGTCGCACAGCTGATGCCGCCATTGTCCACCATCGCGCGGATCAAGGAGCTGCCACCTGAAGCCCCCGGCAAGCGCGAGCCGCAGCCTGACCCGTATCTCGACCCGTTTGGCATCACGCGCAAAGGCGTTGCCGGAATTTGGGCTGATAACACGGATCTGTGGCAATACCTCTACGAAGAGCACCAGGCCAAATTCATCGCCGACGCGCGCGCCCATGCCGTCCCCACGGCGGACGTCGATGCCAGGGTACGGGCAGAAAAGCTCAGTCATCTGCTCGAGTTCGGCATGCTGGCGTTGAACATGGTGTCGATGTTTGTCCCGGTCCTGGGCGAAATCATGATGACCGTGATGGCCGGGCAACTGCTCTATGAGTCGTTCGAAGGCGCCATCGAATGGTCGGAAGGCGATCGCCAGGCTGCCAAGGCGCATCTGGTCGATGTGGCGCAGAACCTCGCGCTGATTGGCGTGATGGGCGCAGTCGGCAAGGGCGCAGGGCGACTGCGTGCGGCCTCCGCCGAGCCGGTGATCGAGCATCTGCACCCGGTCGAACGGCCTGACGGCTCGGTTCGCCTGTGGAAACCTGATCTCGATGCCTACGTCAGCGATAGTGTCCTGCCTGCGACTGCCGTGCCCGATGCGCAGGGCGTGTATCGATTCGACGGCAAGACCTTCATTCGCCAGCAGGGCAAGGTCTACCAGACGCACTACGACGAGGCCTTGAAAAGCTGGCGCATCCGCCACCCGCATGATCCTGCGGCGTATCAACCGATCCTTGAACACAACCGACTGGGCGCCTGGCGCCACAACCTGGAGCGACCGCTGAGCTGGGATCGACTGACCCTGCTGCGGCGCATCGGTCACTCGACTGAGGCGTTTTCGGATGCGCAATTGCTCGAAATCGCCGATGTCAGTGGGGTCAGTGATGATGCCCTGCGTCAGATGCACCTCGATCATCAGCCGGCGCCACTGGCCCTGGCCGACACCCTGCGTCTGTATGAGGCGGATCAGCAGGTCGGGCGGTTGATCGATCAGGTCGAACGAGGAACCACCCTGGACGATTCGTATCTGCTGACGCTGCCAATGCTCACGCAAATGCCGCGCTGGCCGAACGGGCAGATCCTGCAAGTTTTCGACGCAGCGCAGTTGTCCGGCCCCAGCCGGCTGTTCGGCGCGGAATCAGGCTCTATCGAGGGCCAGGTACACACGCCGATCCAGGTGACCCGCGCCGAAGTGCTCGACGGCCAATTGCCTGAGCGTATTCTGGCAGCGCTGGATGAGTCGCAAATACGTTGGCTGCTGGGTGCCGAGCCGGCGCGTGTCGTCGAATCCCGGCCGCTGGAACTGCGCAAACAGATCGCCGATTACCTGCGCACCCGGCAACCCGCAATGTTCGACAGGCTCTATGACGAACTTGCGTTGAACGACCCGCGAATCGCCAGGCTACAAGGCGCCACACCGGGGTTGGGCAGCTCGGCGGCTATCCGTGTGCTGCTGGAGGCGAATGCCGAGGAATTGGCACGCCTGCAAAACGCTGAGCGGGTTCCGTTGCGGCTGCTGGAGCTCTCCCGTGAATATGCCCGGCAGCGCCGCTTCAACCACGCGGTCGCTGGCCTGCACAGGGAGAATCCGGGCGGCAGCGAAAGCCAATGGCTGGCCTTGCGCGCCCTGGAACGGCTGCCGGGCTGGTCGGACGAGGTGCGTCTGGAAGTGCGCGAAGGCAGTCTCGACGGGCCGTTGATCGACAGTATCGGCAGCGAAAGTGCCATCCAGACCAAGTACCTGGTCAAGCGCGGGCCGGTCTATCAGGCGTACAACGAGCGCGGCGAAGAGCTCAACAGTGTTCCGCGTCACGGCGACAACTTCCTCGCCTCAATCCTCCATGCGTTGCCCGACCAGTCGCGACAGGCCCTGGGGTTCGCCCTGGTTACGCGCAGCGCCGGACTGCGTCGGGCGCTGATCAGGTATGTGGCCCGCCACCGTACCGAAATGGCTCGACTGGCGAGCAGACGCCAGGGCCACAAGAAGCGCTTCAAGGCGCCAGTGCGGGTACGCCAGCACGGGCTGGGTTATTACGCCAGCGGTCGCGGCGAAGGCGTCAACCCGCTGCTGGTGACGCGCGTGCAGGACGTGTATCCGGCGCTGACGGATCAGCAGGCGGGCGGGTTCATCCTCAAACAGTTGGCTGCCGGGCGGACTGACGCGCAGATCTACGAGCTGTTGCAAAGGCGCCTGCGTGAATGGCAGGCGCTCGAATCGACGCTGGCGCAATGGGAAGGTGTGCCAGCCCCGGAGCAGACGCTGCAATCGATGATCGGCGGCCGAGCCAGCGTGGTGCGCAGCCTCAAGCAGAGCTGGCGCAAATCGCCACTGGCTGATAGCCAGGCCACCGCCGCTCGCCTCGATCTGACGTGCGACGACCCGTTGCCGGTGCTGACGGCGGATTTCTCGCATGTGCGCGATCTGCGAATCCGGGGGCGATGCATCACCGATGCCAACGTCGATGAGTTGTTGGGCAGTTTCCCCGGGCTCAGGGCGCTGCGCATCAATGCCACCGCTGAAGCGTTCACCAACGTGCCGGCGGTGTTGCAGAACCTGCCGGAGTTCACTGACCTGACGCTCTACTGTGCAATGCCCTATGCCGCCGACATGCCTGCACGGCTGGCTCAGTTGACCCGCCTTGAAGCATTGAGTGTCAGCACCTCGAGCTATCAGCCACTGGCCTTCGACGTCAGCGGCATGCGTAACCTGCGCACGCTCGACATCGTCGCCTATTCACTGTTCGACTGGCCTGCGGGTGTCCTGGAATTACCAGCCCTGGAGCGTCTGAATCTCAGAGACACGGGGATCAGCAGCGTGCCGCCGACATTGTTGCAGGGGCATGGAAAACTCTGGCCGGGGCTGTCGCTGGACTGGTCAAGATTCTCCCGGGAAAATTTCGCGGGCGTGTACGAATACGTCAAGACCCATCCAGAACACCTGATCGATCGAGAGACGATGGTCAGGGATTATTGCCGTGGTGAATTGCGGCGCCTGGGCGAGGGCGTGAATCAATCGCCGGAGGGGGTGTTCAATCGTTTCTTCGAGCAATGGCCGGATGAGCAGCAGCGTTTCACCGCGATCAATGCCTTGAGTGATCAATTCGCTGCGCTGGCGAGTGAACTCAATCAGTGGCAGCAGCGCGTGGTGGTGTCGGCAGAATCGCTGCGCGAACTCATCGCGCGATCAAACCTGGCCCAAGTCCTCAAAACCAGTTGGCGCAAGGGCATGTTCAAGCGCTATGGCGCGACGCTCAGCGCTTCGACCGTGGATTTGTCGGGGTTGATGCTCAGCGAACTGCCGGTATTGCCCGCTGACGCGTTTGCGCATGTGCGCACGCTGCTGCTCAGCGGCCAGCGCGTTGCCGCCGCGCAGGTGCGCGGTTTTGTCAGCGCATTCAGCGAAGTGCGCACTCTTGATCTGAGTGACAATGCCTTGCACGAATGGCCAATCGAGTCGCAGGGACTTTCGCGCCTGGTTCACCTCGACCTCGCCGACAATCTGTTGACCGATGCTTCACGCCTGCAGAGCGGATTGAGCGCATTGCCGGCGCTCGAACAGCTGAATCTGCGCAACAATCCGCTAAGCGAACTGAACGTCGGCAGCCTGCAGCGATTGAAGGCTCTCGACCTGCACGGAACACACTTGCAGCAGTGGCCGGCAGGGGCCGAGAGTCTGCCGCAACTGTCGTGGCTGGATCTGCGCGACACCCGTATCGGCACGCTGCCGCCTGCCGTGCTCGAGAGCACCGCACTGCTCAATTCCAACCTGAGCGGTGCCCCTCTGACCGCCGCAGCGGCGGCCGACCTGCGTGTGGCGCAACGGCGGCTCGAGCACACCATCGGCCTGCCTGAGGGCGCGCTGGAGGCGTTTGCCCGGCAACCGGTACCGGCGACTTTTCCGCCGGTGGAGAACGGTGTGTCAGTGGCACGCCAGTTGCTGCCGCTGACGCCGGCACCGGTCAGTAGCGGGCTGACACGCATGCGCCAGAACCTGCAGCGGTTGCAACCGGCCTTTACCGACGAACACGCCATGCAGATGATCGAGGCGCTGCGTAACGAGGGTGCGACCGATGTGCAGATCGGCGAGCGGATCACGGGCTGGAGCCAGACGTTTGAAACCCTCGTCCGCCGCCTCAACGGCTGGCTGTATACCCGGGAAACCCGTGGTGTCGACTGGGTCATCTCCTCGCAATCGCGCAGCCTGGCGGCGTGGCGCATCCTCACCTGCTGGCGCGCAAGGTTATCGGTTGCCGCGGTTGATGCGGTTCTGGATCTCAACGGTCTGCAATTGGGCGATTTACCGCCAGTGCCCGAAGACTTCGGGCATGTCGGCAGCTTGAACCTGACAGGTGCACGGGTGACGGCCGAGGGCAGTAACGGGTTTCTCAAATCCTTCTCTCATCTGCGTAATCTGACCCTCAATGGCAATGAACTCACAGCGCTGCCTGATGGCGTCCGGCAAATGCCGGAACTTGAGCGGCTTGAACTTTCCAGCAACAACTTCAGTGACAGCGAGCATTTGTACGATGCGCTGTCCGGCCTGGAACATCTGCAGACCCTGGACCTGAGCTACAACCACCTCGAGGCGTTCGACGTCAGCTATTTCGAACATTTGCGAAGTCTGGATCTGCGCAACAATAACCTCGCCGAGTGGCCGGCCGGTGCGCTGGATGCGCAACACCTGCGGACACTGAACCTGAGTCGCAACGACATCACCGCCGTCCCCGAAGAGGCGTTGGACGGTCAGCACGATGAGCTGATGGACGGCACCGACCTGACTGACAACTACAACCTGTCGGAGGACTCTCTAGACAGGCTCAGAACCTATCAGGCTGCGGGTCAGCGTCAGCGAGTGCTCGGTTTCTCGCGATCCGATCTGGAGGAAATGGCTGACGACGTTGCCGGCGGGCTCAGTGAAACCACTGACAGTATCGAGTCCGACGAAACCCTCCCGGGCGAACAGGCCCATACGCAACAGAAGGCGCCGTGGCTGGCGAATCTGCCGGCGGAGCAGGCGTCCGCGCGAGATATACTCTGGGATCAACTCGCGGCGGAACCGGATAGCGCGGCATTCTTTCATTTGCTTGACCGATTGCAAGACACCCAGGAGTTTCGGGTGGCCAACGCCGATCTGACCCGACGAGTCTGGATGGTCATGGAGGCGGCGGCCGCCAACAGTGAGCTGCGCGAGGTGATTTTCGCCGGCTCGGCCACACACGGGACTTGCGTGGACGGGCGCATCCTTACGTTCAGTGGTCTGGAGAGCAAGGTCTTCACCTACAACGCCTTGCTCGATTTACCGGCCGGCCGCCCGGGAATCCGCGGCGAGGCCTTGTTATCCCTGTCGCGGCAGCTGTTCCGGCTGGACAAGGTCGATGAACTGGCAAAAGCGGCGGCTGCGCGCAGTGGTTTCGACGAAGCCGAGGTCCGTCTCGGTTACCGGATCGGTCTGACCGGGGGCTGGGACGATGGACTGGAATTGCCCGGGCAGCCGAAAAACATGAAATTTGCCTCCGGTGTCACCCCGCAGCAGTTGGTCAATGCGCGGGCCGAGGTGGTTAACGCGGAACGCTCCGACAGATTTCTGGAGGACCTGATCCAGCGCGACTACTGGCTGGACTATCTCAAGGAGCAGCAGCCCGAAGCGTTCAGGCAAATGGATGAAGTGCAGTTGATGGAGGAGGGCGAGGACGAAGGTCTGAGTGCTGACGATCCGCTGTATCTGAGCAGGTTGTTCGACCAGGCGGCCGCGCGAAATGCCAGGCTCATCGAATTGTCGCGAGAGGAGATCGAACGCATCGGTTTGTCTGCCGGCAGCGCACAAATGCCCGGTACGTCCGGGCAAATGTCAGGCGGGTAAAACCCGCTGAACGGTCAGTCCCCGGGAGGTTCGGGGACTGACCGTTGCGCTTATTCGTCGTAACCGAGGTTTGGCGCCAGCCAGCGCTCGGTCACGCTCAGTTCCTGACCTTTGCGCGAGGTGTAGCTCTGCACCTGATCCTTGTCGACCTTGCCGACTGCGAAGTATTGCGCTTGCGGGTGAGCGAAATACCAGCCGCTGACCGCTGCCGCCGGGAACATCGCGTAGTGTTCGGTGAGGAACACGCCGCTGCGGCCAGCACGCATCTCGCTGGCCTCGGGGTCGAGGAGGGTGAACAGCGTGGCTTTCTCGGTGTGATCCGGGCAGGCCGGGTAGCCCGGGGCAGGGCGGATGCCGGAGTACTGTTCTTTGATCAGTGCTTCGTTATCCAGCACCTCGTCCTTGGCATAACCCCAGTGTTCTTTACGCACTTGCTGGTGCAGCCATTCGGCGCAAGCCTCGGCCAGGCGGTCGGCGAGGGCCTTGACCATGATCGAGTTGTAGTCGTCACCAGCGTCCTGGTAGGCCTTGGCGACTTCTTCGGCGCCGATGCCGGCGGTGGTGATGAAACCACCGACGTAGTCGGTCACTTCGCTGTCCTTCGGTGCGACGAAGTCGGCCAGCGAGAAGTTCGGTTTGCCGTCGGTCTTGATGATCTGCTGACGCAGGTGATGCAGGCGCGCCATCGGCTTGCCGTCATCGCCGTACAGTTCGATGTCGTCGTCGTGCACCTGATTGGCCGGCCAGAAGCCGAACACCGCACGGGCGCTGATCAGCTTCTCGTCGATCAGCTTGGTAAGCATTTCACGCGCGTCCTTGTACAGCGCGGTGGCGGCTTCACCGACCACTTCGTCTTCGAGGATGCGCGGGAATTTGCCGGCCAGGTCCCAGGAAATGAAGAACGGTGTCCAGTCGATGTACTCGGCCAGAACGTTGAGGTCGATGTTGTCCAGCACGCGGGTGCCGGTGAAGGTCGGTTTGACCGGCGTGTAGTTGGCCCAGTCGAACTGTGGCTTCTTGGCGATCGCCGCCGCGTAGCTCAGGCGCTCGGTACGGGCGCTGCGGTTGGCGGTGCGCTCACGCACATCGACGTATTCCAGACGGGTCTTCTCGACGAAACCGGCCTTGAGTTCCTTGGACAACAACTGCGTCGCCACACCCACCGCGCGCGAGGCGTCGGTGACGTAGACCACCGCATCGTTGCTGTACTTCGGTTCGATCTTCACCGCGGTGTGGGCCTTGGAGGTGGTCGCTCCACCGATCATCAGCGGCAGATGGAAATCCTGACGCTGCATCTCGCGGGCCACGTGGACCATTTCGTCCAGCGACGGGGTGATCAGGCCGGACAGACCGATGATGTCGCACTTTTCTTCCTTGGCGACCTGGAGGATTTTCTCCGCCGGGACCATTACGCCGAGGTCGACGATGTCGTAGCCGTTGCAACCCAGCACCACGCCGACGATGTTCTTGCCGATGTCGTGCACATCGCCCTTCACCGTAGCCATGAGGATCTTGCCCTTGGCTTCCGGCTTGTCGCCTTTTTCCAGTTCGATGAACGGGATCAAATGCGCCACGGCCTGCTTCATTACGCGGGCGGATTTCACCACCTGCGGCAGGAACATTTTGCCGGCGCCGAACAGGTCGCCGACGATGTTCATGCCGGACATCAGCGGGCCTTCGATGACTTCGATCGGGCGGGCGAACGACTGGCGCGACTCTTCGGTGTCTTCAACGATGTGGGTGGTGATGCCTTTGACCAGCGCATGCTCCAGACGTTTGTTGACGTCCCAGTTGCGCCACTCTTCGGTCTCTGCTTCCTTGACGCTGCCGTCGCCCTTGTACTTGTCGGCGATGGCGAGGAGGGCGTCGGTGCCTTCCGGCGTGCGGTTGAGGATCACGTCTTCGACGGCGTCGCGCAGCTCCTGCGGGATCTGGTCGTAGATTTCCAGCTGACCGGCGTTGACGATACCCATGGTCAGGCCGGCGCGGATCGCGTACAGCAGGAACACCGAGTGAATCGCCTCGCGCACCGGGTTGTTGCCCCGGAACGAGAACGACACGTTGGACACGCCGCCGGAGCTCAGCGCATACGGCAGCTCGTCGCGGATGTAGGCACAGGCGTTGATGAAGTCCACAGCGTAGTTGTTGTGTTCTTCAATGCCGGTGGCCACGGCGAAGATGTTCGGGTCGAAGATGATGTCTTCCGGCGGGAAGCCGACTTCGTTGACCAGAATGTCGTAGGAGCGTTTGCAGATTTCTTTCTTGCGCGCTTCGGTGTCGGCCTGGCCGGCTTCGTCGAACGCCATCACCACCACCGCCGCGCCATAGCGTTTGCACAGTCTGGCGTGATGGATGAACTGCTCGACGCCTTCTTTCATGCTGATCGAGTTGACGATGCCCTTGCCCTGAATGCACTTCAGACCCGCTTCGATAACTTCCCATTTCGACGAGTCGATCATGATCGGCACGCGGGAGATGTCCGGCTCGCCGGCAATCAGATTGAGGAAGGTCACCATGGCCTTCTTCGAATCGAGCATGCCTTCGTCCATGTTGATGTCGATCACCTGCGCGCCGGCCTCGACCTGCTGCAGGGCGACTTCCAGGGCTTCGGTGTAGTTGTCTTCACGGATCAGACGGGCGAACTTGGCGGAACCGGTGATGTTGGTGCGCTCGCCGACGTTGACGAACAACGAACTGCGATCAATGGTGAACGGCTCCAGACCGGACAGGCGGCAAGCCTTGGGAATGTCCGGAATCTGTCGCGGCGCATAACCGGCCACGGCTTTGGCGATGGCTTCGATGTGGCCCGGGGTGGTGCCGCAGCAACCGCCGACGATGTTGAGGAAACCGCTCTGGGCGAATTCTTCGATGACCTTGGCGGTTTGCGCCGGCAGTTCGTCGTACTCGCCGAACTCGTTCGGCAAACCGGCGTTCGGGTGCGCCGACACGTGGGTGCTGGCCTTGTTCGACAGCTCCTCCAGGTACGGACGCAGTTCACTGGCGCCGAGCGCGCAGTTGAGGCCGACCGAGATTGGCTTGGCGTGCGCCACCGAGTTCCAGAACGCTTCGGTGGTCTGGCCCGAGAGGGTACGGCCGGACGCATCGGTGATGGTCCCGGAAATCATGATCGGCAATTCGATGTGCAGCTCTTCGAACACGCCCTGGACGGCGAAGATCGCCGCTTTGGCGTTGAGCGTGTCGAAGATGGTTTCGATCAGGATCAGATCGACGCCGCCCTCGATCAGGCCTTTGGTGGCTTCAGTGTAGTTTTCCACCAGCTCATCGAAGGTGACGTTGCGGTAGCCGGGGTTGTTGACGTCTGGCGACAGCGAGCAGGTGCGGCTGGTCGGGCCGAGCACGCCGGCGACGAAACGCGGCTTGTCCGGGTTCTCGGCGGTCTTGGCGTCGGCGATCTTGCGCGCCAGTCGTGCGCCTTCTACGTTTAATTCGTACGCCAGTTCTTCCATGCCGTAGTCGGCCATGGAAATACGCGTGGCGTTGAAGGTGTTGGTTTCCAGAATGTCGGCGCCGGCATCCAGATAAGCCTTTTCGATGCCGCCGATCACGTCCGGACGGGTGATCACCAGCAGGTCGTTGTTGCCCTTGACGTCACTTGGCCAGTCGGCGAAGCGTTTGCCGCGATAATCCTGCTCTTCGAGCTTGTAGCTCTGGATCATCGTGCCCATGCCGCCGTCGAGTATCAGGATGCGCTCTTTGAGGGCTTGCTTGAGAGCTTGAAGGCGGACGCTGCGATCGGACATTGGGACTACTCGAAAAGACCATGACGAAGGGCCGGGATCATAACAAACCTGTGCGCTTTTGGAGCATGCAGGCTATTTGCATGAATACCGCTCATGTTGGTACGAGCGTCATACTGTAGAATCGCGGCGTTTTTTTCAGGATCGGGATCAAGGGCATGTCGTACCGCGTCATCAGCATTTTCTTGCTGTTCTTAAGCTGGGGCGCCGTTGCGCAAGAGCCTGCGATCTCTTACACCCGAGATATTCAGCCAATCTTCACCGAGAAATGCGTGGCCTGCCATGCCTGCTACGACTCTGCCTGCCAGCTCAATCTGGGCAGCGGCGAAGGCGCAGGGCGGGGCGCGAGCAAGATGCCGGTCTACGATGGTGAGCGCACGCAAGCGGCGCCGACCACGCGGCTGTTCTACGACGCCTTCGGCAAACGCGCCTGGCAGCAGAAAGGCTTTTATTCGGTACTCGATGCCCAAGGCAGCCAGGCGGCGTTGATGGCGCGGATGCTGGAGCTGGGACACAAAACCCCGCTTACCCCGAATGCCAAGCTGCCGGAAGACATCGTCCTCGGCCTGCAACGGGAAAACATGTGCGCGATGCCCGCCGAGTTTGACGGCTACGCCGGCGCCCACCCGAAAGAAGGCATGCCGCTGGCGGTGACTGGCCTCACCGATCAGCAATACCAAACCCTGCAACGCTGGCTGGCGTCCGGTGCGCCAATCGACGAGCAAGGCCTGGCGCCGAGCGCCAAAGAGGCGCTGCAAATCGTCCAGTGGGAAAACCTGCTTAACACCCCGGGGGCGCGGCAGAGTCTGGTCGGGCGCTGGTTGTTCGAGCACTGGTTCCTGGCGCACATCTATTTCAAGGACGGCGAGCCGGGCCACTACTTCCAGTGGGTGCGTTCGCGCACGCCGACCGGGCAGCCGATCGACCTGATCGCCACCCGTCGCCCGAATGACGACCCGGGCACCCAGG
This sequence comes from Pseudomonas sp. GM30, assembly GCF_000282275.2. Classification (NCBI taxonomy): domain Bacteria; kingdom Pseudomonadati; phylum Pseudomonadota; class Gammaproteobacteria; order Pseudomonadales; family Pseudomonadaceae; genus Pseudomonas; species Pseudomonas sp. GM30. The sequence goes on along the minus strand of NZ_AKJP02000022.1, from coordinate 17,783 downwards.
TTTACTACCGCTTGTGGCCGGTGCAAGGGGTGATCGTGCACAAGACCCACATCACCTATCCGCTGAGCGCGGCGAAGATGGCGCGGGTCAAGAGTCTGTTCTACAGCGGCAACTGGCAGGTCAATGCGTTGCCGGGGTACGGCCCGCAGAGCCGGGCCAACCCGTTCGCCACCTTCGAGGCGATTCCAGCGCAGGCGCGTTACCAGTTCATGCTCGACAACGCCGAATACTTCGTGCGCACCTTTATTCGCGGGCCGGTGTGCCGTGGGCAGATTGCGACGGATGTGATTCGCGACAACTTCTGGGCGCTGTTCCAGGCGCCGGAACATGACCTGTACATCACCGACCCGAACTATCGCGGCCAGGCCACGCCGTTGCTGGCGATGCCGGGGCAGAACGATGACGTCGGCAGTGTCCTGAGCCTGTGGCACAACTATCGCAACAAGCGCAATGAATACGAGGCCCTGCGCCGCGACAGCTACGCCGACCAGCCGCCGCCGAGCTGGTCGACCCTGTGGGCCGGCAACGACAACGCGCTGCTGAGCATTTTCCGCCACTTCGACAGTGCGTCGGTGACCAAAGGCCTGATCGGCGAAGTGCCACAGACCATGTGGCTGTTCGACTATCCGCTGCTGGAGCGCACCTATTACCAGTTGGCGGTCAACTTCGATGTGTTCGGCAACGTCTCTCATCAGGCGCAGACCCGCCTGTATTTCGACCTGATCCGCAACGGCGCCGAGCAGAACTTCCTGCGCCTGATGCCCGCCGACTCTCGCGAGGACTACCTCGACGATTGGTATCAGAGCAGCGGCCAGTTCAAGATGTGGCTCGACTACGAAGCCATCGACGACGACAAGCCGACCGCGCTGAAACTCGATGAGAAAGACCCGAAATACGACTTCGCCATGCAGTTGCTGGCGCGTTACGGCGACCTCAATGCGCGGCCAGACCCGATCAATCGTTGTGACGGCGCCTACTGCTCGCGGCCGAATATCGACCCGGCGCTGCAGAACGCCGAGCAGGCGCTCAGTCGCCTGACGTCGCGCCCGGCGGCCGGTCTGAAGGTTATCGATCAACTGCCGGAAGCGACCATGCTGCGCATCGAAACCCGCAGCGGCAAACGCGAGGTCTACAGCCTGCTGCGCAACCGCGCGCACAGCAACGTGGCGTTTCTGCTGGGCGAATCGCTGCGCTACCAGCCGGGGCTGGACACCTTGACCATCTATCCGGGCGTACTGAGCAGCTATCCGAACTTCATCTTCAACATTCCGGCCGAGCAAGTGCCGGAGTTTGTCGATGCCATGGAGAATGCCAAGGATGCCAACCGTTTCGAGAAAATCGTCGAACGTTGGGGGATCCGTCGCAGTCATCCGCAATTCTGGTTCTATTTCCACGACCTGAGCCAATACATCCACGAAACCGATCCGGTGGAAGAGGGCGTGCTGGACATGAACCGCTACGAGAATCTTTGATCGTTGAGATCGACCTGCTGTCCCAACTCCAAGCAACACCGCAAAGCCCCTGTAGGAGTGAGCCTGCTCGCGATGGCGTCAGTCCATTCAGAATGGTTGTCGCCTGACATGCCGTCATCGCGAGCAGGCTCACTCCTACAAGGGGGCGGCGGTGGTTTTGAGAGTTGTGGACAGGAGCCGATCATGTTGATGTCAGTGCAGGCCCTGCGGGCGCTTGCCGCGTGGACGGTGGTCTGTCACCACTTCATGCAGATTTTTTTCGACTTCAAGGCGAGCGGCCCGGTCGGGCAGTTCTTCATCGACAAGGGCGCAGTCGGCGTCGATGTCTTCTTTGTCATCAGCGGTCTGGTGATTTTCCTGTCTACCGAAAGCAAGTCGTTGCCTCCGGCGCGGTTTCTGCTGTATCGGCTGTTTCGCATCGTGCCGGCGTACTGGCTGTATACGTTGCTGATGGCGTTGCTGGTGGTGTTCGCCCGGCCGATGTTGCCGGATCAGACCGTGGATTGGGCGCATTTCCTCGCGTCGCTGTTGTTCATTCCGGCGCAAAACCCCGGCGGCTACGGGATTTATCCGACGCTGAATGTCGGCTGGACGCTCAACTACGAAATGCTCTTTTATGTGTTGTTTGCCTGTGCGCTGGTGTTTCGCTGGCAGGTGCGCTTGCTGGTGGTTGGCGCGTTGCTGTTTTCGGTGTGTCAAGCGTTCGGCTGGCTCAACGAATTTTACCGTTCCGACATCGTCTACGAATTTTTGCTGGGGATCGGCATTGGCGTGCTCTATCGCCGGGGCTGGATCGGTGCGGGTCTGTGGCTGCCACTGTTGGCGATGGGCGCCGCGTTGTTGGCGATCTATCACCTGACGCCGGCGCCAAGGCTGTTGAACTGGGGCGTGCCGAGCGCGGTGCTGGTGATGGCCTGCATATCACTTGAGCGCTACATCGAGCGTAATCGGCTGATGAAGTTGCTCGGTGATTGTTCTTATTCGGTGTATCTGATGCACGTGCTGGTGCTGTCTGCCGGTGGTTTTATTGCCCGGCGCTATGGAATCAATCCGTATCTGATGTTCGCTATTTGTGCCCTGGCTATCGCCGTGGGTTCGTGGCTGAGCTATGAATGGGTGGAAAAACGCAGCTATCAGTGGCTTAAAGCGCGGATCGACGGCGAATCGGCTCGCGAGCCTGTCAAGAATCTTTCCTGACAAAAATACTAGGACTTTGTCCGGCGCAATGATTGGCGTAAACTGCGCCCAAGCCTGCGAGGAGTTTCCATGACCGCTATTACCATTACCGACGCCGCCCACGATTACCTGGCCGATCTGCTCTCCAAGCAGAACACCCCGGGCATCGGCATCCGCGTCTTCATCACCCAGCCTGGCACCCAGTACGCCGAAACCTGCATTGCCTACTGCAAGCCGGGCGAAGAAAAACCTGAAGATACCGCGCTGGGGCTGAAAAGCTTCACCGCCTACATCGACTCGTTCAGCGAAGCGTTCCTCGACGATGCTGTCGTCGACTACGCCACCGACCGCATGGGCGGCCAGCTGACCATCAAGGCGCCAAACGCCAAAGTACCGATGGTCAACGCCGACAGCCCGGTCAACGAGCGCATCAACTACTACCTGCAAACCGAAATCAACCCGGGGCTGGCCAGCCATGGCGGTCAGGTCAGCCTGATTGATGTGGTCGAGGACGGCATTGCCGTGCTGCAGTTCGGCGGCGGCTGCCAGGGCTGCGGCCAGGCCGACGTGACCCTGAAGGAAGGCATCGAGCGCACCTTGCTCGAGCGTATTCCAGAGCTCAAAGGTGTGCGCGACGTGACCGACCACACGCAGAAAGAAAACGCCTACTACTGAGTAAGGTGTTCACTGCGGACCTGAAAAACGGCGCTGTGGCGAGGGAGCTTGCTCCCGCTTGACTGCAAAGCAGTCACAAACCTGACAATGCATTTACCCGTGATGAATGGATTGTCTGGTTTTGGGATCGCTCCGCGATCCGGCGGGAGCAAGCTCCCTCGCCACAATTGCTTTCAGGGCCTGTAAAGGTGTGCATGCCCCGCGCGATACAACGATGACTCGCTGAACACCTCACTCCCCAACACCCGCCCAACCAGAATCAACGCCGTACGCCGAAACCCTTTGGCCGCAATCTTCTCGGCAATATCCGCCAGCGTCCCCACCACCCAATCCTGATCCGGCCACGTCGCCCGGTGAATCACCGCAATCGGGCAATCCGCGCCGTAATGCGGTAGCAGTTCGGCGATGATCTTCTGCAGATGATTGACCCCCAGATGAATCGCCATGGTCGCGCCGTGCTGCGCCAGACTGCTCAGTTCCTCACCCGCCGGCATGGCAGTTTTATCGGCGTAGCGGGTCAGAATCACGCTCTGCGAAACGTCCGGCAGCGTCAACTCGGCGCCGAGCAACGCCGCACACGCTGCGGTCGCGGTGACGCCGGGGATGATTTCGAACGGAATATTCAGCTCACGCAGATAACGAATCTGCTCACCAATCGCGCCATACAGACTCGGATCGCCGGAATGCACCCGCGCCACATCCTGGCCGTTGGCATGCGCGGTTTTGATCAGTTCGATGATCTGTTCCAGATGCAATTCGGCGCTGTTGACCACGGTTTCGGCCTGATGTCCCTCCAGCACCGCGGCCGGCACCAGCGAGCCTGCGTAGATGATCACCGGGCAGCTGCGGATCAGCCGCTGGCCTTTGACAGTGATCAATTCCGGGTCGCCGGGGCCGGCGCCGATGAAGTAGACAGTCATGCAGAAATCCTGTGAAAAACGGGGCAGGGCAACGCTTCAGATGAAGATTGCTCATGATCAAACAGGGGGATTATCGGGATTTTACGCAGCGCCGGCCAATGCCAGGGTTGCCTGAGCGTATTTTTGCCGGGAAATCAGCAATTTTGCCGGTGCCTGAATCAACTGCTCGGCAAGGGCCAGGGCGGCACTTTCCGCCACGCCGTAGCAGCCGGTGCGCTCATAGGCGATCTGCGAATGGTGGCTGAGTCGCTGCTGGTAACTGGCCAGTTCGTCGCTGCTGAAATACAACAGTGGTAACGCAAGTTGTGCGGCCAGTTCCTGCAAGCCCGGTTCATCGCGCTTCAAGTCGATGCTGGCCAGGGCCTTGACCGCTTCCAGCTCGATGCGATGCGCCTGCAATGCCTGGTCGAGTAACGCGCGCAGCGTGCTGGCCGGGCAGCCGCGCTGGCAGCCCAGGCCGACCACAAAGGTCGGCGCTGCGCGGTCATCGGTCATGCGTGGTATTGACCAGCGCTTTTGCGGCGGAACAACCAGGCGCTGATCAGGCCCAGGGCCAGCCAGAACGCCACGTTGGTCAACTGCGAAGCGATTTTGAACTGGGCTTCCAGCGCTTCCGGAGCGAGCATCGAATGCACTTCCGGTTGCGGCGCGCCGATCACGTGCGGCACGGCCAGAATCGCCACGCCCAGCAGCTTCATCAGCCAATGACGGCTGAACACGATCAGCGCCAAACCGACAGCGGTGGAGGCAGCGGTGCCGATCCACCAGGTTTGCCGCGAAGCCAGATCGGCCGCAGCGGTGCCCGGCAGTTCAGGCGGCAGGCCCAGGGTCGGCGCGAGTACGAAAGTCGCGTAACCGGCCAGGCCCCAGAGCAGGCCTTGCGAGGTTTTGGTCGGTGCACGCAGGGTGTACAGGCCGGCGAGCATCAGGGCGAAACCGACCGCCACCACCAGATTGCCGCCGGTGGTCGAGACCACGCGTTGCCAGCCGTCTTCCGGCTCCCAGGCTTCGGCGTCGTGAGTGTGCCCGGCCATGGCGCCGTCGGCATGTTGGTGAACGGCCACCGGTTCGGATTTCTCGAAGGTTTCGGCCTGCAGAATCAGTGGCGAGACCCAGAAACTTTGCAGCAAGGTCAGCAACAGGGCGGCCAGCAGCCCGGTGAAACCTGCGGTTTGCGCGATACGCTTGATCATGTCGGCAGGTCTCAGTGGCACGGGAACGCGGCGCTGTGGCGGGTATCGTGGGCGGCGTTGTGCACCGCTTCGATGTGCGAGAAACCGGCGAAGTAAACCAGGCTGGCGCCCAGGATCGACGCGAAAATCGCGGCGGTCAGGCGTTGGCTCAAGGTGGCGGTGCTGGAGATTTTGTCGGTGTTGCTGCCGGTGCTGCTGATGATCGACATGGCGCTTCCCTCTGGAGTGTCAGCGGGTCAACAGAGCGCATGAAAACCCCTGCGAGTCGGGCACGCAGAGGTTCGAACAGCGCCCGCCCACCGCGGGTTTGTTATGTTCAGCGACGCAAACTGCGCACTGTGTGTTGCGGGCCGGTCTCCGGGCTCACGAGGGGTTGGCGTCTGGCCGACCTGCAAGCATCACCTTCCCACGCCGTATGGCACAGTGGATCTGACGCTTCGCTCGCTTACCGTTGCGGGGGCAGCACCGGACTGACATGGCTTTGAGTAAAGCACATGATTCACCGGTTTCCCGTTTCACCCTGTGAAGGGCACCCGTAACAAGTTGTGTAGGAGAGCATGGGTTGGGGAATTTAGTCAATTTTGTGGGGGAGGGTGTATATCCGTTGCTGCGGTAACGGCCTCCTAAGGTTCCGCCCTTACGGCGGGTCACTTTTGACAAACGCCTCAAAAGTAACCAAAAAGGCTTTACCCTGACGTTCGGCCCTCGCTTAGGCTCGGGTTCCTTCGCTCCGGGATTCATCCGGGGGGCAGCGCCTACGGTTTGCTTCGCTGCACCTCCTCTCGCTGTGTTTGGCTGCGCCAAACGGTCGCTGCGCTCCCACCCCCGGATAAACCCCTCCACTCAGCCTGCCGACGGGCCCTCAGATCAAAAGCTTTCGGCGAGCTGACACTCGGCCAGTGTAGGAGCTGCCGCAGGCTGCGCTCTTTTGATCTGGGGCTTCAGGGAGCCAGCCTGCTGGCGATGGCGGCCTGCGAGCCGACCGATCTCTGACTGAATGCATTCAACCCAAATGTGGGAGCGAGCTTGCTCGCGAAGGCGGCCTGACAACCGACCAAATCCCAAACTGAATACACCCAATCCCCTGTAGGAACTGCCGAAGGCTGTGATCTTTTGATCTGCTTTGGCTCTGGCTCTGGCTCTGGCTCTGGCTCTGGCTCTGGCTCTGGCTTTGGACCTGGCTTTTGATCTTCAGCCCCTTCGGCAGGCCGAGCGTAGGTGTCCATCAGGGGGAAGGCGCGCAGCGCCGTGCGGCGAAGCCGCATACATTGCAGCGAAGCAAACCGTAGGCGATGCCCCCTGATGGACACCGTAGCGAGGGAACACTGAGCCTAAGCGAAGTGCCGTACGCCGGGGAAGCCTTTTTGGTTACTTTTTCGGCGTTTGGAAAAAGTGACTCGCTGTAAGAGCGAAACCGCCAGCGGCAACACCCGAAGCAACGGATATGCCCCCAATCCAACCATTGACCGGTCACCACCCGATGCGTAGCCTTGCACTTTCGAGGTTCTTCGGCCCACGCCGAAGCTAAGAAGGGAACGCGGTCAAAGCCGCGGCTGCCCCCGCAACTGTGAACGGTGAAGTTCGTTGCCACGCCACTGCCAGCTCAATCCACAGAGCCCGCGGGAAGGCGCAGCGAACGCCAGGCTCAAAACCTGAACACCGTCAGCCAGGAGACCTGCCTCGTCACAGATTTCTCACTACAACCGGGCGGGGTGATCCGGTGGCGAATTCTTCCGCGCGCACGCTCGCAGCGGATCTCGTCCCGCATGCCCGCCACCTTGCCAAAGGGCATCCGATGAAAACACTGGCCAAACTCCCCGTCACCATCGTCACCGGTTTCCTCGGCTCGGGCAAAACCACCTTGCTGCGCCATATGCTCGACAACGCTCAGGGCCGCCGCATCGCGGTGATCGTCAACGAATTCGGCGAGCTGGGCATCGACGGTGAAATCCTCAAGCAATGCACCATCGGTTGCACCGAAGAAGAAGCCACCGGCCGCGTCTACGAACTGGCCAACGGCTGCCTGTGCTGCACGGTGCAGGAAGAGTTCTTCCCGGTGATGCGGGAACTGGTTGCCCGTCGCGGCGATCTCGATCACATCCTGATCGAGACGTCCGGTCTGGCCCTGCCAAAACCGCTGGTACAAGCCTTCCAGTGGCCGGAAATCCGCAGCGCCTGCACCGTTGACGCGGTGATCACCGTGGTCGACAGCCCGGCTGTGGCCGCTGGTACTTTTGCCGCGTTCCCGGATCAGGTCGATGCCCAACGCAAACTCGACCCGAACCTCGATCACGAGTCGCCGCTGCATGAACTGTTCGCCGACCAACTGGCCAGCGCCGATCTGGTGATCCTCAACAAGGCCGACCAGACAAGCGCGGAAGATCTGGCTCGCGTTCGCGCTGAAGTCGCCGAAGAACTGCCGCCAGCAGTGAAGATCATCGAAGCCAGCAACGGTCGTTTGCCGCTGGACGTGCTGATCGGTCTCGGTGCCGGATCCGAAGAACATATCGACAGCCGCCACAGCCATCACGATCACCACCACGAAGGTGATGACCACGATCACGACGCCTTTGATTCGATTTCCATAGAACTGCCGCAAGCCGATGAAAGCCTGCTGCTCGACGCGCTGACGCAATTGGTGGTCAAGTACGGCATTCTGCGGGTGAAAGGTTTCGCGGCGATTCCGAACAAGCCGATGCGCCTGTTGATTCAGGGTGTGGGCACGCGTTTCGACAAGCACTTCGACCGCCAGTGGGGCGCTGACGAAGCGCGCGTCACCCGTCTGGTGCTGATCGGTCAGGAACTCGACGCCGCGCAACTCGAAGCGCAACTGCGCGCCGCGCTTAGCGTTTAAGCCATGCACCTGCTCAGGACCCAGCCCGGCGGTTTCGTGTCGGATGACAACATTGCCGACCTTGGACAAACCCCCGCCGAACTGGTGATCCTGTGCAGCGGCGATTCCAGCCTGGCGCTGCTCGCCGAAGCGGCGCAGCAGTTACCCGAGGATTACCCCAGCCTGCGCCTGGCCAATCCGATGCAGGTGCAGAATCATGCCTCGGTCGATCTGTATGTCGATGAGGTACTGCGTCACGCCAAGGTCATTCTGATTTCGCTGCACGGCGGCATCGCTTACTGGCGTTATGGCGTCGAGCGACTGGTGGAGTTGTCCGAACGCGGCGTGCAGGTGATTCTGGTGCCAGGCGATGATCGTCCCGACCCGGAACTCAGCGACCTGAGCACCGTGCCCGCCGAAGATCGCGACCGCCTCTGGCAGTTCCTGCGTCAGGGCGGTATGGGCAATGCGCTGGACTTCTTCCATTGCCTGGCCAACCGCTGGCTGGCGCGCGACTACGCCTGGGGCGAGCCGCAGGCCCTGCCGCGTACGGCGATTTACCACCCACAGAAAAACACCGCCGCACTGTGCGACTGGCAAGCCGAATGGCTGCCCGGTCAACCGGTCGCGGCGGTGTTGTTTTATCGCTCGCATTTGCAAGCGGCGAACACTGCGTTCATCGACGTGTTCTGCCAGCGCTTGCAGGCGGCGGGGCTCAATCCGTTGCCGATCGCCGTCGCCAGCCTGAAAGAACCCGGCTGTCTGAGCGTGGTCGAGGACTGGCTGGACGAGGTCGAGGCGGCGGTGATTCTCAACACCACCGGTTTCGCGCAGTCCAGTCCAGAAGCCCCGCATCTGCGCCCGTTCCGGCGCAATATTCCGGTGATTCAGGCGATCTGCGCTCAGGACAACGAGCCCGGTTGGCGCGACAGCGAACAGGGCCTGGGGCCACGGGATCTAGCGATGCACATCGCCTTGCCGGAACTCGACGGGCGCATCATCAGCCGGCCGATCAGCTTCAAGGACCTGGCCTGGCGCAGCGAGCGCAGCCAGTCCGACGTGGTCTGCTATCGGGCGCAACCCGAGCGCATGGATTTTGTCGCCGAACTGGCCCGACGCTGGAGCGATCTGGCGCGGCTGCCGAACGCTGAAAAACGCATCGCGCTGATTCTCGCCAATTACCCGACTCGCGACGGCCGGATCGGCAATGGCGTCGGTCTCGATACGCCAGCGGCGGCATTGAATATTCTGCGCGCGTTGCAGACCGAGGGCTTCCCGTTGACGGCCGAGTTGCCGGACAGCGGCACTGCGTTGATCCAGCAATTGCTCGGCGGCGTCAGCAACGACCTCGATAGCATCGACCTGCGTCCGTGCCAGCAAAGCCTCGCGATGGACGCCTATCTGGCGATGTTCAATGCGCTGCCGCAGGCCAATCGCGCGGCGGTGCTGGAACGCTGGGGCGCGCCGCAAAACGATCCGATGTGCCGCGACGGGCGGATGATGATCGCCGGGCTGCGTTTTGGCCTGACCTTTGTCGGCATTCAACCGGCGCGCGGTTATCAGGTCGATCCAAGTGCGGTGTACCACGACCCGGATCTGGTGCCGCCGCATGGCTATCTGGCGTTTTATTTCTGGCTGCGCAACACCTACGGCGCGCACGCGGTGATTCACGTCGGCAAGCACGGCAACCTCGAATGGTTGCCAGGCAAGGGTGTCGGCCTTTCGGAGAATTGCTGGCCGGATGCATTGCTCGGGCCGCTGCCGAATATCTATCCATTTATCGTCAACGATCCGGGCGAGGGCGCCCAGGCCAAACGGCGTACGCAAGCGGTGATCATCGACCACCTGATGCCGCCGCTGACCCGCGCCGAAACCTACGGCCCGCTGCGCAATCTGGAGCTGCTGGCCGACGAATATTACGAGGCGCAACTGCTCGATCCGCGTCGTGCGCGGGAGCTGCAGCGTGACATCCTGCAACTGGTGCGCGAGACGCAGATCGATCGCGAACTGCAGCTTGATGCCGGTCTGGACAGCGACGCTGACGCAGCAATCTGGCTGCCGCGCCTGGACACCTATCTGTGTGATCTGAAGGAATCGCAGATCCGCGATGGCCTGCACATTTTCGGCGAGTCGCCGACCGGGCGTTTACGCATCGACACGCTACTGGCGTTACTGCGCATCCCGCGTGGCGACGGCAAGGGCGCGCAGTCGAGTTTGCTGCGGGCGTTGGCCAAGGCGTTTGAGCTGGGGTTTGATCCGCTGGACTGTGCGTTGGCCGATCCGTGGAACGGCCCGCGCCCGCCGGAGCTGCAAAACGTCAGCGACGAAATCTGGCGCACCGCCGGCGATACCCGCGAACGCCTCGAACTGTTTGCCACCCAACTGATCTCCCAAGCACTACAAATCCCCTGTGGGAGCGAGCTTGCTCGCGAAAGCGGTGGGTCAGGTACATCAATGTCGACTGACACGACGCTTTCGCGAGCAAGTCGAATCGTCGCACCGTCGCTCCCACAAGGGGCAGGATGGGTCGAAGTCAACGCGATTCTGGACAACCTGCGCGAAGTCGTCGCCCCACGCCTCGATGCCTGCGGCCCTGCTGAAATGCGCGGCCTGCTCGACGCCATCGGCGGCCGCTTCGTCCCCGCCGGGCCAAGCGGCGCGCCCAGCCGTGGCCGTCTCGACGTGTTGCCCACCGGGCGCAATTTCTACTCGGTGGACGTGCGCAACCTGCCAACCACCACCGCCTGGCGCATCGGTTTCCAGTCCGCCACGCTGATTCTCGAGCGGCACCTGCAAGATCACGGCGATCACCTGCGCCAGCTCGGTTTATCGGTGTGGGGTACGGCGACCATGCGCACCGGCGGTGACGACATCGCCCAGGCCATGGCGTTGATGGGCGTGCGTCCGGTGTGGGCCACCGGCAGTCAGCGCGTCGATGATTTCGAGATTCTGCCGCTGAGCCTGCTTGACCGGCCACGGGTCGATGTCACGCTGCGGGTCTCGGGCTTCTTTCGCGATGCCTTTGCCAATCTGATTCGCCTGTTCGACGCCGCCGTGCAAGCGGTGGCAGCGCTGGACGAACCGGATGACCTCAATCCGCTGGCCGCGAAGGTGCGCGCTGAACGCGAGGCGCTTTTGCAATCGGGGCTGGATGCCGACGCGGCGCGGCGCCAGGCCGGCTGGCGGATCTTCGGCGCCAAACCCGGTGCCTATGGCGCGGGTGTACAGGGCGCGATCGACGGTCGCCTGTGGCAGAGCCGCGAAGATCTGGCCGAGGTCTACCTGAACTGGGGTGCCTACGCTTACGGCGGTTCTGACGAAGGCACCGCCGCCCGCGAGCAGTTCGTTCAGCGCCTGAGCCAGGTGCAGGCGGTGTTGCAGAATCAGGACAACCGCGAGCACGACCTGCTCGATTCCAATGACTATTACCAGTTCCAGGGCGGCATGCTCGCGGCGGTGGAAACCCTGCGGGGTGAAGCGGCGGCCAGTTATCACGGCGATCACAGCCAGCCGGATCTGCCGAAAATTCGTACCCTCAAAGAAGAACTCAATCGGGTGATCCGCTCGCGGGCGGCCAATCCGAAATGGATCGACGGGGTCAAGCGTCACGGCTATAAAGGCGCGTTCGAACTGGCAGCGACGGTTGATAACCTGTTCGCCTTCGACGCCACCACGCAACTGATCGACGATCATCAGTACGCGTTGCTGGCGGACGCCTATTTGCTCGATCCGGCGACCCGCGATTTTGTCCGCGAACACAATCCGCATGCCCTGCGCGACATGACCGAGCGCATGCTGGAAGCACAGCAGCGCGGAATGTGGCAAGAGCCCGGTGCCTATAAAGAAGCGCTGGAAAACCTGCTGCTGGATATAGAAGAAGACTCCTGACACACCGCAATCCCCTGTGGGAGCGAGCTTGCTCGCGAAGGGTGTGTCAGACAGCATTTCTGTAGCTGAAACACCGCTTTCGCGAGCAAGCTCGCTCCCACAGGAAATAGGCTTGGCTCCAACGATCTTCCGACAGACTACCGACCATGACCGAGTATTGAAGATGACCGACACCCCGCATTTCCCGCTATCCGCCGTGGTCGGCGCCGATGACCTGAAACTCGCGCTGTGCCTCACCGCCATCGACCCGAAAATCGGCGGGGTGCTGATCGAAGGTCCGCGTGGCATGGCCAAATCCACCCTGGCCCGTGGCTTGGCCGATCTGCTCGCCAGCGGTCAATTCGTCACCTTGCCGCTGGGCGCCACCGAAGAACGTCTGGTCGGCACCCTCGATCTGGACGCCGCGCTGAGCGAGGGCCGTGCGCAGTTTTCCCCCGGCGTGCTGGCCAAGGCCGACGGCGGCGTGCTGTACGTCGATGAAGTGAACCTGCTGCCCGATCATCTGGTGGATCTGCTGCTCGATGTGGCGGCCAGTGGCACCAACCTGATCGAGCGCGACGGCATTTCCCATCGGCATTCGGCGCGGTTCGTGTTGATCGGCACGATGAACCCGGAAGAGGGTGAACTGCGCCCGCAACTGCTCGACCGTTTCGGCCTGAACGTCGCTCTCAGCGGCCACACCGCGCCAACCGAACGCGGGCAGATCATCCGCCGCCGCCTGGATTTCGACAGCGATCCCCAGGCGTTCTGCGCGCAGTGGGAAGCCCGGCAGCAAGCGCTACGCGAGCGCTGCGAACAGGCGCGCATTGCTTTGGCGAGCATCCCGCTGGACGACGACGCGTTGGCGAGCATCACCGAGCGTTGCTTTGCGGCGGGTGTCGATGGCTTGCGTGCTGATCTGGTCTGGCTGCGGGCTGCCCGTGCGCACGCAGCATGGCGCGGCGCTGCTGCGATTGCCGAGCAGGACATCGACGCCGTGGCGGAATTTGCCCTGCGTCATCGCCGTCGCGAGCCATCTTCGTCGAGTCCGCAATCGCCCGCACAGAGCTCGGCCAAATCCCAGGCTGAACCAAGCGAGGGGCAGGGCCAGTGGGGTGATATGCCCGCCCCGGCACTGGCCACGGGTGCTCGTCGCGAAGTGCCGAGCTGGCCAAAAAAGTAACCGGCATTCGTCCCCGATCCGACGCGGGGGCGAATGCCAGACCCCGTGCCGGACGCCTCGATCATGGACGCCAAGGCCAGCGCCACGCCGCGCGCAGCGGCCTGGTGAACTGGCCGGGGACGTTGCTCAACGGTCGGCCGCAGACACGCGCCGATCTGCAATTTCAGCTGCGCACTCGTTCTGCCCATGAATTGTGGCTGGTGATCGTCGACGCCTCGGCATCGACGCGTCGGCATCAGGCACTGAGCGATGCCAAGGGCTTGCTCGCGCAATTGTTCGATGACGCTTATCGGCAGCGGGCACGACTGGCCTTGCTGACCGCCAGCGGCAGCGCGCCGAAATGGCAGGTGCAAGGATTGAAGGCGTCGAGTGGCTTGCGCACCTGGCTGGAGGCGTTGGGGGCGGGCGGCGGCACGCCGTTGGTGGCAGCGTTGATGCAGGCGCAGCAATGGCTGGCGCAGCGACAGAAGCGCTTTCCCGCCGAGCAGCAGCGCTTGCTGGTGGTGACGGATGGGCGTTTGAAAGTCTTGCCGCCGATGTTGCCATTGGAGTGTCCGGGGTTGTTGATCGACATTGAGCGCGGACCGATCCGTCTGGCTCGGGCGCGAGAATTGGCAATGGCGCTGAATGTGGATTATCGGCATATCGATGATGTGTGAAGTCTGAGCGGGCCTCTTCGCGAGCAGGCTCGCTCCCACAAGGTTGGTGTGTGGGAGCGGGCTTGCTCGCGAAGAGGTCACCTCGGTTCAAACGGATATCCTCAAAACTTGCAGCGCTGCTCTATGCTCACCCCAGCCCAATCACAAGGAGTGAATCATGCGGGTACTGGTCGCCAATCCTCAGGATGATTTTCGCGTCAAAGCCTACGCCGGCACCAACGGCGTGCTGCTCGCCATGGACCTGGCCGAACCCCGGCGCAAAGGCCTGCTCGGTTTTGCCATCGAAAAGCAGCAGGGCGACAAACCGTGGTTGTTCCTGTTCAACAGCCTGACGTTTCCCGGCAAGGCCCACACGTTCCCGCAATATCACGCCACGCCGAGCGATAAGGCGCCGCTGCAGAAATTCCGCTGGGCCGATTACGCGGTCAATCCGGGCACGACGATGCACTATCGCGTGCATCTGGCCTACGGCACGGCGGATGCGCCGCAACTGGGCGAATCGCTGGAGCTGAGCATCACCAGTGACGACGGCCATCCAGCCAACCAGAGCGTAATCTTCAATCGAGCCGTGGCTGCCAGTCAGGCCTTCCAGCGCAAGTTTCCCGAGCTCGACGCGCAGATCAGCGCCAACAAGAACCTGCCCATCGAAGCCTGGCCCGACGCGGCACGACTGTGGCTGGAGAACGGACTGCTGGAGCGATTGCTCGGGTACATCGAGCGTGCCGTGGACGCCAATTGGGCGCTGGATATCGCGATTTACGAGTATCAGTTGCAGGCGATCATCGATGCCGTGAACGCGGCGTTCGCCCGAGGGGTACAGGTGCGGGTGCTGTATCACGCCCAGCCTGATGACCCGGATACAACCCTCAACGAAGCGAACCTTGCCCAATTGCCGGCGGCAAACAAGCGGGGCCGGGTCACTCACAATATTTTTCACGACAAATTCATCGTCCTCAGCCGAGTCGATGGCGCCGGTCAGCGGCAACCGCAGGCCGTGCTATGCGGCAGCACCAATTTCACCGCCAATGGCGTGTATCGCCAGGCCAATGTGGTGCATACGCTCGACGATGTGACGATTGCCACTGCCTATCTGCAAACGTTCGAAGAGGTCTGGGCCAACCCCGCCGACGTCGCTGCGACGCGCAGCTGGATCACCGAGCACAATCCGATGGACCCGACGCAGCCGCTGTTCGCCGGGTTCTCGCCACGCAGCGGTGGCGGCGATTTGCGCGAGTTTGTCGAGATCATCGAGGCGGCCAGGAAGGACGTGCTGTTCGTCACCGCGTTCACCTTGCCGGACGCGATCCTCAACGCGCTGCTCGGCAAACCGCATGACGACATTCTGCGTTACGGCCTGCAAAACACCGCGAGCAGCATCACCGGTTTTCATGCCGACCGCACCGCCGAATTCGCTGCCACAGCTTTGCTCAACACCGGGCTGGAAGGCTGGCTGAAAGAAAACATGAAAGGGCAGAAGGGCAACCTGCTGGTGCACACCAAAGCCGTGATCACCGACTTCACCACCGATGCGCCGACCATCATCAGCGGCAGTCACAACCTCAGTACGTCAGCCAGTAACGGCAATGACGAGAACTTCCTGATCATTCGTGGCGACACCGATCTGGCTGATCGCTATGGCCTGGAGTTGCTGCGGTTTTATGAGCATTACCGTTTTCGCTATTTCGCGAAAAAGCTGGAACTGAAGCAGGTGAGTCCATTGGCGGTGGATGACAGCTGGACCAACGATTATTACGTGGAAGGGGATTTGCGCCAGTTGTCGCGGTTGCGTTTTGCCGGGCGATGATGTGGTGTGTTTGATGACCCCTTCGCGAGCAAGCCCGCTCCCACATTGGACCTTCTTTGAACTCAGAACCTGCGTCCGACGAATAACCGCTGTGGGAGCGTGCTTGCTCGCGAAAGGGCCTGCAGGAAAATCACATCTCTTGTGCTCTTACAGATTTTGAAATGATTTGGCGCTGTAGAAAATGTGCCTTGAGCCTGTACGCTCCAAGGCCATTTTTCATTCAGGATTTGCATGAACACCCTCTTGGAGCCTCCCAGTCGTACCTTCTCCTCGCGCCCAGGCGCGGTCTTGACGCACTCGCAGCATCCGGTTTTCCGACTCCCGACTATCGTTGACAACGCGGCTTCAGAGCCTTCGCGTTGCACTTTGCCGTGCCCGGCAGCCTGAATTCACTGAAGAGAGATCGAGACATTTATGGAATGGTTAGCGGATCCCACGGCCTGGTTAGGCCTGTTGACTCTGATCGTGCTGGAACTGGTGCTGGGTATCGACAACCTGGTGTTCATTGCCATCCTGGCGGACAAACTGCCGCCGCATCAGCGCGACCGTGCGCGGATCATCGGCTTGTCGCTGGCGCTGATCATGCGCCTGGGCCTGTTGGCGAGTATTTCCTGGCTGGTGACTCTCACGCAGCCGTTGTTCGAGGTGTTCGGCAAGAGCTTCTCCGGCCGTGACCTGATCATGCTGTTCGGTGGTGTGTTCCTGCTGTTCAAGGCGACGATGGAGTTGCACGAACGACTTGAGGGCCACGTCGGCCAGCGCTCGACCAATGCCGCTTACGCATTGTTCTGGCCGATCGTGGCGCAGATTGTGGTACTCGACGCGGTGTTCTCGCTGGACGCGGTGATCACTGCGGTCGGCATGGTGGATGAACTGGCGGTGATGATGATCGCGGTGATCATTTCCATTGCTCTGATGATCGTGGCCAGCAAGCCGCTGACCCGCTTCGTCAATGCGCACCCGACGGTGATCATGCTGTGTCTGGGCTTTTTGATGATGATCGGTTTTGCCCTGACCGCCGAAGGCCTGGGTTTCCACATCCCGAAAGGTTATCTGTACGCGGCGATTGGTTTCTCGATCCTGATCGAGGTGTTCAACCAGATCGCTCGTGCTCGACGCAAGCGCTCGATGCAAGGCATGCGGCCGATGCGTGAGCGCACGGCGCATGCGGTGATGCGCTTGCTGGGCGGACGCAAGCTGGCGGTGGAGGAGGTCGGCGAGGAGATTTCCGACTTGCTGGACGACGGTGAAGCACCGAGTGCGGAGCTGTTCGACCGCCGTGAGCGAGTGATGATCAGCGGTGTGCTGCAACTGGCCGAACGGCCGATTCGCAACCTGATGACCGTGCGCGCCGACGTCGACACCATCGATCTGGCCGACGACGCCGAAACGATTCGCACAAAATTGATGCACTCGTCGTATTCGCGTCTGCCGCTGATTCGCGACGGCGCGGTGGATGAGCCGCTGGGCTTCGTGCACAAGAAGGAACTGCTCAAGGAATACCTGGCCGGTACCGAGCCGAATCTGGAGCACCTGGCGCGCAAGACCATCAACCTGCTCGACAGTTATTCGATTCTCAATGCGCTGGAGCAGATGCGCACGGCGTCGACCCACATCGCCTTCGTGGTCAATGAATTTGGTGACTTCGTCGGTGTGTTGACCATGACCGACATCCTCGAATCGATTGCCGGCGAACTGCCCGATGCCAGCGAAATCGAGGGGCCGGACGTGATCGAGGAGCAGGGCGGGTTTGTCGTCAGCGGCGCACTGAACCTGATGCGCGTGCGAGAACGCACGGGGTTTGGTGCTCAGCCAACCGAGGACTATCAGACCTTGGCGGGGCTGGTGATGAGCCTGCTGGATCGCTTGCCGATGAAGGGTGATCGCCTGCAGTACGAAGGCTGGCAAATGACCGTGGTGGCCGTGGAAGAGCGACGGGTGACGCGGGTGTTATTGGTGCGTGAAATCGTGTAATCCTTGGGCGCTCCTTTCGCGAGCAGG
>NZ_AKJP02000023.1:0-15919 GCF_000282275.2 Pseudomonas sp. GM30 | reverse complement strand
GTCGCCTTTTTTATTACTTCACCACCTTCAAACTTGGCCGGCCGCTTGGGCGCGGCGGCTCGCTGTCCGGTGGCGGCAAGTCGTCATCGGGCTCGATATCGTCTTCGTCATCCATCGGCGACTCGAGATCGAACACCATGCCCTGCCCGTTCTCCCGGGCATAGATACCCAGGATCGCACTGATCGGCACATACAGGCTGTGCGGAACGCCACCGAAGCGACCCTCGAAGGTCACCACGTCGTTGTCCATGTGCAAGTGACGCACGGCGCTGGGCGAAATGTTCAGGACGATCTGCCCGTCACTGGCGAAACCCTGCGGCACCTGCACCGCCGGGTATTCGGAATTGACCAGCATGTGCGGGGTGCAATCGTTATCCACAATCCACTCGTAGAGCGCGCGGACCAGATAAGGTCGACTGGAGTTCATAGCGGCTCCTTAAGCCTTAGCGCATATCGCGTTCGACGCCAGACAGACTCGCCTGGAAAGCCTCACGCGCAAACTGGCGCTCCATATAATCAAGCAGCGGCTTGGCCGGCCGCGGCAGTTCAATACCCAGAATCGGCAAACGCCAGAGTATTGGCAATAGGCAGCAATCCACCAGACTTTGTTCCTCACTGAGGAAAAACGGCTTGTCGGCAAACAGCGGCGACACGCCCGTCAGGCTTTCACGCAATTCCTTGCGCGCCACGACACGCGCGGCCTCCTTGGACTTGGGATCAAGAATCAGATCCACCAGACCACACCAGTCACGCTGAATACGATGAATCAGCAGACGGCTGTTGGCACGCGCCACCGGATAAACCGGCATCAGTGGCGGATGCGGGTAACGCTCATCCAGATATTCCATCACCACGGTCGACTCCCACAACGCCAGGTCGCGATCGACCAGTGTCGGGAGACTGCCGTAAGGGTTCACCTCAATCAGTTTAGGCGGCTGGCGACCAGCTTCCACGTAAATGATTTCGGCGCTGACACCCTTCTCTGCAAGCACGATGCGCACTCGGTGGGAATAGTGGTCGGCGGGGTCGGAGTAACAGGCCAACCGATTGGTCACGCCCATGGCGATCCTCCTCGCTTGTTGAAATGATCGGAACCGGAAAAACGCGCGCGCCCAGAGGGCGCCTCCCGCAATGCCTGGCGAACCAGACCTTGCGTTATCGGAGGCGCCCTTGGGCGCGCGCGATTAACAGCAATGCTTGAAGCGTATCAGTGCACGTCTTTCCAGTATTCACGCTTGAGCAGATAGGCGAACACAAAGAAGAACGCCAGGTACAGCAAGACGTAAGTACCGATGCGCTGATGTTGCAGCTTAACCGGGTTAGCCGAGTAAGCCAGGAAGGTTACCAGATTCTTGACCTTCTCATCGAACTGCTCTTCGTTCAGAGCACCGGTTTTCGGCACGATGGTCAACTGATCGCACGCTTCATGGGTCAGCGGCGTACCGGTCAGCGGATCGTATTGCTTCTTGCCGTCTTCGACGATCTGCACTTGCTTGCAGCCCACCACCTGACGACCTTGCAGGCCGACCAGCACGTTAGGCATGCCGACGTTCGGGAAGACCTTGTTGTTCACGCCCCATGGGCGCGCCGGATCTTCGTAGAACGAGCGCAGGTAACCGTAGAGCCAGTCAGTACCACGCACGCGAGCCACCAGGGTCAGGTCCGGCGGAGCAGCACCGAACCAGGTCTTGGCGTCCGCTGGCTGCATGCCGATGTTCATGTGGTCGCCGATCTTGGCGCCGGTGAACACCAGCTTCTCGAGCATCATGTCGTGGGGAATGCCGAGGTCATCGGCCACCCGCTCGTAACGCTGGAACTTGGCACTGTGGCAACCCATGCAATAGTTGGCGAAGGTCCGCGCACCATCTTGCAGGGCAGCCTTGTCCGACACGTCGATATCGACTTTTTCCAGCTCCGGGCCACCGTGTTCGGCGGCGAAAGACAGCACTGGCAGAGCAGCAAAAATCAGAGCAAAAAATAACTTTTTCATCAGCCAGTCACCCTTTCCGGAACCGGTTTGGTCTTCTCGAGCCTGGTGTAGAACGGCATCAGAATGAAGTAGGCGAAGTACAGGAAGGTGCAGACCTGCGACACCAGCGTACGCTCCGGCGTCGGAGCGAGTACGCCGAGAATGCCGAGGATCACGAACGCGATGCAGAACACCACCAGCCAGATCTTGCTCATCCAGCCCTTGTAGCGCATCGATTTGACCGGACTGCGATCCAGCCATGGCAGCACGAAGAGCAAGGCAATCGAGGCGCCCATGGCGATAACGCCCATGAGTTTGTCCGGGATCGCACGCAAGATCGCGTAGAACGGCGTGAAGTACCAGACCGGGGCAATGTGCTCAGGCGTCTTGAACGGGTTGGCTTGCTCGAAGTTTGGTTTTTCGAGGAAGTAGCCGCCCATTTCCGGGAAGAAGAACACGATAAAGCAGAAGATAAACAGGAACACCACTACGCCGACAATGTCTTTCACGGTGTAGTACGGATGGAAGGCAATGCCGTCCAGCGGCACACCGTTTTCGTCTTTGTGCTTCTTGATGTCGACGCCATCAGGGTTGTTCGAACCAACTTCGTGCAGCGCCAGAATGTGCAGCACCACCAGACCCAGAATCACGATCGGCAGCGCCACGACGTGCAGGGCGAAGAAGCGGTTCAGGGTGATTCCGGAGATCAGGTAGTCACCACGAATCCACTGGGTCAGGTCGTTGCCGATCACCGGAATCGCACCGAACAGCGAGATGATCACCTGGGCACCCCAGTAGGACATCTGGCCCCACGGCAGCAGATAACCCATGAACGCTTCAGCCATCAGCGCAAGGTAGATCAGCATCCCGAACACCCAGACCAGTTCGCGTGGTTTCTGATACGAACCGTAGAGCAGGCCACGGAACATGTGCAGATAGACCACGATGAAGAACGCCGAGGCGCCAGTGGAGTGCAGCAGACGCAGGATCGAGCCGTACTCGACGTCGCGCATGATGTATTCGACGGAAGCGAACGCCTCTTCTGCCGACGGGGTGTAGCTCATCGTCAACCAGACACCGGTGACGATCTGGTTGACCAGCACCAGCAGCGCCAGCGAGCCGAAGAAATAGAAGAAGTTGAAGTTTTTTGGCGCGTAATACTTGCTGAGATGGTCTTCCCACATTTTGGTCGCGGGGAAGCGCGCATCAACCCAATCCATGAACTTGCTCATCACGCTTTCTCCGTATCGACGCCAATGACAATCAGGTCATCGGTCTCATAGGAATGCGGGGGAACTGGCAGGTTCAAAGGCGCAGGTTGCGACTTGTAGACGCGGCCAGCCAGATCGTAGTGGGAACCGTGGCAAGGGCAGAAATAGCCGCCGACCCAGTCTTTACCCAGATCCGCAGGCGCCACTTCGGGACGGAAGGTTGGTGAGCAACCCAGGTGAGTGCAGATCCCGATCAGCAGGAGAATTTCCGGCTTGATCGAACGCACTTCAGGGTCGACATAGGTGGGTTGCGTGGAGTTCTTGGAAGTCGGATCGGAGAGCTGGCCCTCGATCTTTTTGAGATTCCCCAGGATTTCCGCAGTACGGCGGACAATGAACACCGGCTGGCCGCGCCACTCGGCAATCATCTGCTGTCCTGGCTCGATCTTGCTGACATTCACTTTCACCGGTGCACCGGCGGCTTTCGCCTTGGCACTGGGAAACCATGACCCCACGAACGGGACCGCAGCCCCCACCGCTCCTGCAGCACCCACCACGGATGTGGCTGCTACCAAGAAGCGACGCCGGCCTGCATTCACGCCGTCATTGCTCATTCAGTCCTCTCCCATCAGCTTTGTGGCCTGTTAAATCAGGCATCTACTAAATAAATCAATGTTACTTATAAAAATTTTGCCGAGATGGTAATGAAAAGCCCCAATTCTGACAAGGGAATTACCCGGAGCTCATACCCTCAAGCCTTGCAGTATAGGGGGTCTACGAATGTGGCAAGTTGTCACAGCGCAATTCTTTTGATAAATCGCAGGCATAAAAAAACGCCCGGTTCCGTGAGGAATCGGGCGTTCTTTTTTGAACGTGGAAGCGGAATTAACGCTTCGAGTACTGCGGACGCTTACGCGCTTTACGCAGACCAACTTTCTTACGTTCAACTTCACGGGCGTCGCGAGTAACGAAGCCAGCTTTGCGCAGAGCGCTACGCAGGGTTTCGTCGTAGTCCATCAGAGCGCGAGTGATGCCGTGGCGGATTGCGCCAGCCTGACCACTTACACCACCACCGATGACAGTGACGTAGATGTCGAACTTCTCGACAGTCTCGGTCAGTTCCAGCGGCTGACGAACTACCATGCGGGCAGTTTCGCGGCCGAAGAACGAGTCCAGGGAGCGGTTGTTGATGGAGATGTTACCAGTACCCGGACGCAGGAAAACGCGTGCGGTTGCGGTCTTGCGACGGCCAGTGCCGTAATTTTGAGTCGCCGACATAATGAACTATTCCGTTAAATCTTCAGTTCTTGGGGCTGCTGAGCAGTATGAGGGTGTGCAGCGCCCGCATAGACTTTCAGCTTACGGTACATGTCACGACCCAGCGGGTTCTTAGGCAGCATGCCTTTAACCGCGGTCTCGATCACGCGCTCAGGGGCTTTGGCGATCAGCTTTTCAAAGTTGATCGACTTGATGCCGCCCGGGAAACCGGAGTGGGAGTAGTACATTTTGTCAGTGGTTTTAGCGCCGGTTACACGGATCTGCTCGGCGTTGATTACGACGATGTAGTCGCCGGTGTCAACGTGAGGAGTGTACTCAGGCTTGTGCTTGCCACGCAGACGGCTCGCGATTTCGGTGGCCAGACGACCCAGGGTCTGACCAGCAGCGTCGACGACAAACCAGTCGCGCTTTACTGTTTCCGGTTTAGCAGTAAAAGTTTTCATTCTTTATAGCCTCAGGGGCCGCCTGTAAATAAGACGGCGGATCTTACTGAATAGTGCGTACTTTGACAAGTCAAAGGCAGCCGGATACAGACGCTTTCGGGGGCTCGGGTCGGCGCGTCCGTTCAACGGCAAGATTCTTCGGCGGCGGCGCATCACTTCCACTGCAGAAAGAGGTCGGCAATTATGCAGATTGCGAAAAAATTTTCAACCTGCTTTTATGATTGTTTTGCCCAAGGAGCACCCGATGGACTATCGCCAGCTAGGCCGTACCGACCTGAACGTGAGTGCAATCTGCCTCGGCACCATGACCTGGGGCGAGCAAAACACTGAAGCTGAAGCCTTCGCCCAGATCGAGCGGGCCAAGGAAGCCGGGATCAATTTCATCGACACCGCCGAGATGTACCCGGTGCCGCCGAAAGCCGAAACCTACGCCACCACCGAGCGCTACATCGGCAATTATTTCAAAAGCCGTGGTGATCGTGCCGACTGGATCCTCGCCAGCAAGATCGCCGGCCCCGGCAACACCATCGACTACATCCGCGACAAAAACCTGCGCCATAACCGCCAGCACATCACCGCCGCAGTGGATGCCAGTCTCGAGCGCCTGCAGACCGATTACATCGACCTGTATCAATTGCACTGGCCGGAACGCAGCACCAACTTCTTCGGCCAACTGGGCTACAAACACAAGATCGAAGCCAACCTGACGCCGCTCGAAGACACCCTCGAAGCGCTTGACGAGCAAGTAAAGGCCGGCAAGATCCGCCACATCGGGCTGTCCAACGAGACGCCGTGGGGCACCATGCGTTTCCTCGCTCTGGCCGAAGCCCGTGGCTGGCCGCGTGCGGTGTCGATCCAGAACCCGTACAACCTGCTCAACCGCAGCTTTGAAATCGGCCTGGCGGAAATCGCCATCCGCGAACAGTGCGGCCTGCTCGCCTACTCGCCGCTGGCGTTCGGTTTCCTGTCCGGCAAGTACGAAGGTGGCGCTCGCCCACCGAAAGGTCGCCTGAGCCTCTACAGCCGCTTCAGCCGCTATTTCAACGCGCAATCGGAAGCTGCCTGCAGCCGCTATGTGGCATTGGCCCGTGAACACGGTCTGGATCCGGCGCAAATGGCGCTGGCGTTCGTCACCCAGCAACCGTTCGTCACCAGCAACATCATTGGCGCGACGACGCTTGCGCAACTGGACAGCAACATTGCCAGTTTTGATCTGAAACTTTCCGATGAAGTGCTGGCGGGGATCGAGGCGATTCACAAGGATCATCCGAATCCGGCGCCTTGATCAATCCATAGATCCAATCGCGAGCAGGCTCACTCCTACATTTTGGAATGCGTTCCCCTTGTAGGAGTGAGCCTGCTCGCGATAGCGGTCTGACAGCCACCGAAAACCTACAACGACCGCGCAATGATCTCCTTCATGATTTCATTGGTGCCGGCATAGATCCGCTGCACCCGCGCATCCGCCCAGGCCCGGGCCACCGGGTATTCCCACATGAAACCGTAGCCACCATGCAACTGCACGCACTCGTCGAGCACTTTGCATTGCAGGTCGGTGCCCCAGTATTTGGCCATCGCCGCCGTCGGCACATCCAGCTTGCCTTGCAGATGCAGCTCCAGACACTTGTCGACAAAGACCCGGCCAATCTGAATTTCCGTGGCCATTTCCGCCAGTTTGAAGCGGGTGTTCTGGAAGTCGGCAATCGCCTTGCCGAACGCCTTGCGATCACGGGTGTAATCCAGCGTCCACTTCAGCGCAGCTTCGGCTGAGGCCAGACCACCAATCGCCACCGTGAGACGCTCCTGTGGCAATTCCTGCATCAAATAGGCAAACCCCGCCCCGGCCTGACCCAAAAGGTTTTCCTTCGGCACGCGCACGTCCTGGAAGAACAATTCCGACGTGTCCTGGGCCTTCATTCCGACCTTCTCCAGGCGTTTGCCCTTCTCGAAGCCCGGCGTATTCGCTTCCACTACAAACAGGCTGGTGCCCTTTGCGCCGGCCTTCGGATCGGTCTTGGCGACGACGATCACCAAGTCAGCGAGGAAACCGTTGGTGATGAAGGTCTTGGAGCCGTTGATCACGTACTCGTCGCCATCCAGCACAGCGGTGGTCTTGACCCCTTGCAGGTCGGAGCCGGCACCTGGCTCGGTCATGGCGATGGCACTGACCATCTCGCCCGAGACCAGTTTTGGCAGGTATTTTTGCTTCAGCGCCTCGCTGCCGTAATGTAGGATGTATGGCGCGACAATGTCCGAATGCAGCGAAAAACCTATGCCGGTCAGGCCGAGACGACCGACTTCCTCGATCACCACGGCGCTGTACAGAAAGTCCGCGCCCAGGCCGCCGTATTCTTCCGGCAGGTGCGAGCAAAGCATCCCCGCCTCCCCTGCCTTGTTCCACAGCTTGCGGTCGATGTGGCCTTGTTTCTCCCATTGCGCATGGAACGGCACGGCCTCTTTTTCGAGGAAGGTTCGTACGCTGTCGCGGAACAATTCGTGCTCGGAGCTGAACAAGGTTCTGGGGATCATGCGGCACCTTTCATTCTTGTTGGAGGGATATGACCTTCAGAGACTAAGCCTCACCTCCGACACGGGACACTGGACACATCCGACAAAAAATAAGACGATCCAGCCGTCTGGTGACCACTTTCCCTTATAAAAACAAAACAAAAGTTGAATTATGTCCAAGCAAGTCTCCACGCCCTTGCGGCGCGTCAGCATCCTGGCAATCGACCGGGTTTTCGCATCCACTCTCATGCAGGCCAAGGATTTCTTCCACTTGGCCAGCCTGCGTTACGGCAAACAACTGGGCCACGGCCTGACACCGGCGTTCGAAACCCGCCTGGTCAGCCCCGATGGCAAACCGGTGAACAGCTTCAGTGACGTAATGATGCCGGTGGACGGTGGCCTGGAAAACGCCGACGTCATCATCCTCCCGGCGTTCTGGGACGATTTCGAAACCCTGTGCGGCCGTTATCCACAGATCCTGCCGTGGCTGCGCGAGCAGCACGCACGCGGTGCGGTGCTCTGCGGCGAAGCCACCGGGGTGTTCTGGCTGGCCGAGGCTGGCCTGCTCAATGGCAAGGAAGCGACCACCTACTGGCGCTTCTTCAATGCCTTCGCCGAGCGCTTCCCCAAGGTGTACCTCAATCAGGACAAGCACCTGACCGACGCCGACAACCTGTATTGCGCCGGCGGCACCACTTCAGCCTGCGACCTCTATATCTACCTGATCGAACGCTTCTGCGGCGCCAACGTGGCGCAAGCCGTGGCCCGCGACATTCTGTATGAAGTGCAGCGCAGTTATTCGCCGGGACGTATCGGGTTCGGTGGGCAGAAGCTGCACCAGGACGTGATCATCCTGCAGATCCAGCACTGGCTCGAAGAGCATTTCGCCGACAAGTTCCGCTTTGAAGACGTGGCCCGCGAGCACGGCATGAGCATCCGCAACTTCATGCGCCGCTTCCAGACCGCCACCGGCGACAAGCCGCTGCACTACCTGCAACGCCTGCGCATCGAGACCGCCAAGGGCTTGCTGTCCGGCAGCCGCAAAAGCATCAAGACCATCAGTTATGAGGTCGGCTACGACGATGCGAGCTTCTTTGCGCGGCTGTTCCGCCAGCACACCGAGCTGTCGCCGAACCAGTATCGGCAGCAGTTTCAGCAGGCTGCGTAGCTTTTGAACGACACAAGGACTCCTGTGGGAGCGAGCTTGCTCGCGAAGGCGTAGTGTCAGCCAGTGTTTGTATTGCTGACACACCGCTTTCGCGAGCACGCTCGCTCCCACAGGGTTCGAGGTGAATTTCAGATACAAAAAGGGCCTGCAATCGCAGGCCCTTTTTTGTACGCCGAATCGGTTTAAGGCTTGTGCGCCCGCGACAGAAATTCGTGCGATTGCATCTCCAGCAGACGGCTGAGCGTACGCTGGAATTCGAATGTCAGGCGTCCGCCGGTGTACAAGTCTTTCAGCTCGACTTCGGCAGAAATGATCAGCTTGACGTTACGGTCGTAGAACTCGTCGACCATGTTGATGAAGCGCCGGGCGATGTCGTCGGTGGTGACGCTCATCTGCTCGACGCCGCTGAGCAGCACGGCGTGGAAGATCTTGCCCAGCTCGATGTAATCGTTCTGGCTGCGCGGGCCGTCGCACAGTTCGCGGAAGTCGAACCAGGCCACGTCGTCGCAGGTGCGCAGCGCACGGATTTCGCGGTTTTCGATGATCAGCACGTCATTCTCGACCGCTGCGGTGCATTCCGGTGTCAGTGCCTTGAAGCTCTTGCGCAGGCTTTCGTGCGCGGCTTCGTCCAGCGGGTAGTGGAACAGCTCCGCTTGTTCGAGGTGGCGCAGACGGTAGTCGACACCGCTGTCGACGTTGACGATCTCGGTGTTCTGCTTGATCAGCGCAATGGCCGGCAGGAACCGCGCGCGCTGCAGACCGTCCTTGTACAAGCCGTCCGGAACAATGTTCGAGGTCGCGACCAGGGTCACGCCGTTCTTGAACAGCTCTTCCATCAGCGTGCCGAGGATCATCGCGTCGGTGATGTCCGAAACGAAGAATTCATCGAAGCAGATCACTCGCGACTCGGCCGCAAAGCGCTTGGCGATGATGGTCAGCGGGTTTTTCTCGCCGCCGAGGGTTTTCATTTCTTCGTGCACGCGCTTCATGAAGCGGTGGAAGTGAGTGCGGGTCTTTTCCTTGAACGGCAGCGCTTCGAAGAAGGTGTCGACCAGGTAAGTCTTGCCGCGACCCACGCCGCCCCAGAAGTACAGGCCCTTGACCGGCGTCTGATCCTTCTTGCCAAACAGCTTGCCCAGCAAACCCGGCTTGTTCTGCTCGGCCGCGATCAGATCGTCGTACAGGCGCTGCAGATGACGCACGGCAGTTTCCTGCGCGGCGTCATGGAAGAAGTCCGGGCGTTTCAGATCAGCTTGGTATCGTTCTAGGGGCGTCATAATTCGTTAGCAAGGCAACAAAAACGGGCCGTCACTGTAGCGACGGCCCGTAGGAATGGCAATCAGCCCTTGGTCGGGCCGCGCCGCGGATTAGTCCTGAACCGGGGTCAGCGCAACGCGCAAAGCCTCGATGGCCGCGTCCCGCGCCGCCGCATCAGCGAACGCCGGGCTGTCGCCAACGCACTCACCTTCCAGCCACACGCTGAAGCTCAGGTCTTCGTTGCGAATGTCCAGCGCCTGACCGGATTGCAGTTGCTTGGTCACCTGGCCGGCGGTTTTGCCGTCGGCAAAGTTGCGCGACAGCAGCAGTTGCTCGCCATCGGCCGCCAGCAGACGGAAGCGGAAACTGCCGTCGTCTTCACGGAAGCTGACGAAGCGTGCAGCTTTCGCGGCTTTCTTCTTGGTGGTCGCCGCCACTTGCACCTGATTGACGAACGAACGCAGGCCGACCGCTTCACGCAGTTCATTGAGAAACGGCGTCGCCACCGCACGGGCCTTTTTCGCGCCGTGCTGCAGGATGTCTTCCAGATCCGCCGGGCGCTCGATCAACTGGTGATAGCGCTCACGGGACTCACCCAGCTCATTGTCGAGCAACTGGAACAGACGATTCTTCGCCTCGCCCCAACCCAGACCGCCGAGCAGTTCGCTGCGGAACTCGTCAGCCTGCGCCGGTGTGGCGAACGCCTGGAACAGGGTGAACAGGTGCGAGTTGTCTGGATCTTTCGCCTCGCCCGGCGCCTTGGAGTCGGTGACGATCCGCGAGATCGCGTCCTTCATCTCTTTGGCGCTGGAGAACAGCGGGATGGTGTTGTCGTAGCTCTTCGACATCTTGCGCCCGTCGAGGCCCGGCAACGTCGCCACGCTTTCCTCGATCAGCGCTTCGGGCATGGTGAAGAACTCCTTGCCCTGGCCGAACAGATGGTTGAAGCGCTGACCGATGTCGCGGGCCATTTCCACGTGCTGGATCTGGTCGCGGCCGACCGGCACCTTGTGCGCGTTGAACATCAGGATGTCTGCCGCCATCAGCACCGGGTAGCTGTAGAGACCCATGGTGATCCCGGCATCCGGGTCTTCACCGCTCTCGACGTTCTTGTCCACCGAGGCCTTGTAGGCATGCGCCCGATTGAGCAGGCCCTTGGCGGCGACGCAGGTCAGCAGCCAGGTCAGCTCCGGGATTTCCGGGATGTCGGACTGGCGATAGAAGGTCACACGGTCGACATCGAGGCCACCGGCCAGCCAGGTCGCGGCGATTTCCAGACGCGAGCGTTGGATGCGCAGCGGGTCATCGCATTTGATCAGGGCGTGGTAGTCGGCCAGGAAGTAGAACGAGTCGGCATTGCTGTCGCGGCTGGCGAGGATCGCCGGGCGGATGGCGCCGGCATAGTTGCCCAGGTGCGGCGTGCCGGTGGTGGTGATGCCGGTGAGGATACGGGTACGGTTCGTCATGGGTAATCGCTTGTCAGACTGCAATCAATTCGAGAGACGCGGCAGGATCAGATCCTTGAGATCGGTCAGCTTGCCATGAAAAAAGTGTCCGCATTCTGCCACTTTCAGCAGCTCATGGGGGCGCTGGAGTTGTTCCGACCAGTCGTAGACCAACTGCGGATCGATCACTTCGTCGGTTTCCGGCTGGATCACGGTCAGCTCGCCGTGCTGTGGCAGTTGATCCTGATCGCCCAGACGCATCACCGCCGGAGCAACCATGAACAGGTGCTTGAGCTGTACGCCCTGCGCTTCGAGTCGACCGCCGAGACTTGCTGCAACAAATCCGCCGAAGGAAAAACCGAACAGGGTCAGCGGCAGATCCGGGTGTTTTTCTCGCAGCCATGCAGCGGCAGCCTGAGCATCGTCGACCTCGCCGATGCCCATGTCGTGCGAACCTTCGCTGGCACCGACGCCACGATAGTTGAAGCGCAAGGTAATCAGGCCCGCATCGCGCGCGGTGCGCTGCAGGGTCGAGACGACCTTGTTGAGCATGGTGCCGCCCTGCACCGGGTTCGGGTGGCAGATCAGCGCGATGCCGATTGGCTGCTCGTTATCCAGGTACAGAGACTCAAGTTGACCCACCGGGCCGTCAATCACTACAGGGGTTTCACGCATCAGCAAGGAAGGAACTCCGTGACCTCGAATCGGGTCGACTCGTCTAGCAAATTGTCTGTGCCAATCTATTGCGAGTGAATCGCGGTATACAGCGCAGGTTCGAGCCGTTAACGTAAAGCAAAGCCGTTTATAGAGGAAGGACTCGTGGAACACTCGCTCTTAGTTTGGTTGTTACCGACTCTTGCCCTGGTTGTGGGTGTCGCCATTGGATTCCTGATCGCTCGCGTCGCGCCGAACGCCGCGCCGAGCCGCACGCAGCGTCAACTGGATGATATCCAGGAGCGTTTCGACAGCTATCAAAACGAGGTGGTCACCCACTTCAACAGCACCGCGATGCTGGTCAAGAAGCTGACCCAAAGCTATCAGGAAGTGCAGGATCATCTCGCCGAGGGCGCCAACCGCCTGGCCCTGGACGAGCAGACCCGTCAACGCCTGATCGCCGCTTTGCACGCCGATGCCGCGCAGGCACCGCGCGAACGCCTGACGCCGCCGCGCGATCAGGAGCCGCCACGCGACTATGCACCGAAAGCCCCGAACTCGCCAGGCATGCTCGATGAGCATTATGGTTTGAAGAAGTAATCAGCTTAGCGCCCAACAAAAAGCCCCGGACAATTCGCTTGTCGGCTTTTTTTGTATCTGATGATTTGATGGTGATTGGCCCGGCGCCTTCGCGAGCAAGCCCGCTCCCGCAGGGTCATGTAGTGAACGCAGATTCTGTGAACAACACCCATCCCTGTGGGAGCGAGCTTGCTCGCGAAAGGGCCAGCACGGGCAACCCAAAAAAATGCCCGATCACAAGACCGGGCATTTCTTCACTCAAGCCTTCACTTACGGATACTGCTGCACCGTACCCGGCTGTTGCTGCTGACCACCATACTGCTGGCCCGGAATCGCCTTCAGGTTGACCTCGACGCGGCGGTTCTGCGCACGGCCATTGACGTCACCGTTGCTGGCAATCGGGTTATCCGGGCCGGCGCCACGCGCCGACAGGTTGGCACCGCTGACACCCTGCGAGGTCAGGTAGGTCGCCACGCTCTGCGCACGACGCTGAGACAGGTCCATGTTGTGCTGGCGGCTGCCGGTGCTGTCGGTGTAGCCGACGATTTCGATCTGGTTCTGGTTGAACTCTTTCAACGAGTTCGCCAGGTTGTTCAGCGGCTGGTAGAAGCTTGGGGCGATGTTCGCCGAATCGGTGGCGAAGGTGATGTTGCCTGGCATGATCAGTTTGATCTGATCGCCCTGGCGCTGCACTTCAACCCCGGTGTTGGCCATGCTGGCCCGCAGCTTTTTCTCTTGCTGGTCGGCGTAGTAACCGTAACCGGCCGCCGAAGCCCCCACCACCGCCGCGCCGATCAGGGCGCCCTTGCCACGGTTGTTGTGGTCGATGGCGGCACCCGCCAGGGCGCCAGCCAGCGCACCGAGACCGCCGTATTTGGCGGTTTTGCTCATGCCTTGCGAGCCACCGTCGGCCTGCCCCTGATTGTCATACGGGTTGGGCGAGGCGCAGCCGGCCAACATGGCCACAGCGGTAGCAACAATAATCAAACGAGGCGTGGTGAACATGAAGAGCTCCTGGTTTTTTCGCATTCTGTGTGGCAGCGGCCCTAGGCAATAGACCTGTGCGGGCGTTGGATCATGACAATGCCGAAAAATTCCGCCGCACACTCGTGACAAAATGTTTAGGCGCGCACGAACGGGTTTTCGCGCATTTCATCCCCAAGACGCGTGTCCGGACCATGCCCGGCAACCACGATTGCGTCTTCGTCGAGCGTGTACAGCCGCTGCTTGATCGATCGCACGATGGTCGCCTGATCGCCGCCCCACAAATCCGTGCGTCCTACGCCGCGACGAAACAACGTGTCGCCGGCAATCAACAGCTTAGCCTCGGAAAACCAAAAGCTCATGGAACCGGGCGTATGTCCCGGCGTATGCAGCGCCACACCGCAGCCACAGGCCAGTTCTTCATCGTCGCTCAACCAGCGATCCGGCGACGGTACCGGGGTGTAAGGCACGCCGAACATCTGGCATTGCATCTCGAGGTTGTCCCACAGGAACTGGTCTTCCTTGTGCAGGTGCAGGGTCGCGCCGGTTTTCTCTTTCATCTGCCCGGAGGCGAGGAAGTGATCGAGATGCGCGTGGGTGTGGATGATGCTGACCACTTTCAGGCCATGAGCATCGAGGCGCGCCATGATCAGGTCAGGATTGCCGCCCGGGTCGACGACGATGGCTTTTTTAGTAAGCGGGTCGCCGATGATCGTGCAGTTGCACTGGAGCGGGCCGACGGGGAAGGTTTCGCGGATGAGCGACGGGATAGTTGCAGGCATAAGAATCCTTGGCAAATGGCTGATGAAGTTTGCTAAGAATTCTACTGTAGGCGCCGATACAGAATTCCAGGCCAGTAATTTGACGCCACCAATCTGAAAGTGGTGGCCAAATGATGTCAAATCGGTAAATACTGGTACAGAATCGCGTTCATTTTGTAGCGACTGCATTCAGGAATAGTCGCATATTACCCAGGAAAAACCATGCCTACCCCTTCGTCGTATTCAATTGCGTTTCCTTCAGCACTGACCGGTAACAAGTACGTTGACAGCCTGATCTCCGGAACTTATTGGCTGGGGGCAAACTGGCCTGCTTCGGGTCCGACCAGCCTTAGCTATAGCTTCATGGCGCCCAACACTTCGTACTTCGTCACCAATTACAGTTCTGATAATGAATACAACGCGCTGTACGAACTGACGAGCGGGCAGAAAACTGCGGTGACCAATGCCTTGGCCACTTGGAGTGCTGTCGCCAACCTCAGCTTCACGCAGACCAGCGATGACATCAACAACGTGGGTGACCTTCGCTTTGGCGCTTATCGGTTGATGGATAACCAGACAGCTGCCTGGGCCTACTTCCCGGCCAACAACCCTAGAGGGGGCGATGTCTGGATCGGCCCGGAGACGAACAACTCCAACCCGGGCAATGGCTCCTACGACTACCTGACCTTTATCCACGAAATCGGTCATGCGCTCGGACTCAAACATCCATTCGATGTCAGCTCGACAAATAAAACATTGCTGGACTCGTCGCTTGATGATGTTCACTTCACGGTAATGAGCTACAACAGCAACTACTCCTATCAGCCGACTACGCCGATGTTGCTCGACATCCTCGCGATCCAGAGCCTATACGGTGCCAACATGCAGTGGCAGACAGGCAATAACGTCTACTCGTGGGCCCCCGACCAGTCGATCTTCGAAACCATCTGGGACGCAGGCGGCATCGACACCCTCGACGGCAGCAACCAATTGTCCGCCGTGACGCTCAACCTTAATGAAGGGACCTACAGTTATATCGGCAAGGCCTTTGTCGATCAGTCTACGGGATACCTCATCAACAATGGTTTGGCGATTGCCTACGGTGCCAAGATCGAAATCGCCATCGGTTCGGTTTTCAATGACGTTCTATACGGCAATGATCTGGATAACACCCTCAACGGTAACGCCGGTGCAGACACCATGTACGGTGGTGCCGGCAACGACACTTACTACGTGGACAATGCCGGGGATGTCATTTTTGACTACGCGGGCATGGGCAACGACACCGTCAACGCCAGCATCGACTATGTGCTCGGTGCCAACCTGGAGAACCTGAACCTCATCGGCTCCGCCAACCTCAATGGTACGGGCAACGCGCAAAACAACACGATCGCCGGTAATGACGGCAATAACATCCTGGACGGTGGTCAGGGTGCGGACGCCCTGATCGGTGGTGCG
Source organism: Pseudomonas sp. GM30 (assembly GCF_000282275.2). Taxonomy (NCBI): domain Bacteria; kingdom Pseudomonadati; phylum Pseudomonadota; class Gammaproteobacteria; order Pseudomonadales; family Pseudomonadaceae; genus Pseudomonas; species Pseudomonas sp. GM30. The sequence continues at coordinate 204 of NZ_AKJP02000023.1, read as the reverse complement.
GGCAACGATACTTACATCGTCGATAACCTGGGCGATACAGTCACCGAAACCAGCACGCTGGCCAGCGAAATCGATACGGTTCGCAGCTCCGTGTCCTTTGCCCTGAGTGCCAACGTAGAAAACCTCGTGCTGACCGGCCTGGATGCAATCAACGGCTCCGGCAACAACCTCGACAACCGCATCAACGGCAACGAGCAGGCCAAT